>JALZBR010000035.1 GCA_030863485.1 Actinomycetota bacterium
GCGTCGCCCGCCTGTTCGACATCGAGGTGGCCAAAGGCCGCTTCCTGTGGCACTACCGGGAGGAGGCCTTGGACTACGAGGAGCTCCTCGCCGGCCGCTACGTGCTCGTCACCAGCCTCACGCCCGCCCAGGCCTCCACCGCGTCGGTGGTCATGGCCTACCGGCGCCTGGTCGAGATCGAGCGCCGCTTCCGGGTGCTCAAGGACTTCCTCCATCTCCGCCCCGTCTTCCACTGGACCGAGGAGCGGGTGCGGGGCCACGTCGCCATCTGCGTCTACGCGGCGGTCATCGAGGCGCTCATGGCCGCCGACCTGCGGGGCGCCGACGTTCGTGACCCCGACATCGCCGACCAGCACCTCACCCCCGCACGGGCGCTGCGTGAGCTCGCCCGCATCCGGGCCGTCGCCGTCGATGCCGGCGAGCGCCGCATCGAGCTCGTCACC
This sequence comes from Actinomycetota bacterium, assembly GCA_030863485.1. Next base: position 444 of record JALZBR010000035.1, read on the forward strand.
CGCCGGTCTTCCTTGCAGGCCCACGTGCTCGAAGCTTTCGGCGTCGAGACCGCCGCCTGGTCCCGGGCCCGCATCGCGTAACCGCAGGTCAACCGACCTGGGTAGTGACAAACACCTCTTGTCGCGACTCGCTGACCAGCCCTTACGCGATCACCGTGTCGAAGTCGAGTCAGAGAGAAAGTCCGACCAGGCCCATGGGGATTGGCCGTTGACCGGACAGCGCAAGGGGTGCTGTGCTATTGCGGGACCGGGCGCCAGGACGCCTAACGCGCGGGCTCGGCCTTTCCGGACCCGCCCGCTCGTCAGGCGGGTGCGTCACATCCGGCAATGTGAGCGGCTCCGCCGCGGCAGCGGTCAGGGCTCGTGCGCGCTGGGCCGAGAACTGGCGTCTTCGCAGCGGAGGGGCGACGGGGACAAGGACGGCGTTCTCGGGCAGACGAAGGTGTTCCCCAGCATTGCCCGCACCTGTCCCTCACCCCCGGGACGGTTTGTCGAACCACCCCTATGCGACCTGGCTTCTCGACGGCGCCCATCCATGGGCTTACGGCGCGCGGCTTGCTATTGGCCGTTCGGCTCACGTCGATAGCAGAAGGCGCTCTGGTGCCGGCCGCGTCCAGCCACCGGAAAAAGCCTTCCACTGTGATTACCCGCCCGTGCACGCGAGTGGAGGGGGCATTACCGCTAGGTCCCATTCCATTGGCACCGAGCAATCAGGTAGATGGATCGGCTTCAATTACGAACCTCAAGGCAGCGTCCGGGTCAGCCAAGACGTGGGTACGGTTTCGTCGAAGATCTCGCAGCTGATCACTCGACAGGGTCTTACCGACTACCTTGTTTCGCCGCTTTACAAGTAGAACTGACCCCAGGAGCACAACTCCTTCGTCTGCTTCGGAAAGGAGGTGTCGCGCGACAGACACATCTGAGTACTGTGCTGATCTAGGCAGTTCAGACCTTGCGGAGCGCCAGTCGGCTTGCAATTCTCCGGAGCGGCTCGTCGCAAGCCACAGCTGCTCAAGGCGGAGCGCGACTTCTCGCAGGACGTCGCCCTCGTACCGGCGGCGAAACGTATCGATTGCTACGCCGATCACTTCAGCAGCCCTACCCCGTCTCTCTGTTAGGTTCATCCGGGAGGGTGAGAACAGTAGAATATCGGCAGCCTTTCGATAAGGGTCATCCAAGGCATCGACTGCTGATCGAATTGTCGACTCCACTCGCTCGGCCCAGTCCAACGGGTCCAACTGCGCGCTGCCTCCTTCGTCCAGCCGCGCGAGTTCATACAGCGCGTTCCGCCTCTCGGCTGGTGTCTTCGCTGCTGCCACATCGCGTAGGTCCCGAGCGAGTTGTACGACCTGAACTGGCGGTTCGTCTTGGTACTCGGCCGACCGGACACGAACTCTGCGCGACGGCCACCAAGGGACTGGGCTACTCACTGTCGGTCCCCAGTCGCCGACTGTGACTGTTCCGATAGGAGCAGTCTTGGGATCAGTCTGCGACTCGCCGCAAGGATTGGGACGAGCGCAGAGAGCGCAAGGGGATGCACTTTCGCTAGAAGGATCGCGGCAATCAGGACGAGAACGAGGATCCCCACGGCAGCAGCAACCTGCCATGGGGCGAAGGAACGATCTGGCGGCGCCACCTCGGCCTCCGGTTGGATCAGGTCTGTGAGGGGTCGACGAAACTCCGAGCAGCCATGCTGCGACATGACTGCTCGTATCGGATCTTCTCACGCGTCTGTCGGCGAAGTCAATGGTTAGGGAAGACGGCGAGCATGTGGACCCGCTCCGAACTGGGCCATTGACAGATGGAACGAGAGGAACTCGCGGCTTAGGGAAGGATGGGAGAGGACCTTTGTCTCGACAGAAGGGGAGAACGAGCTGACCAGAGAACGACCACTGATGTTCCAGTCGCTGTCCTGGTAATGTCCACCGCTTCGCAGCAATATTGTCCGTGGCTGGACCGCCACCTGTGAGGGGTCGGCGAATCCGGGGAAGCCCCGGGGCTGCGAACCCCGGGGCTTCGTGCTGGTCGGACGTCTCCCCCGGTGACCAGCGAGAGGCCGTAGGACGGCCGCTGATCTGCCAGTCGCTGTCCTGGTAATGTCCACCGCTTCGCAGCAATATTGTCCGTAGCTGGACCGCCACCTGTGAGGGGTCGGCGAATCCCTGGAAGCCCCGGGGCTGCGAACCCCGGGGCTTCGTGATTCGAGGCATATTCCCCAGCCAAGGTGTCCTCCGCAGTTTGGCCGTCGGCGGGGTCCGTCGACGTGACGCACGCCAGCCCTCCTGGCGTCACGTGCCGCCGGTGAACGCCGTACGTTCACGCTGGGCGAATGCGTCCCGACGTAGTCACAGGGGCGTAGCCGGCCCAGGTGTTCTGCCAGTACCGGGCCAAGAGCCCGTTGACCCCGCGGCGGGCTCGTCAAGGACCGGTCGGCGCGGGGGGAACGAGCTGAGTGGTCTCCATGTGAGGCGCAGCGCCCTCCCCTTGACGCGAGGGCGCAAGAAGCGCGGGGCGGTCATCCCGCATACTCCCGGCCGGAGCAGTTGCCGGCGGCGCCGCCGGCGACGCCAGTGCTCGACCACCGGCACTTTGCGCCCATCGATTCGTGAACAGAGCCCAACGTCATGGGGACGCCGTCTCAGTGCTGGCCGTTGCCGCCCAACGGCAGCGCGGCGGAGGCGCTCCGGACCCGTGTCCCGGCGTCGGCGCGGGGACGAAAGCTGCCGAAGCGACGGGCCTGCGCTCCTTCGCCCGGCGCCCCCCGACGGGGATCGCCCCCAGACAACGGACAATGGACACTCCGCCCTGCGGCCTAGCATCCAAACTCATCCTATGGTCCGCAGCCTGGCGAAGTGCCTGTTCGCAACCGTCACCGCTCGGAGCATCGACACGACGCACAGCGGCCATTAGGGTCCTGGACCCGTGTTCATCCGGCACGTGGCCTCTGGACAGCGTCGGGGACCCTTCCCGTGTGACCTTGGGGGAGTCCCGTGTCAGTAGTGCGAGTTGGGAAGAACATCCTTCGCTTCCTCTTACTAAATGCACCAACACTCGTAATCATCGCGTTTGTCGGCTTCGTTCTCTTAGCCTCGGACCGCGATGATACGAACGAACGAGAGTTGCTCCAATGGACCCTGGCCACCGTAGGGTTACTGGCAACCTCGATGCTCATTGAGCGCACCGTTAGTATTCGCAGACTCGAGCTTCTCGCGGAAGATACGAACAAGTTGGTCGTCGCCAGTCTCGACCGGACCGGTCGAGAAGATATGCTCGGTAGGAGAGTCACCCTGGAACTCCTTGAGCGCCGTTTGGCAACGGCGTCGACCGTATGGATGTCTGGCGGCTCTCTATCGAGAGTAATACACAATCACGTAAGTCTCTTCGAAGAAAAGGCCAGGGCCGGGTGTCACTTCCAGTTCCTCCTGTTGGACCCTAATAGTCAGGCAGCAGTTGAAACGGCACGATCGGTCGTTTACGAAATGCCCGACCCAGCCGTATACGTTGGTCAGATCGGGGTGGCCCTTGGCCAGTTGTGGTCATTCTTACTGGAGCGGGATGACGCGATACGAGACCACATTGCCGTAAAGACCACTGACGTAGTGCCGACCTGTGGACTAGTGATACTCGATCCCGATGAGCTCCACGGACGCGCATGGGTGGAATTGTATCCATTCAAGTCTCCGGTGGGGAGCCGGCCGGTGATCTATGTCACTAAGTCCGGTGATCCGGAATGGTTCGCCTACTTCGTTGACAGATTCCGCCGGATGTGGGCGGCGGGGACACCTTGGACGGGCCCCACTCCATGATCTCGGGCGGCAGAGAGTTCTCCAATTACGAGAGACTTGGTGCCCGGTTCTCCCATCGCGGCTGGGCCCGCAACCCGGAGATGTCCTCCGAGATTGTCGAGTTAGCATCTGGTCTTCCCAACGGACGGTGGTTAGACGTGGGCTGCGGTCCAGGCGACTTCAGCGACCTACTATCGCGTCCTAAAGTGTCACTTTACGGGATGGACCTATCCCGCCGGATGCTTCAGGCGCTTAAGGAGTCCGCTCGGGAGGTCGCCGCAATTCAGGGAGACGCGCACGCGTTACCACTCCGAGACGAGGAGTTTGGGGTTGCGGCCTGTCGAAACCTACTTAAGCACTGCCGAGACCCGAGTCGCGTTCTCCTGGAGATGGTACGAGTTACCAGGCCAAAGGGTAAGTTCCTCATCGTTGAGTCCTGCGCTCTAGGCGACGACGACCGCAGGTTTATGGATGAGGTCATCACGATCTCTGAGCCGGGTCAGAGCCCATACCGAACGCCGACGGAGTGGGCCGAGCTAGTGAGGCAAGCTAGTATCGAGGTTTGCACGCAGAAAGTATTCCCACACCACGTTGTATCAACACCGGATTACCGCCGGGAGCAGTTCGGTCTCGATGATCAAAGGCTCCGAGCACATTGGAATCGCTTCTCGACTGCGCCCCCCGCGGTTCGTCGCTTGATGGACATAACTCAGTCCGATGACGGGGTTCTCCGCTTTTCACTATTCTGGACGGCGATCCTCGGCGCTAAGGAAGGGCGCTAATCGGCGGATGGCGGGACCCCCCAGAAGGTGCCTCGGCGAGGGTCGTGGGCGGCAGCGTGTTCGCACCCACGGCAGACGCCATTATTCCAAATCGGTCTCCCTGGGCATCCACCACACGATTAGTCGCGCGGAGTAGTATGAGCGTGTGGAGGCCACCGGTGAGGAGCTGAGACTGTTCTTCTCGACGGTGATGCCACACCTCAATGAGTCGCAACGCCGGGTGGTCGCCGGTGCCATGGCACGGGCGCTGGCCCGGGGCGGCAAGACGGCGGTGGCGGAGGCGTCTGGGATGTCGCGCAACACCGTGATCCGCGCATAGACCGAAGTGGAGGCGGGCCGTGCGCCGTCGGAGCGGGTGCGATCGCCGGGCGCGGGCGACAAGCCGGCCATCGAGAAGCAGCCCGGGTTGGCCCAAGCCCTCGACGAGCTCGTCCACCCGTCGACGAGGGGGACACCGATGTCGGCGTTGCGCTGGACGTTGAAGTCGACCTACGAGCTGGCCCGAGACCTGCAGGCCAAGGGCTTTAGGGTCTCGGCGGAGCTGGTGCGACGGCTGCTGCACCAGATGGGCTACTCCCTGCAGGCCCCCGCCAAGCAGAACGAAGGGACGGCCCACCCCGACCGCGACGGGCAGTTCCGCTACATCAACGACTTGGCCACCCGTCGCCTCGAGCTGGGCGAGGCGGTGATCTCGGTCGACACGAAGAAGAAGGAGCTGGTGGGCAACTACGCCAACGGCGGGCGGGAGTGGCAGCCAGCCGGAGAGCCCCAGCGGGTCAACGTGCACGACTTCGCCGACCGAGCCCTGGGCGAGTTCGCCAAGGCCATCCCCTATGGCGTCTACGACGTGGGCAATGACGAGGGCTGGGTGTCGGTGGGCGACTCGGCGGACACCGCCGAGTTCGCGGTCGAGTCGATCCGCCGCTGGTGGAACCAGATGGGACGCTCCCGCTTCCCCGACGCCACCACCCTGATGATCACCGCCGACGCCGGCGGCTCCAACGGTCCCCGGGTGCGGGCGTGGAAGTGGCACCTGGCCGCCCTCGCCCGAGAGACCGGCCTCACCATCACCGTCTGCCACTACCCACCCGGGACCTCGAAGTGGAACAAGATCGAGCACCGGCTGTTCAGCTTCATCTCGATGAACTGGCGGGGCCGTCCCCTCACCGACATCCGCACCATCGTCGAGCTCATCGCCGCTACCACGACCACGACGGGCCTCACCGTGCAGTGCGCCTACGACCCCAACTGGTACCCGACGGGCGAGAAGATCAACGACGCTGACTACGCCCGTATCCCCATCCGGCGCCACGAATGGCATGGCGACTGGAACTACGACATCAGCTCCTGAATCGCTCAATCAATCCCGCGGCGGGCCCTGGTCACCGTCACTCCCGTTCACGGTTCTCAATCACGGAGAATTTTCGAATCGAACGAACTAGCGTCTCCAACACAGCCACAGAGCTCGCAGTCCCGTCGATAGTGATTACGGGTCCGAAACGGCGCAAGCCCTCGATTGTCCTAGGGAGAACGTCGTCAAAGGCGCCTTCCCGACCCTCAAAGAACTCTAAGTCTTCCTGCTCGCGGCCTTCCGCGCCCCGGTGTTGTACTCGTGCTCGACGAGTCTTGTAGTCACACTCGAGGACATAGCTCGTAATTCGGCCGATCGGTATGCTCTTCCGAAGAATTTCTAAAGCTTCATCGATCATGAGGCTTCCGTCTAGCACGACGCAGGTCTTCTCGACGTCGCGAAGATGCGAGACTAGCATCGCGGACAATTCCTCACCGGAGTATGGATCGGGACGAAAGTACCTGGTCTCCGCCCGCGCCGAGCGAGCAGCGCTCCGCCGGATAATGTCTCCCATCGAGAAGTTTGAGCAGCCTAACTGATTCGCCAAGCCCTCCGCCGCGGTCGTCTTTCCACTTCCAGGTCGACCGACAATCACTATTAGGTGCTCAATCATGATTTGTCTCGAGAGATCAAAGCCCCGGGAAGGAGACAGGAAAGCACAAGGGGGAGGCGAACGGCGGGCAAAAACGACTCTGCCTCCTCGGGTGGACGCGGAACTCCGATGAGAGCATGGTTCGCAATGACCGCTGGGCGGCCCTGGCGGGCCACTACGGTAGGCGGCCACTCGGGAGGCAAGTAGCGCGAGAGCGCTCACAAGTGCCGTTGAGTGCCGACCAGGCTTCTCCGGCGGACGCCCATAACTCGACTGGAGGACTCTCGCCCGGCGGGGGCGATCCACCGTCCGCCCGGGAACGGCATCTCTGACAGAGCGCTTGTTGTCAACAGCGTTCCCGAAGGGAACACGATCATCCCGGCC
>JALZBR010000037.1 GCA_030863485.1 Actinomycetota bacterium
CTTCGGTCGCCACCTTGCTGATGGCATCGCCGACTTTCGAACCACAAGCGATGGCTGAAAGACTTTCGGCATCGAGGATCCTTATCCTCCTGTAACTCATTTCCAATAGCCCCTGAGCCTCGAAGTCCTTGAGCAGCGAGCTCACGGATGACCGATGCACGCCGAGCATCGACGCTAGGGTGGACTGGGAAAAGCAGAATTCGTCGTCCCGGGACTCCTGACACAGGACCCGGGCGACCTTCTGCTCCAGGCTGCCGCTCAACAACTCGACGATCCGGTCCTGATTCCTCGCAACTTGAAGGGTCAACTTCGAGATCCACCTTCGCGCCACGGACGGCGACCGGGCGAGCAGCTGGTCAAGGTCCTGTCCTGAGGCAAAAAGAGTTACCGATCGCGTAGCAGTCCTTGCCTTGTACGGAGCCGGCTTCCGGGAGAGCGCTTGTATGTCGCCCACGGACTCCCCGAGTCCCACCATTCGAATCACGGCGGAACGGCCCCCCACTCGAGCGACGAGCTCGACCGCTCCGGACTGGACGATCCACACCCCTTTTGGGATCGACCCCTCCGAAAACAGAACCGTTCCAGCCTCCATCGGGATGCTCCGGAAGCAGGCGTCCAGAAGCGCAACGTCGGCCGTCGTAAGAAGAGCCTTATCGGCGCCACCGAAGAACTTAGCTAGCCAGACCCCGTTCCCGCTCACCTCGTGCAGGTTACAGCGTACTGGAGGGTGGGGTAAGGGCGCCGGGTGACGAATGGCGGCAGTCAAAGCCCCTGCGGGGTCAAAACCGCAAGGTCAACAACCAGAACGACGCCGCCCAATCCTCCACCTTTCCCTGCGAGCCATTGCCAGCTCACGTATGTCCTTACCGATACGCTCTCGAGCCTCTCCTATTAGCAGCTCGGGAATTTCGAAATCCAGGTCCACACGCAGCTCCCCCGTAGCAAAACCGGGGTCCAGCGGGATAACAGGAACAACTGCGCGTGAGTCCTCCGATCTGGTTCTTGTATCCATGAGAACGCCTAAATCATGTAGAAGCGGACGACGCAGGTAAGCAGAATCGGCGTCCTTATCGCCATCTACCTTAGGCACGTCGTCCCAATCCGGACGCTGTTTGATCTCCTCCCGCGAGAGGTCGATGGCGACTCTGCGATCTTTCCATCGCACGTCTCGCATTCGGTTGGGCGAGACGAGGACCTTCTTTCCGGGCCACCAATTTCTTGTGTCGACGACGATGTATCGGATCTGCCAGTTTCGGTCGTGCACGATGAAGTCCTCGACGTGGCCAAGTTCGCCGTCGATAGCTTGGATTCGGTAGCCCCGCACCTCTTTCATGCTTCGAAGGTGCTGTTTGTCGCCGTCGCGTTGGGTCTGCTCGACGAATGAGCGCTCTCGACCTTCACCCGGAGGATAGGCAAGGGGTGGTGCCCCGATCATGGCTCCCTGCCAGTAGTAAGGCCATCCGTAGTAATTGTGGAACTCGATCTCCTGCTGCCGCGAAATCGGGGGGTCGGTATCGACGTCTGGGGCGTTCCTTACCTGTTCCTTGTTCAGGTCAACGTAGATCCGCCGCTCCCCCGTTGAGACGTGGGAGAAAGCGAACGTGGAGATAAGGACCTTTCGGCGTAGAAGCGACTTTCGAGTGTCGGCGACGATATAACGGACGCTCCAGGCGGAGTCGTCGAACAAGAAGTCTTCGATGTTTCCGATCTGACCATCAACTGCTCGCAACCCATAGCTTCGGAGATCATCCGCGCTCTGAAGCATCTCTCCTCCTCGTTACGGAGTCTCTTTCCGGTTCTTTCGTATCCGCTCGTCAAGAGCCCCAACTCCGGATGTCGCCTAGACAACACTCTTGGCAGAGCCCTTACGAGAACCTGGCGTGCCCGCGACTTGCCATTCGTTCGGGCCCCTACACGAGACAAAAAAGGGTCGGTCGGCGGCAGCAGTTGTCAGCGCGCAGAGCGGTTATATGGAACTAGTCACGAGGGCTGTGGCCAGAACTCCTCGTCGAGAGTGCGGCCGAGTACGAAAGGCGAGTTGATGCCGCTTTCGAGCAGGATCCGTCTGAGACTCGATTCCTCTACTGTTTGAGAGACCAAATCGATCTCGCCCGCGGCGTCGTCCTGAATGAGTGGCCAGCAGACATCGAAGAGTCGAACCTGACGCTTGTTCAGGAGCACGCAGATCCAGGGCGTATAGCCACCTTGCCAAAACTTGATGAGAGACCTCACTCCATTTATGTCGATGAAGGCAACAGCTCGCAGATCAACGATCACCGGCCGCGACGAGAAGTGGAAGACCTCTTCCAACGATCTTTCGAACTGTCCCTCACTGGCTAGATCGATTTCACCGGCCACCTTGAGCAACGAGCAATCCGCTAAACGGGTTATTGAGATCCCGAGCTCTTGCACTTTCCACCTCCCAAAAAGATGAGGCTTGGCTGCGTGCAAGAAATGCCCCTAGCGTTCCAAGGTTGTACAGCGAACCGTTGGGGACCCAACAGAACTTTCCCTGAGTGCTACGCCTCGCCGGCTCCCGATCACTTCCGGTCGGTGGCCGACCCGATGATCCAGTTGGCGAGGCGAGCCAGCGGGCCGTGCCCTGCCCTTGTCCCTATCTTCACAACGATCACCAGGACCAAAGTCGTAGTTACTCCCGCGAGAACTCGGAGCCACCAACGGCCCTGCATTCCCATCCCTACCGTCGTGCCCACGCTCACCAGCACACCCAGGAGAGTGATGCCGCCGGTTGTCAGGCTAAGGCTCCTCGAGCTCTGATCCTTACTCATAGTTTCGAACTCGTCCGAAGGTGTGGGCTAATCGTTCGATGAGACTTGAGGGTGGCGATTGCGTTGCCAGCGTCCCCCACGCTCCTTAAGGCCAAGTCCGTAGTCTCCACCGCGGCAACCTCTTCAGAAAGGAACCAGCAGGAATCAGCCCCCGCGGTCTCGGCAGCTGCCGCCTTTTGATCGAGGCCTACGACGGGACAACCTTCCCCGTTCACTTGGACGGTTCCTATAGCGCCGACGGTCCTGCCTCCCGCGATATCCGTAGCATCGAGCATGTCCGCGACGGCCAGAGCGTACGTCAAAGCGGCTGAAGGCCCGCCGATGTTCCGGTTCTCGAAGCAGATCTCGAATGGTAGGTCGACGCTGAAGTCGGGGGTCTCATCACAGCTCCCATGCCGGGGCGACCCTGGCTCTATCGATCGATCAGTGCGCTGTCACTTCGACTACTTGGATCTCCCGATCGCCAAGTTCGAGGGTGAGTTCGAA
>JALZBR010000071.1 GCA_030863485.1 Actinomycetota bacterium
CCGGGGAAGTGCTTGCTTCCCCGGGGGCCTTTCTCGTCGCCGGGACACTACCAGACGGGACGATCGTAGGGACACCTAGGGGGGACAACTGAGAGGCCTAAATCACGTTGTCCCTGGTAGAAGGCCTCTTTATAATTACAAAGTTGGGACATATAATGTGGACACATTATGGGACAGGAATGGTCGGCGGAAAATCATCCATGGATCGATTTCGCTATCGATTTGCGAGACGCCCCACCGGCTCTGTGGATGATGCTCGGAGAAGCACAGTCAAAGACGCAGCACATTGAAGGGGTCCCGCTAAAGCCGGAAGAGGCTCGGCAGCTGTACTTACTTTTCCTGGCCAAAGGCGCGTTGGCTACCACAGCAATTGAGGGGAACACACTTTCCGAGGAGCAAGTCTGGGACCATCTCAATGGTCGGCTAAAACTCCCTCCGTCGCAGGAGTACCTAGCGAAGGAAATCGATAACATCATCGACGCCTGCAATGAACTCTGGCGGGAGCTCGAGACGGGAGAGTCACCTTCCCTGACGCTTGATCGGATCCGGCATTACAACCAGCAGGTGTTGAACGATCTGGAGCTCGACCCAGAAGTCGTACCAGGTGATTTTCGTACGCACTCAGTCGTGGTAGGTAGATACAAATGCCCTCCCGCGCATCACTGCGAAGATTTACTTCGAAGGCTTCTTGATTGGTTGGAGAGTGACGCTTTCAAGCCGCAGCAACCGGATCAGGGTTTCATCTACGCGTACCTGAAGGCGATCCTGGCGCACCTATATCTAGTTTGGATTCACCCGTTCGGGGACGGGAACGGTAGGACAGCTCGCTTGATCGAGGTGCACATCCTGAGCGCCTCGGGCGTCCCCAAGCCGGTTGTTCATTTGCTGAGCAACCACTACAACTTCACGCGGGCAGAATATTACAGACGGCTCGACAGAAGTAGTCGCGAGCCAAATGGCGAAGTGACCTTCGTCCAATATGCAGCACAAGGATTAGTGGAACAACTTCGAGCCCAGCTAAGAATCATTCGCGAGCAGCAATGGTCGGTGACATGGCAAAACTTCGTTCACGAAGCGTTTGCAGGAAAGAAAGGGCCAACGGCACAGCGACGCCGGCAGCTGGTGCTGGACCTTTCGAAGATGGAAGAGCCCGTGCCTAAAGGGCAGCTGGTCGTGATGACGCCGGCACTCGCGCGCATGTATGCCGGCACGACCGAGAAAACACTCACCCGCGATCTGAACGTCCTGATGCGGATGGATTTGATTACGCGTGAGCGTGGTCGGCTTCGGGCGAGAACAGAAAGAATCCAGGCATTCCTGCCCGCTAAAGCCTGTATTGATGAGCATGCTGTTGCCGACCTGCCTGTAGGTCCACCGGTAGGGAAAGACATCATCAAGACGGCGTAGTCCGCGCGAGGTGCGCGAGGGGTCCTGCTGGCCTAGACGGTCACCCGAACGCTCAATAGTTGATAGTCGGCCGGCCCGCCCCTCCGCACACGGGGGGCATGCGGAACGCCGTCTCCATCTGCCTCGCCGGCCTCACTCTCCTGCTCGCGGCCCCGCGGGCGGCGCCCAGACCGCGGCCGGCTCCCGCCTCTTCTTCAGCGCTTGCCCTCCGGTCGATCCAGCGCCCGAGGTCTCCGTGGAGAACGGCGGCGAGTGTCCCGGGCCGAACGAGCTCTTCTCGATGACGCCCACCGGCGACGACGTGACGCAGCTGACGGATAACGACACGTTCGAGCGGGCGATGGTTCCGTCGGAGGAACACCACTGGCTCGTCTATTCGACCTCGGACGAGTTCATGGGCTGTGGCTTGGATGGTCAGCTCGTGGCGATGGACTTCGACGGAGCGACCACAAGCAGCTGACCCGGGACGAAGAGCGCCGCTGCAAGTATCCGACCGACTGGTCGCCGGGCGGCCGCGCGATCTTGTGCACGCGCAGCGACAACCTGGCCTCGAACGTGATGACCGTCCGCCCTCGCACGGGCGCGACGCGGCAGCTCACGCGCGGCCGGTGCGAGTCGGACCACTACTCGGACGGAGCGATGTGGCTCGCCGAGGGCCGGCGCGTCGTCTACTCCGGACCCGGCAAGTGGTCCAACGACCTCGTCGTGGCGAACCGCGACGGTTCGGACGCCCACGCGATCCGCAGCGACCGCGCAAACGATTACCGCCTCGCGGTCTCGCCCGACGGACGGTGGATCGCCTACGTTAGCGAGGTCCGAGTCCGGCTACGACGTGTTCGTGATGCGGCCCGACGGCACCGGCCGCCGCCGGCTGACGTCTTTGCCGGACCTCGCGGAGGACCACCTGCAGTGGAGCCCCGACGGCAGGCGTCTCGTCTTCAGTCGCTGGACCACACGAACGGGTCCGAGGGCCTCATCACGACGATCGGACGGGACGGATCGGACCTCACGCATCTCACGGAGGACGCGGTCAACTTCGACCGCGCCTGGGCCCCGTTCTTGGTCGCCCGACGGGGCCGGATCGCGTTCATGGGCGAGTCCTGGCTGGGCGACAGCGCGGTTCACGCGGTCTACGTGATGGACGCCGACGGCTCGGACCGAGCGTGCCTCACGGGATGGGACGAGTACACGTGGCTGTGGGCCTGGCTGGCCCCGCCGGTCGACTAGCGCCGCGGTGGCCATCTCCCCGAATTGCCTGCCCGGTCTCTGGGGTCCGTCGTCGACGTCGACAATCGAGGGAGCCACAGGACGGGTGTTTGATACAGCAGCTGCAAGGTAGAAAATCCACGCTCGCCTTCGCGAAGCCCACACGTAACAGAAGCACTCGGAGAGAGAGGGATCCGTCCCAAAGATCGAGGCCGCAAAAGCGGAGGTCAATGCCGCAGAGGCAGAGTACGCGCAGTGGTTGCGGACCAACCCGGCTTTCGGCGAGACTCTCGAGAGGGGGATACGTAGCTCGAATCCTCGGCGGCCACCGCGTCTTAAGGACTCCGTCGCGAAGTCGTACCGACGCTTGAAGTTCTACACGATCTTTAACGGGATAAAGATCCAGGGAATGGCGATAGCGCCGGCCGCGCTCCCCTAGAGGCGGGCCCACCTGGTCCGTGAGGCACACCAACTGCCGTCCATTACTGGGAACCGGAATCACGATCCTGCGACGCACTCGCACCACCCTCGATTTCGCGCTCATCAGACGTACCGACTCCTAAGTGAGCTAGAAACATTGCAGCAATAAGCACAAGCGCAGCATGGTTGGCGTTCACCCGGTCCAGAAACCCGTGGAAAAGCTCGTTTCGAAAATTCACGCCCGCGGGGCTAGCAAGGAAGGTCCACAGAAACCGATACCACGACTCATCCAAGCCGATCTTCCTCAGCTCGCCAAGCAGAAACCCAAGGCCGGGATATTGCCCAGGTGATTGCTTACGTTGAACCCTGTAAAGAGGCTGCCCGGACACGAGTACAAGATTCCTCGCCAAAGCCTCCGCAATTGGCGTTGCCATATACGCCGCGCCCTCGACATCGCCTGAACGGAACCGTAGTAGCGCTAACGTGAGTTTCCTCGCCATTTCAGGGGTAACATGAGGGAGCGACTCGAAGTAGGTCTTGAATTCCTCCTCGGTGACGTTGGCGAACTTCTCGAGGATTCGGCGCAGTGACTCCGCGAGGAGCGGACCCATGATCTGTAGCCTGAAACGTTCTTGACTCGCAAGTTCCTGGTCCACTTGCGCTTCATCTGAGTGGGGCCTGAAGCGAGGAAGTCCGTCGCTTCCAATCATCACGTGTGGCATTAGATGCGATAGTGGTGCGTCGATCTTCGCCCGTTCCAGCGCCAAACGGTTTTCCTGAACGCTTCCGGTCGGTGGAACGACCACTGAGATGTAGTTGATCGCGTGGCGCCAGTCATCGAAGTCAGTGAACTGACTTAGGAAGGCCTCAATCGCCTCCTGCGGTATCTGGACTTCTGACGAGATGCGTTGGAGTTCCAATTCGGACTTATCGATCGATTGTAGGGCGCGCTGTGCTTCAATAAGTAGGTCTTTCTCCCCGAGATCGCCCGCAATCCGCGCCGCGGTTTCATAATGCATCGCCTTGACGAAGCCGTCCGCGGCTTCGGCTTGGGTCATCCACGCCCGAATTCGAGCGCGGCCCAACTCGCGTAGCCTTGCTTGATCGCCTTTCGCCCTTTGGCGCTGGAGTTGGATCACGTCTTCTACAGTCCACGCGTCGATTGCCAAATCACCGAGAGCGCGGAGCATCTCGTCGATATCGTCTGGAGGGTCGTTCAGGCTAAGGAGCGCGTCCACCAAGAGATATGCGGACCCGAAGGAACCTTCTTGAGCCGCTAAGTCTTTCCACGCCATTTCACGCACCTTGTCCGCGACCGCCGCAGTCAGGTCAGCGTCCCCACTAAACCGGCTCATGGCCAACCCATAGATCAGAGCGGAGCGCCCCTCGTAGTCATCCCACTTTCGCGCCACTTCAACATAGGCCGAGGCGCTCATCCGAGCGAGCTCACCGCGTGTTCGCTGGTCCCGTTCGAGGAGAAGATGGGAGAGCCGCGACACGACTACAGGATGGCCCGATACTCCTAGAAGCTGCGCCCAGGCATCCGCGATCTCAGAATCGACAGACTTCACGGCTGGCGGATAGCTATCCCCGCTCTCGTAGCCCAGCATGGGAACGAACGACGAGAGATTAATCTCCTTGAATCGCTGATGGCGCAAGGAGTAGTCGAATGCCATGACGGCTGCTCGAAGGACTACGTCCTGAGCTGTCTCCTCGGATACGAGTTCACGCAACGTGGACGCTACTTCGTACCAAGAGTGCGCGTTCGCGGCGGCATGTTCGAGAGCCTTCAAGACTGGGCGTTCGTCAATATTGCCCGAATCCCCCGCGCCGGGATGGGCGTCATCGTCGGAGAGCCTCATACTCGGATCACCTGAACCGTGACGTCATTAGCCTCTCCAATCAATTTAAGGTCACGGGGATCTGAAGTCATGACAGAAAATCCGGTCACGCTCGCTAGATGAACCACACTCGCATCCACGATATCGGTGGTTCCGGCTTTGCCGCACATGATCCCGACAACTTTGGCTGCGTCCGCATCGAAACTCTCGACATGGCAATTCTTCACCAACTGCGCTAACCGCGCCTGGCGAGGGCCGTCTCGCCATACCTGGGCTAAGACAGGCGAGGGGATGATCGGAACCTCGTTCTCGACGAACGCTAGATGCAGTTGAAGCCAAACATCGCGCTCATTTCGTTCGGCCGCGACCAAGGCGCCAGCATCAAGGATCAAGCCTCGGGATGGTTTCTTTTCTCGCGTGCAGCCTTTAGTTCCTCTTCAGTGAACGGACCGTTTTCCTTCTGCCACTGCTCGACCAGGGCCTTGCCCCCAGCAATTTTCTGCAGATGCTGGGTGACAGCGTCGACCATGACCTCGTTAAAGGGAGAGGACGCGTGGCGATTCTCGAGGTTCGGGAGCCTACGCACTGAAACCGACGTACCCATGACATCAAGTTTAGCGACCAGTCCGGATGTTGTCAGCCGGTCAGATTGCCTGCTTCGACTACATCAGCTCTGTTGGGCTCGGTCGCGAGGGGCGTCAGATCTGACGTGACTGTCGTGCCTGACAACTCTCTAGAGGGACCGGGCCCTAGGCCCCCGCCTTC
>JALZBR010000083.1 GCA_030863485.1 Actinomycetota bacterium
TACCTGAAGAGTTTGGATTCAACTACCGAGTCGGCCGCTTCACACCCGTACCGTACGTTTCGCTTCCAACGATCCGCCCCGACAACAACGAGTCTTCCGTCGAAGAAGTTGTCGTCGGGCCGACACCTCATCGGGACCTTGCGATCATGGCGACGGCTAGCTACCTCCGAAGCATGGAAGTTCCGGCTCGCGCGGTCTCCTCGCATACGACATTCCGTGAATGGTGATTAGTGATCGAAAGGCGCCGCTCCCTTAACGTCGTTCACTGCAGACGTCACTCCGTAAGAATTCACCGACTGAACACCTACTTTCAGCGTCACCCCCGGTGTGATGTTCGGAGTCACTGCCTGCAATCTTCCCTTGCCTGTGTGCGGCACTTCTTGGACTAGCTCGTCGTTCATAAATACGCGATAGCTCACCACCGGGCGCACGTTGACCGAATTCGTAACTCTGGAGACTCTGACCCGCGGCTCAAGGCTTTTGTCAGCCTTCATTGCTTTTTCCCTCGGTGGTGTAGGCCCGCGCTTCTTCTTTCGAGACATCCCTCAAGGCTATTCTCGTCACGGCCGCGAGTTGGCTAGCTCGCAAAACACCGCTAGCCAACCGGACGGGCCAATGGCCGCCCCTAAATCACTCCGCTCGGAATGGTCTGTCAAGGGCGCCTTCGGCGTCCGCTGCGCGGAGCGAGCCCCTTGACAGTTCCTCGCTGCGTGAGAGATGGCAGTCATCGGGAGCTGAAGCTCCCGTGTGCATGAGAGAGCTCATGCCTGGCCCAACGACCTAAGCGCCGGCCACGATCCTTTCGCTGTGGAAATGTCGGTCTCACCGGCAAGCACGTATCCCCACTTGTGCTCGTCCTCACCTGAGTGGTTCACGTGGTTCGCCCACCTGAGCGCGGCTTCGCGCTTCCCCCTGACGTTTTCACTCTCAAGCTCTGCGTCAGACTTCACCTCGACAACCCATCGATCGCCATCTGTCTCGAGGGCGACGAAGTCTGGGTTGTAGTCACGACTTCCCTCCCACCGGATCGGAAGATCGCCGACCTGGAGGCGAACCCACCACTCCACCTCAGTCGAGTCTTCCAACATGTTCGCCACATCTCTCTCGGGTCGAGAGTCGAACCACTCCTGCACGAACATCGACTTCTTCCAACCCTCGTAGCCCACGTTCCGCTTGAACGAGCCTGCGAGATCGTTGCTGACTTTAGTGCGGGCAATTCGCGTTGGGTTGTAGTCCTTGAACTCGACGACGTCCTCGTACTTTGGCTTCGTCGCGTACTTCTTCTGTTCGCGCTTAATCAACTCAATCAGGTGTGCCAGCCCTCGATCTAGGTAAGCACCGAGCAGCTCCTCAGCCTTGTCGCCCAACCCATTGAGGAAAGCCTCGACGAGATCCTGTACTGCAGCTTTCTCCGACTGACGAGCAGGTGCAATCTCGGCGGCGAGCACTCCTCGCACGAGCTCTGCGCGTGCTGACTGCGGCGTCTTTGTGGAGTCGCTCTGCGACATGGGTGTAAAGGTCGGCGGTGATTCCAATGGTTGAGTGGCCGAGCAGCTCTGAGGTCACCTTGAGATCGACCCCGGAGGCGCCATGCCTATGCGTCGCTGATGCTGGCGGCAAAGCTCGATTCGCTGTTGCGGGGTTCATGACTCCCCAGGTGCGTACCTGGCTGCGGGCTACTAAGGTCTAGGAACGGCGAGATCGGGGGGCGGAATGGACGATGTCTCTACTGTTGAACAGGTCTTCATCGAGAGACTGCTTCGAATACCCGACTATCAGCGGGGTTACGCCTGGGAAACCCGTCAACTGACCGACTTCACCGATGACCTTGAGATTCTCCCTGAGGGCAAGAGTCACTACACGGGAACCCTCATCCTGCATCCCGTCGACTCACATCGTGAAATGGACGCGGAAGGCAAGGAGTACGCGCCAGTCGATGTTGTCGACGGGCAGCAGCGCTTAACCACCATCGTTCTCTTCCTCAACGCCATCCGTTCTGACATGCAAGAGATCGGCCTCGACACGCTCGCGT
>JALZBR010000193.1 GCA_030863485.1 Actinomycetota bacterium
GGCCCGCTCCATTGGAGCGGGCCTTTCTCGTGCTAGTTGTGTTGCGGCCTCAGGTGATGGGCTCGTAGTAAATGCACCCGAGCCGCCCCGCCTCGCCACTTATCCGCAGAAATCGCCCCTGACGCAATTCCTGCGGAAGATCCCGCCCGGGGAGCCTAGGAGACTGGGATCGACAGGTGCGTTCCCAGCTCGGCCTTCAGCTCCGCGTAGAGACCGTTCGAGGTGTCGACGGAGAACTCGCTGCCCAGCCGGAGAACCGTTGTCTGTCTCCCCTTGTCGAGGTGGAGGACCACCTGGGTCTGGCCCGGGTGGTTGGACAGAACGCTCTTGAGGTCGCCGACGAGCTTCGGCGTGCACGATTCCGCAGGCATCTTGATCTCGAAAGGCCGTTCGTCCAGCCGCGGCTCGTGGAGCTCCATCGCCATCATCTTCACGGTGTCGTCGCGCGCGTCCTTGTCGATCCGGCCCTTGATGAGAACGATCGAATCCGGACGCAGCAAGGCTCCGTATTTCTCGTACGTGCGAGCGAAGACGACGACCTCGACGCTCGCACCGGCAAGGTCCTCGATGTCCAGGAGCACCATGATGTCGCCGCGCCTGGTGACCTTCTTCGAGATGTTCGCAATGAGCCCGCCTACCGTGACGACCTCGCCGGGCCTGCGATCGGCAAGGCCGGAAAGAGACGAGTCGCACATCCTGGCGAGCAGGCCCTCGACCCCCAGAAGGGGATGGTCCGAGACGAACAACCCGAGGACCTCGCGCTCGAGTGCCCGCAGGACCTCCTTCGGGTACTCGTCCAGTGCTATCGCAGTAGGCGCGTGGTCCGCTTGCGCTTCGCCGCCTCCCCCTCCGAACAAGGAGAACTGGCCGGCCTCCTCCTTCTTGCGCTGTCCGATGACCTCCGCGCAGACGCACTCGAAGCACTCGAGCAACCCCTTGCGCGTGTGGCCGAGGAGCTCGAACGCTCCCGCCTTCGCCAGTGACTCGACCGTCTTCTTGTTAAGGCATGTGTAGTCGACCTTGCGGCAGAAGTCGTAGAAGGAAGTGAATTCGCCCTTCTGCTTGCGTGCTTCCACGATCTTCTCGACGACGCCTTCGCCGACGTGACGGATGGCCGACAGCCCGAAGCGGATCGAGTCCTTCACCGGCGTGAAGTCCATCTCGGACGTGTTGACGTCGGGAAGCAGGACGGGGATCGACATCTTCCGCGCCATGTGGAGGTACTTGGGCTTGTCGTCCTTGCGATCCTTTACTGAAGTGAGAAGAGCGGCCATGTACTCGACCGGATGATGGGCCTTGAGCCAGGCCGTCTGATACGCGATGTACGCATACGACGCTGAGTGGGCCCGGTTGAACGAGTAGTCGGCGAACGGCTGGATGAGAGACCAGAGCTTGTTTGCATCCTCTTTGCTCAGGCCGTTCTTGAGACACCCCTCTATGAAGCGCGGCTCCTCCGCGGCCATGATGTCGCGCTTCTTCTTGCCAATGGCTTTCCTCACCATGTCGGCCTCGCCGGGTGTGTAACCGGCGATCTTTTGCAGCAGGAGAACGATCTGCTCCTGGTAGACGAGGATCCCGTAGGTCTCGCGCGTGATGTCCTCGATCACGGGGTGCATGTACTCGACTCTTTCGGGGGCGTTCCTGCCCGCGATGTAGGCCGGGATCTGCTCCATCGGTCCGGGCCGGTAGAGCGCGATCAGGGCCATGATCTGTTCGAAGCGGTCGGGCTTGAGCTGCGCCAGTAGACGGCGCATACCTTCGGACTCGAGTTGGAAGACTCCGTCGGAGTCGCCGCGCTGCAGCATCTCGTAGACCTTGGGGTCGGCCAGGTCGAGCGAGTCGACATCGATCTCCTCACCCTTGTTGGCCCTGACGTAGTCGCGGGTCAGGTCGATGACCGTGAGGTTGCGCAAGCCCAGGAAGTCCATCTTCAGAAGGCCGAGCTCCTCGACGCCGTTCATGTCGTACTGGGTCACGATCTCGCCGTGCTCACCGCGCTTGAGCGGGAGGTGCTCGACCAGAGGGTCCCGACCGATGACGACCCCGGCCGCGTGGATGCCGGCGGAACGTTTGAGGTTCTCGACCTTGAGGGCCGTGTCGATGATCTCCTTGGCCGCCGCGCTCTCCGCGTATGCCTCGCGCAACTCGGCCGTTTTCTCGAGGGCGTTCTGCAGGCCCGAGTCGCGTCCCATGATCAAGGGCGGGTACATCTTCGTAAGGCGGTCTCCCTCGGCATACGGGAAGCCGAGGACTCGGGCCGCGTCCCGGATCGCCTGCTTGCCCTTGATCGTGCCGTAAGTGACGATCTGCGCGACTCTGTCCTCCCCGTAGCGGTCCTGGACGTAGCGGATGACGTCACCGCGGCGACGCTCGTCGAAGTCGATGTCGATGTCGGGCATTGCGATGCGCTCGGGATTCAGGAACCGTTCGAACATCAGGTCGTAGCGGACCGGGTCGAGCTCGGTGATGCCGAGCGTGTAGGAGACGATCGATCCCGCGGCGCTCCCCCGCCCCGGGCCGACGCGGATGCCGTGATCCTTGGCCCAGTTGACGAAGTCCTGGACGACCAGGAAGTACCCGGCGAAGCCCATGTCCTTGATGACGCTCAGCTCGTAAGCGGCGCGCTCTTGGATCTCGGGCGTTATGTCGTCGTAACGGCGCCTCAGGCCCCGCTGCACGAGGTCGGACAGGTAGCCGTCCAGCGTCTTGCCCTCGGGCACCTCGTAGCGGGGAAGTACGAGGTTGCCCAGGGAAAGGGTGACGTTGCACCGATCCGCGATCTCGAGAGTCGTCTCGCAGGCTCCCGGCCAACGGGCGAACTTATCCGCCATCTCCTCGGGGGTCTTCAGATAGAACTCGTCGGAGTCGAACTTGAACCGATTCGGTTCGGCCATCTCCGAGCCCGTGTTGATGCACAGGAGGACGTCGTGTCCGCCGGCGTCGTCCTTGTGCGTGTAGTGCGAGTCGTTCGTGGCGACCCACTTGATGCCCATCTCGCGGCCGATCTTGACGAGCTCGTCGTTGAGAGGCTTCTGGACGGGGATCCCGTGATCCTGGAGCTCGAGGTAGAAGCGGTCACCGAACATCTCGCGGTACTCACCGACCTTGCGGCGGGCCCCGACGAGGTCGCCGGCGACGATCAGCTTCGGGATCTCGGCCGAGAGGCAACCCGATAGGCAGATGAGGCCGTCGGAGTGCTCGGCGAGGATTTCCTTGTCCGCTCTGGGGTGATAGTGGAGGCCCTCCAGCCACGCCCGGCTCGAGATCTTCACGAGATTCGAGTAACCCTGATCGGTGGCAGCCAAGAGGGTTAGGTGGCAGGTGCGCTCGGTCGCCTCCTTCTGTGGTGGTTTCTCCCGCCGGTCTCCCAAGAAGAGGTAGCCCTCCATGCCGAGAATCGGCTTCACGCCGGACTTCGTGCCCTTCTTGTAGAACTCGAGTGCCCCGTACATGACGCCGTGGTCGGTGATCGCGCAGGCGCCCATGTCGTAATTGGCGGCAGCCTCGAACATCTCGGAGATCCGGCTCGCGCCGTCGAGCATCGAATATTCCGTATGTGCGTGCAGATGGACGAAGCTCAAAGAAACGATCACCCCACCCGGGGGTTGCCCGGAGTCGAATTACAGAAGTGTTCTTTATCTACACCCGCCGTGGGACGCTTTCAAGCACGTTCGGCCGACCTGCGGCTTCGCCCTTGTCAAGCACCCGAAAGTGCGCCTCACCTGCGACGTTGCCTCGATCCGCAGGTCCCCTCCAGGGTCTCCTAGGTCCCCTGGGCACAACAAGAGGACGGGCCTGTGGATTAGGCGTGGATTTGGGCCGCTGCTAACCGCCTACGGCTTACTGCTCATGTCAACGCCAGTCGCCGTGCGACTCACAGCTCATGCACCAGTCCGGATCCGGGTCGCTCTGTCCCCCGTCCATCGGGGACCCGCCGTCACACGTGTCGCTGCCGTCCCCACCGTTGCATAGGTCGGCCTGAGACCCGCCGGACAGGTTGTCGTTGTCGTCGTCGCCGCTGAGCCAGTCCTCACCCTCCTCGCCATAGAGAAAGTCATCGCCGGGCCCTCCGAAGAGACCGGCTAGATAGCTCGCCCCCGGATATGACCGCGACGCGCTCCCCGTCAGGCCTCCCGAGGATGAAGACCGGCGCCGGCCAGGGCGTGGGCGAGCTCGCGCGGCAGGGGGTCGCTTACTTCGATGGGCGCCCCGCCGGCATCTAGGAACGTGAGGCGGTACGCGTGGAGAAAGGGCCGCTCCAGGCCGATCTCCCGGGAGAGCTCGCCCAGGCCCCCGTAGACGCGGTCGCCCAGAACCGGGTGACCGATGTGTCTCAGGTGCACGCGAATCTGGTGGGTGCGACCGGTCTCGAGCTTGACCTCAAGGAGCGCCAGGCGGTCCGTCGCCGAGACGACCTCGTAGTGGGTGACCGCGGCCCGGCCCCCGGAGACCACCGCCATGAGCGAGCGTCGTGCGGGGTGGCGGCCGATGGGGGCCTCGATCGTGCCCGAATCGGGCGGGACCCCTCGCACCAGAGCGAAGTAGCGGCGCTCGATCCGCCGGGCCTTCATGTCCTCTCTTAGTCGGAGCTGCGTGGCGTCGTCCTTGGCCACGAGCAGCAGCCCCGAGGTGTCCTTGTCGAGACGGTGGACTATGCCCGGTCGACTCGGATCGAGCATCCCGAGCGGCTTGCCGAGCCCCAGCAGCGCGTTGACCAGGGTGCCCGTCTGGTGAGAGCGGACGGGGTGGGCCACGAGCCCGGGCGGCTTCGAGACCACCATCACGTGCTCGTCCTCGTAGCGGACCTCGATAGGGATGTCCTCCGCCGCGGGGAGCGATTCCTCGGGGACGGCCACCGCTCCCACGACCAGCTCCCCCGCCGCCAGCCTGTGGCTGGGTTTGACCGTCGCACCCCCCACCGTGATCTCGCCACGCTCGAGAGCCGTGCGCGCCAGCGTCCTGGTCACGCCGGTTCGTCGCGCAACCACCAGATCGACCCGCTGGCCCACCTCCTCTTCGTCGGGGGCGAACGGATTCATCGTTCCGAGCGGAAGCTCATGAGCAGCACGAGACCCACCCCCGTGACGATGGCCATATCCGCCACGTTGAAGACCGGCCACACGTGGAGGTCGATGAAGTCGACGACCCTGCCCTCGAACCCGCGGAAGATCCTGTCGGTCACGTTGCCGAGCCCCCCGCCGAGGACGAGCCCCAGAGGGATCAACCACGAGCGGTGCTCGATCTGTCGGGCCCAGAAAAGGATGCCGGCGACCACCACGACGGTGGCGACGAGGAAGAGCTCGGGCCAGCCCTGCCCGATTCCGAACACCCCGCCCGGGTTGAAGGAGAGATCGAAGCTGAAGACGCCCTCGATGACGTCGACCGGCCCTCTCTGGAGCTTCAACAAGGCGAGGGTCTTCGTTGCCTGATCTACGACGAGGACGAGCAACGCCGTGATCAGCAGACGCGGGTACGGAGAGGATCGATGTCCGTCCTCGGGGCCTTCGAGACGATCGGGCTGATCGGAGCCCCGGCCCGACGGATCGCCGGAGTCGGCCGAGGGGGCATCCCCCGATGAGGCTGGACTAGACGATGGCTGGGAAGAGCGCGGCATCGGCTCCCGGGATCACCGGGTTCGCTCCTCCCGCCGCTTGCAGTCCATGCACAGCAGGGCGTGGGGCAGAGCTTTGAGGCGGGCCGCGTCGATGGGCTTGCCGCAGCGTTCGCAGGTCCCGTAGCTGCCCTCGTCGATCCTCGCCACGGCCCTCGTGACCTGGTCGATGAGATCGCGGATGTTGTTCCGGATCGACAGGGCGTTCTCCCGGTCGAACGTCGCGGAGCCCGCGTCGGCGAAGTCGTCGTTGACGCCACCGTCGCCGGTCAGCTCCTGCTGGTTCCCGGTGAACGACTCCTCCTCCACCTCCGTCAGCTGTCGCTCGAGGTCGCCCCGCTGGTCGATGAGCTGGGCGCGGATTCCGGCGAGCTGCTTTGCATCGAACTTGGCCGGGCGGACACGACGCTCCGGAGGGCGGGCGGGAGCGGCATCTCGTCGTCCGGCCGGGCCCCGCCCCGCGGGTCCGGCGATCGTTCTCGTCCCCCGGCGGTCCGTGGCCTCGTCCGGTTTCCGCGTCGACTTCCTGGAGGGTGCCTTCTTCGCGCTCTCCGTAGTCCTCTTGGCAGGCGTCTTCTTGGGACCCGCGCCCGCCGTTGGCTTCTTGGCAGTCGTCCTCTTGGGGGTCGTCTTCTTCGCGGGACTCTTCTTGGTCGGCGCCTTCTTGGCCGCGGTCTTTTTCGCGATCGCCTTCTTGGCCGGGGCCTTTCTCGCCGTCGTCTTCTTCGCGCTCTTCCTGGCCGCGGCCTTCTTCGGAGCCGCTCTGCGGGCGGCGGTCTTCTTAGTCGAGCGCGCGGTCTTCTTGACGGTCTTCTTGGCCGTCTTCTTCGGGGTCTTCTTTGCTGTCGTCTTCTTCGCGACCGTCTTCTTCGCCGCAGTCTTCTTCGAGCTCGAGGAGGCGGTCCTGCTGGAGCCCCCGCGGGAGCTCGAAGATCGGGCGGCGGTCTTCTTCGCCGGGCTCATGGGCGCGGGACGATAGCACAACCCGGTGATCAAAGCGACACAAGCTCTGTAAACATCGCCGGCGCCATATCCGGCCCGTAGCGCAGGCTACCCTTGGCCCCCATGTCCAAGCCCAACTACGACCCGGTCAACCCGCAGGTCGCATGGCCCGAAATGGAGCGCAAGGTCCTCGAGCGATGGGCCCACGACGACGTCTTCCGGCGCTCCATCTCGGAGCGGAGCGGTGCCCCGGAATGGGTCTTCTACGAGGGCCCCCCCACCGCGAACGGCAAGCCAGGCATCCACCACGTCGAGGCGCGCTCCTTCAAGGACCTCTTTTGCCGCTTCCAGACCATGCGAGGCCACGTCGTGCACCGCAAAGGGGGCTGGGACTGCCACGGCCTGCCGGTCGAGATCGAGGTCGAGAAACAACTAGGCATCACCCAAAAGCGACAGATCGAAGAGGAGATCGGGATCGAGGAGTTCACCCGGCGCTGCCGCGAGTCGGTGACCCGCTACGTGGATGACTGGGCAAGGCTCACCGACCGGATCGGGTTCTGGGTGGACATGGACGACCCCTACTGGACGATGTCCAAGGACTACGTCGAGTCGGTCTGGTGGATCCTGAAACAGATCTGGGACAAGGGCCTCCTCGAGGAGGACTTCAAGGTGGTCCCCTACTGCCCCCGCTGCGAAACGGCCCTCTCGTCGCACGAGCAGCATTACGCGGGCTCCTACCGGACCGTTTCCGACCCCTCCGTCTACGTGCGCTTCCCGCTGGTCGAGGACCCCTCGACCGCCTTACTCGTTTGGACGACCACCCCGTGGACCTTGCTGGCGAACATGGCCGCAGCGGTGGGTCCCGACATCACCTACGCGACGGTGACCGACCCGGCAGACCCCTACAAGCGACTGATAGTCGCGCGCGATCTCGTCGAGCGACTCTTCGGGGAGGGGGCCGAGGTCCTGGACACGACGACGGGGGCCGACCTGGTCGACCGCCCTTACTCCCCACCGTTCTCTTTCGTCCCTCGCCAGGGTCTGGCCCACACCGTTCGGCCGGGCGACTTCGTCTCGACCGAAGGCGGCTCGGGCATCGTCCACATGGCGCCTTACGGTGAGGACGACATAAACGTCGCCAAGCGAGACGACCTCCCGATCGTGCAGATCATCACCGCCTCGGGCCGCGTCGACGAGAAGGCCGGCGAGTTCGCACACCTCTGGTTCAAAGACGCCGACGAGAAGATCGTCGAGGACCTCGACCGGCGTCGCGTGCTGTTCAAGTCGGAGGTCTACGAGCACTCCTATCCGCATTGCTGGCGCTGTGGGACGCCTCTCATCTATTACGCCCGCAAGGACTGGTACATCCGCACCTCGCAGTTGCGCGCTCAGCTGCAGGCTTCGAACGAAGACACGAACTGGTACCCGGAGACGATCAAATACGGTCGCTTCGGCGACTGGTTGGCGAACAACGTGGACTGGTCGCTCTCACGAGACCGTTACTGGGGCACGCCTCTGCCCGTATGGCGCTGCGACGAAGGACACGCGACCTGCGTCGGTTCGATTGCCGAGCTCGCCGAGCTGGCGGGCCGAGATCTCGATGATCTCGATCCGCACCGCCCACATGTGGACGAGGTCACCATCTCCTGTCCCGAGTGCGGCTCGGAAGCGCGGCGCGTGAAGAGCGTGATCGACGCGTGGTTCGACTCGGGATCGATGCCGTTCGCGCAGTGGCACTACCCATTCGAGAACGAAGAGGTCTTCGACAAGCGCTTCCCCGCCCACTTCATCTCGGAGGGGATCGACCAGACGCGCGGGTGGTTCTATTCGCTGCTTGCGATCTCGACTCTCGTGCGCGGCGAGAACTCCTTCCGTAACTGCGTCGTGTTGGGCTTGCTGCTCGACGCCGAGGGACGAAAGATGTCGAAGTCGGTCGGCAACGTCCTCGAGCCCTGGTCGGTCATCGACGTGCAGGGGGCCGACGCGGTGCGCTGGTACCTCCTCACGGGGGGGACTCCCTGGTCCGCGCGGCGGGTGTCGACCGACATCATCCAGGAGGTGCTTCGGAAGTACCTGCTGACCCTCTGGAACACCTATTCGTTCTGGGTCACGTACGCGTCGCTCGAAGGTTTCGATCCGGCCGCAGAGGACATCCCGACCGGCCAGCGATCGGAGATGGACCGTTGGGTGCTTGCGGAACTGGACGACACCATCCGTGAGGTCACGGAGGCGATGGAGGCTTTCGATGCCGCGCGTGGCGGGCGCCGGCTCGACCGATTCGTTGACGACCTGTCGAACTGGTACGTGCGGAGGAGCCGGCGACGCTTCTGGAGGTCGAGTGAGGACGGCGATACGCGCGCCGCCTTCTTGACCTTGTGGGAGTGCCTCGTCGCGGTCGCCAAGATGACCGCTCCATTCACGCCGTTCGTTGCCGACGAGATCTTTTCGAACATCACCCGAGTGGTGTCCGATGAACCAGACTCGGTGCACCTAGCCGACTGGCCACAGCGCCGGGATGGGGATGCAGACGATGCGTTGCGACGTCGCATGGGAGCGGTACGCAAGCTCGTCGCGCTCGGAAGGGCCGCTCGCACCGAAGCGAAGGTGCGCGTTCGTCAACCTCTCTCACGTGCACTTCTGGTGGTGCCTGCGGCCGAGGCATCTGACGTCGCCCAGCTGGAGGATCTCGTCGCGGAGGAGCTCAACGTCAAGACACTCGAGGTAAGCAAGGGGCTCGACCAGCTCGTCTCCTACACGATCAAGCCGAACTTCAAAGCGCTCGGCCCCCGCTTCGGGCCGCGCGTCAAAGAAGTCGCCGGAGCGCTTGCCGCTGCCGACGCACGCGAGCTGGTCGCCTCCCTGGAGGCCAACGACAGCGCCGAGATCTCGGTCGACGGGGAAGAGATCTCTTTGTCGCGCGACGACCTCGACGTGCGGGTCGAGGGGCGCGAGGGGTTCTCGCTCGCGCAAGACGGACCCTACGGCGTGGCTCTCGATCTCGATCTCACCCCCGACCTCGAGGCGGAGGGAGTTGCGCGCGAGATCGTCCGAGCCGTGCAGGACCTGCGGAAGTCGAGCGGGCTGGCCGTCGAGGATCGGATAACGCTGTGGCTCGACGGAAGCGAAGACATAACCGAGGCCCTCCGTCGCCACAGCTCTTACATCGGAACCGAGGTCCTTGCGCCGGAGGTGCACATCGGGAGGCGCGCTCCGCAAGATGCCCCTGCAGTGGATGTGGATCTCGACGGCGGAACCGCTTCGATAGGTCTCGCCCGAGCCTGATCCCCCCGGGCGGGCAGGGAGCCGCCGGGTGTCTAGGGCTTGCAGACGGCGCAGGGTTCGAAGCCCCGGCTCACTGCATCCGAGCGATCGATGGTCTCGGTGTCTTTGGCCGAGGCGAAGCGACAGTCCGAGCGGTGGAACTTCTTCGTCTTCGGGATCGAGACGACAGTGGCGGCCGGCTCGCCCGCGGACGAGTCGCCACTCCTCTCGCCTGCGTCTGCGTCCTGCTTCGCCGGCTCGCTTCCCGCCGGAGGGCCCACCGTCGCGGCAGTCGCTGCCCCGGCCCCCGCCGAAGCATCGGGGGCGAGCACCTGGGTCTCGGAGTCCCCTTCGGAGCCTCGTGAGGTGGCGCGGGCGTACTTGCTCCGGGAGCGCTCTTCTCGGTCGGCGAGGATCTCGGGGTCGATCTCGGCCCCCCGGGTCTCGTCCTCGGGCCTGGTGGCGGGCTGCAGCGCCCGGCTGCGGAAGAAAGCTACGGCGAGGAGGACGGCGGCCCCCACGGTGGCGCCGATCGACGTCCATATGTAGCTCTCGTTGGCATTCATCCACCCCATGACGAGAGCGACCGCCGAGCCGGCGATCAGCAGTATCGAACCCGCCAGCATCAGAGTCATCGTCATCGTCGGTCCCCGGGTCGGTAGGCGGGCATCAGGAAATGGACTCTAGCCGTACGCGTCGGCGTCGTCCCGGCAACTCGGAGTGGGAGCCACAGGACGCTTGGGATCCGGCTGCGGTGAGGTCCGAGCCGGGTTGATCGGAGGAGCTCAGGCCTCTTCGCGAAAGAAGAGCCCGCGGACGCCTCCGCGCTTGCCGGGAGCGGCCTCGGCATCGAAGTCCACTACCTCGGCTCCCGGTCCCCGATCGACATGGACGATGCGCGAGGTCGGGTCCGCCTCGCCTCCGTCTTGGGGCAGCGCGCCCTTGCGCGGCGCTGAAGGTGGCGAACCGTTCTTCCGAGGTCCCGACGCCGAGGGAGGCTCGGTCCCGACGAGAGCATCGAGGTTCTTCTGCTGCTCCTCGAGGAACAGCCTGAGCTTCGCCTGCAGCTCGGACTGGTAGGCGCTGAGGCGCGCAATGGCCGCGTCCAGCTCTTGACGACGGTTCTGGGCCATGCGCTCGATGTCCAGTGTCTTGCGCTTCGCGTTGGATTCCGCGTCTTCGATGATCCGACGCGCCTCTTCGTTGGCCCCGCTGGCGCGCTTCTCTGCCTCGTCGACGAGCTGCTTGGCCTTGGCTTTCGCCTTCGCTATGGCCTCCTCGGCGGCGCGCTGGGCGGTGACCAGCGTCTTCTTGAGCATCTCCTCGGCCTCGCGGGTGGTGGAAAGAGCCTGCTCGAGCTCGAGGTTGCGCGCCCTCAGCCCCTGGTTCTCGCGCTGGGTGTTGTCGAGGACCTCGGCCACGGTGTCGAGGAAGTCGTCCACCTCTTCCTGGTTGTAGCCGCGCCACGCGTCCCGGAACTGTTTCTCGTTGATGTCCTTCGGGGTGACGTCCATAGCCGAAGTATCGCAGGTAGAGGGGCTAAAAAGGGGATTTTGCCGACTTTACCTGCGCTGTCGACGACACGCAGATCGCAAGCGCGAGGCGTCTAGAAGAGGCCTCCGCACCCAAGAGCGCCCCGGATGACGCCGAGGATGATGAAGACGATCAACGGCGAGAGGTCGAGCGGCCCGAAGGGCGGGATTATCCGCCGGAAGAAGCCGAGCACGGGCTCGGTGAGGTCGTAGACCACCTTGATCACCGGGCTCAGCGCGGACGGGGGCCGGGCACCACCCATCGTCACCCACGACAGGATTATGCGGACGAAGAGGATCCAGCCGTATACCTGCAGGGCGATGCAAACGAACTCCAAGGGAGCGGTGCTCTAGGCCTGGTTGAAGAAGCCGCGGTCCTCGAGGAAGCGACGACGCTCCTCGGCCGAGACCGCCACGCCGGCGGGAGTGATCAAGAACACTCGGTCGGCGGCCGGCTGCATGGATCCCCCCAGGCCGTAGGCCAGCCCGCTGGCGAAATCCACGAGCCGACGCGACAGATCCGGATCCGCGGACTGGAGGTTCATGATCACCGAGAAACCCTCGCGGAACTTGTCACCGATCTCCTGAGCGTCGTTGAAAGCCGTCGGCTGGACGAGGTGGAAGCGAGGGGATTGCAGTGACGGCATCGCGGTCACGACCCCATCACCGCCCGTGCGTCGCGAGGCCCCCGCTCGTGGCTCTGCCTCGGCCACGTTCGTCCTGCGAGCCGCCGCGCTGCGGCGAGGACGAGGCTCTTCCGGCTCGAGGTCCTCGTAGCCGTATTCGTCGTAATCCTCGTCCTCCTCGGCCAGGCCGAGATAGATGAGGGTCTTTCTCCAGACTCCTGCCATGCGCGAAGGATATCCCTCTCTTCGCATCGGAGGACGGTTTAAGGCGTGTGGCGTTCCCAGTGCGAGATTCAGCGCGTGGGGCGGGGACCGAAGATCGCCTCCCCCACCCGAACGATCGTTGCGCCCTCCTCCACGGCGACCTCGAAGTCCCGGGTCATGCCCATCGAGAGATGAGTGGCTTTGGGAAGGGCCTTCTGCAGCTCGGATCCCAGGGCGGCCAGAGACCTGTATGCCGGGCGCGATTCATCCGGGTCATCGGGGAGGGCAGGGATCGTCATCAATCCACGGACCAGGACGCCGTCCACCCGCGCCGCATGCGTGGCCAGAGCGACGGCCTCCTCCGGAGCCACCCCGCTCTTGGACGACTCCCCCGAGACGTTGACCTCGATGAGCACCTCTTGCGCACGACCCATCTTGATGGCGCGCCGCCCGATGGCCTCGGCCAGGCGCAGAGAGTCAACTGAGTGGACGAGCGAGGCAGGGCCCACCACGAGCCGGACCTTGTTGGTCTGCAGACGCCCGATGAAATGCCAGCGCACCTCCGCTCCGACCTCACGCGCCTTCGACGACAGCTCCTGAGCTCTGTTCTCGCCGAGGTCGGTCATCCCGGCCTTCACCCCCTGAACGACCACGTCGAGCGGGAACGTCTTCGTCACGCCGACGAGTATCACTTCAGTCGCGTCGCGACCGGCTCGCTGTGCGGCATCCGCGATGCGTTGCTGCACGACGTCGAGCCTGTGGCGCAAGCTGCTCGCCGTCGGGTCCACGAGCTCCGGATCGACCATCTACGTGACGAGGGCCGCGAGCGCCCCCTGGCGACCAGTGACCCCATCGCGTCGGTACGAGAAGTAATCGGGACTGCAGTGAGTGCAGTCCGCAGCGACCGCGACCTCCTCCAGTCCGGCGCGGCGAAGCGCGGATTCGGCCGCGAGGGCAGGGTCGACATGAGACTCGTCCGCCACGGGGAGATCGTTGGCCCGGAAGGCGTCGACGACCTCCGGCCCGACCTCGTAGCAACAGGCTCGGATGCAGGGGCCTATCCACGCGGACTCCGCGTCGCCGAGAGCGGTGAGGCCATTGCCCAGCACCCCTCCGACCAGACCGCGCCACCCCGCATGAAGCACCGCGATGCCCGACCTCCCCGCCACGACTACGGGAGCACAGTCGGCGGTGAGGATCGACAGCACGGGCCCGGGGTCCCGGGCCAGCAATCCGTCGCCCTCCCCCACGGAGCCGCGTGCAGAGGCGTCGATCTCGAGCACGCCGTTCCCGTGGACCTGGCGAGCAAGCACGAGTCGACTCGGGTCGAGAGCGACGGCGCGTGTGGCCCGTTCCCTGTTGGTGCGCACGAGATCGTCGTCGTCGCCGACCCGGCCCCCGAGGTTCAACGAGTCGAAGGGGGACGGGCTCACACCGCCGTGTCGGTTCGTAAAAGCCACCACCCATCCGCGCTTCCGGGCGCGGGGGTCGGTCACCAACCCGATCCCTTCGAAAGAGGCGTGTTCCAAGGTGGCTCGAAAACTCATCGCCTTAGTCTCCCGCACGCCAA
>JALZBR010000094.1 GCA_030863485.1 Actinomycetota bacterium
ACGCCCAGGGAGCGACCAACGCCCTGTGGACATGGTGTCCCACCGCCTACGGGTTCACGAGCGGTGCCGCCCAGCGCTACTACCCGGGCGACGCGTACGTGGATTGGATCTGCTCCGACGGCTACAACTGGGCCCCCGGGCGTCCCGACGCCCAGTGGCGGTCGTTCAAGGAGATCTTCAAGGACTTCTACACGTGGGGCGCAGCCCGCAACAAGCCCCTCATGGTCGGTGAGACCGGCACCGAGGAGCGCAACGCGGGCGAGAAGGCCGGCTGGTACTCGGGCATCGTCCCTGCGATGAAGGACTACCCCGCCATGAAGGCGCTGATCTACTTCGACACCGCCACCACTGATCTCGCCGGCGGATGGTTCGAGTGGCGCCCGGACACCTCGAACTCGGCCTACAACGCGTA
Source organism: Actinomycetota bacterium (assembly GCA_030863485.1). The sequence goes on from JALZBR010000094.1 coordinate 413, forward strand.
CATCGGGATGGCTCGTGAGCCTTATTTGAACCAGACCCTCGGGGTCCCCGATCCCCCGCCGCCGCCCGTCGACCGTTCGCTTCTCGTGTCGGTCGAGGGGCCGGGAAGCGTCTCGGCTAGTGGGATCGACATGACGTGCACGTCGACTTGCACCGAGCTGGTCCCGGACGGCACCCGCGTGACCTTGAGCGCTACGGCCACCGGTTCTGGCGGATTCGTCGCCTGGGGGGGAGCCTGCTCCGGGGCGTCGAACTCGTGCACCCTGGACATGAACTCCGACAAGTCGGTGCTGGCCAAGTTCGCCGAGCGGAGGCTGAAGGCCCCCAAGGTGACGAAACCCAGCAAGAGGCTCCAGGACTCGAGCTCGATCACGGTCGCGTGGACCGACGACAATCCGGAGGCCGGGCTCACCTACGAGCTCCGCACGGTTTCGGGATCGAACCGGCAGAACCTCAGCGACGACACGCCCCTCGTCCAGGGCGTCGGTGGGATCGAAACGATCATGATGGACGGCGACCCGGGCAGGACCTACTGCTTCGCGGTCCGGGCCCTGGGGGCCGGGGTCATCTCGGACTGGAGCGAGCGGGTCTGTACGTCGGTCCCCCTCGACGACACCGCACTGAATCGCAAGGGACGGTGGAGCCGGAAGAGCGCAAGCAAGAGCTACGGGGGGAGCTACTCGATCTCCAAGCGCCGTGGGGCGCGACTAGTGAGACGGAACGTCAAGGCCAAGAATCTAGCCCTGCTTGCAAGAAGCTGTCCCCGCTGCGGGAAGGTGAAGGTGCTCTGGAACCGGAGATCCCTGGGACGCTTCGACCTCCGCTCCCGTCGGGCGGCTCGCGAGATCGACGTGGCCACCTTCGACAACGTGAAGACGGGCACGGTCAAGATCATCGTTGCCTCCAAGAACCGTCGCGTGCGCATCGACGGAGTCGGCCTGAGCCACCAGTAGTCCAACTATTCCCATAACTAGTCCGCTCGGTGGGGGGTTTTGGTCATTTCGCGTCATGGCTTCGAGAAAGATCATCTGAAATATTGGGCAGTGAAGGGGGCGTGGCGGGGGCTCCGGATCGATTCCCGGCCTTCTCGGAGCGACTTCGGTAGGGTGGGTCTCTCTTTCCCGTCGAGCGTTTCTGGCCTGTGGCGGGCCCGGGAATGGACCCGACGCCGGGAGGGTTACGTAGAAATACGTATTGCCCCAGTTTGTGGCGATTTGTACGGTGGTGGTGGCTGGCGGCCATTCACGACGACATGAAACGAAAGGACCTATGTCTTCCTTGACGCGTACTCGCTCTCGCAAGACCCGGATCGCGACTCTCCTGTTGGCATGCATAGCCGTGACCTCGACCCTGGTAGCGGGCCCCACGGCCGACCGGGCCGCGGCGTCGACTCGGCCCACGGGGCCGCTCTCGCCCCCGGGCGGGGCACTGTTCGGATCCTTCATCCGCCCGGCAAACGGCGACATGTCGCAGACGAGCGTCAAGTCCGCAGTGATGGCCCGCGAGAGCGATCTCGGCCGCAAGCTCAACATCGACGACCACAACTATGGCTGGTCCACCTACTTCCCGACCTGGGCCGAGACATGGGACATCGACAGCGGCCGGATCCCCATGATCTCGTGGGAGGCAGGCGACGCCGGCGATATCGCCTCGGGAGCGAGCGACGCCATGATCGCCGCCAGGGCCGACTCCATAAAAGGGCTCGGGAGGCAGGTCTTCGTCAACCTCTTCCCGCAGATGGATCTGCAGACGGCGAAGGGGACGCCGGCGGAGTTCATCGCCGCGTGGCGCAAGGTCCGCAACATCTTCTCGAGCAGAGGCGCCACCAACGCCGTGTGGGCGTGGTGTCCGAGCGCGTCTGCGTTCTCGGCCGGGACCGCGGCGAGCTACTACCCGGGCGACACCTACGTCGACTGGGTCTGCGCCGAGGGATACAACTGGGCCCCCGGGCGGACTGGATCAACCTGGACGAGCTTCTACAAGATCTTCCAGCCCTTCTACAGCTTCGGCGTGACCAAGAACAAGCCGCTCATGATTGCGGGTACGGGCGCCCAGGAACGCAACGCCGGCGAAAAAGCTTCCTGGATCGACGCGATGGCTTACTCGATCAAGACGTCGTTCCCCAACATCCAGGCAATCGTCTACACCGACGCCTTTGCGACCTACGACTGGCGGCCGAATACGTCCACGGGCGCCTACTCCGCCTACAAGAAGATGGCGGGTGACCTCTACTTCAGACCCTACGCGCAGACGAGCACGACTCCGACGGATTCGGCCGGCACGCTCCTGGGCGCGTACGTCAAGCCCGAGACAGGCTGGAACGCCTCGGACTTCCAATACGCCGTGACCGATCTCGAGAACCGTATGGGGCGCAAGCTCGACATCGGCCATCAGTACATTCATTGGAAGGAGAGCCTCGGGTCGTGGGTCACGAAATGGCACCTATCCAACGGCAGGATCCCGATGGTCTCGTGGGACTCCGAAGTCGTGACCAACATCAACGCGGGGCTCGAAGACGAGTGGATCCGCCAGCAGGCGGACGCCGTAAAAGCGCTCTCGCAGCCGGTCATGATCCGCTATTTGTGGGAGATGGACCTCCTCACGGAGGATTCGGTCAGCCCGAGTGCCTTCGTTGCGGCCTGGAGGCGCATCCATACGATCTTCAAGAACAGGGGGGCCACGAACGCGCGCTGGGTCTGGTGTCCGTCCGCATACTCCTTCACCACCGGAGGGGCCGCGAACTGGTATCCCGGAGACGAATACGTCGACTGGATCGGGGCCGACGGCTACAACTGGGGGACCTCGTCCGAGCAGGGCAAGTGGCGCTCCTTCAAAGACGTCTTCGCAAGCTTCTATGCGTGGGCCGCTCCCAAGAACAAGCCGCTGATGGTTGGGGAGACCGGCTCTCAGGAGGGGTGGTATGCGGGGCAGAAGGGCCAGTGGATCACCGACATGGGAGCCACCATCAAGACGACTTATCCGAAGATGAAGGCGCTCGTGTACTTCGATGCTTACGCTACGTCGTTCGGCGGGGGGTGGTTCGACTGGCGCCTCGACTCGTCATGGAGCTCCTTCGACGCCTGGAAGCGCCTCGGCCTGGACCCCTACTTCACCTCGAGCCACAACATCTAGCCGGTGGGTCTCTAGCCCTCGATCAAGTTGAGCTCGGTGTTCACGAGCACCACTCCGAGCACCCGGGCCGCCACCGCGTCGAGGTCGACGGCCACTTGGGCCAGAGCTCCGTGGCGGTCCCGGGAGGCGTCCACCACCAGCACGACCGCGTCGACGAACTGTGCCAGGGTCAGACCGTCGGCGTGAGCCCTCAGTGCCGGGGCGTCGAGGACGGTGACGTCGGTAGCCACTGCGAGGTCGGCCAGCACCTCGAGCACTACCCGACCCTGCACGACCATGATCGTGGCGTCGGCCGGGCCGGCGGGGACGACCTGCAGGCCCGGCACCTTCGTCTCAACCGACGCCTCCGAGGCGGGAAGTCGCTTCGCAAGGGCCGCCCCGAGCCCCCCTGCGTTGGGGAGATCGAAGAACTCGTGGACCTGGGGGTTCCGCACATTTCCGGAGACGAGGGTCGTCTTTCGTCCCATCTGGGCGAGCACGACGGCGAGGTTCCCCGCGGTCACGGCCGAGGTCTTGTCCTCGGCGACTCCGGCGATGAGCAGCGTCTGGATGTTGTGCTGCTCGATCCTGCGGGCGACCGCTGCCCCCAGGGTCCGGAACGGTGCGGCCTCGCGACTGTCCGGTCGCTCCGCGGCGACCGAGCGCGGGGGCGCCCTTCGCCTGCGGCTGGTCCTCGAGGTGGGGGCCTCTCTCAGGATGGCGAGGACCGGTACGCCGAAGATCTGCTCGATCTCGGCCAGGTTCCGGATGCGCTCGTCCGTCCGGTCGACGAAGAAGGCCAGGACTATGCCGATGAAGAGCCCCAGGAACCCCCCGATGCCGATCTCCACGGGGGGGTTGGGGCTCGAAGGGACGCTCGGCAGGGCGGCAGGAGCGATCACGTCCGCGCTGATCGACTCGAGGGGGGCCCGGTAGGCAATGTAGGCGGTGGCGAAAGACTGGGCCCCGTCCTGCGCCGCTTCAGGGGTCTTGGCGGTGTAGGCGATGTAGAGAACGAGGCTCTCGGTCGGGCTGGTGACGTCGACGTTTTCGATGATGCGATCGAGGTCCTCGCCCCCCTGGATGTTGCCGGCCGCCAGGCGGGCGACGGATTCGGAGACGACGATCTCCTGCTCGGTCGCCATGCTGACCGTCGTGAGGGTGGGCACGCGAGCGGTCGGGGAGAGAAGGACCTTCGCCGTGGAGGTATAGACTGTGGGGCGGGTGAAGGAGTAGGCGGCTCCCAGAGCCAATCCGACCAGCGTGGCGGCCAAGATGACTAGTTTTCTGCGCCGTAGTACCGCAAGATAGTCGGATAGCTCGACGGTGGTCTCATTGCTGCGCACCATGGGCGGCAGCATAACCAGAGACCGGGGGGCGCCCGCTCGAGCCCAGACTGAGGGGGCAAGGAAGGACCAGGTGTCACCGTGACGCGCAGCAGAGCCATACATCCACTCAGGGCACACCCCGGGCGCTCCGCGCTCGTGGGCGTCCTGGCCCTGACCCTTTTGGGCGCGCTCCTTCCCGTGGCGGCCTCCGCCTCCGGACGCCCCTGCTCCTATCGGGACCAGGTCCTGTCCGTCACCTTGCCCAAAGCCGAGGAGGCGACGGTCGCCCGCAGCGGCTCCCATCTCACCATCAACGGTCGCGCCTGCTCGGCGGGGCGGCTCTCGGATGCAGCCGCCGTATCCATCACGGATGCATATGGCAACGACCTCAGGCTCACCTTAGAAGTCCCCGCCGGAGGGTTCCGTGCGGCCGACGGCGCCGAGATCTCGTTCGAGGTCTCGCTCCGCAACGGAGCCGACACGCTCTCCCTGCAAGGGACCGGCGCCCGGAACGGGATCGAGATCGGGGGCAACCGGGTCAACCTGAACACCCGCTCGAATGACACCTTCGAGCTCGTCGCGCGCAGCGCCGAGGGGATCGAGCTACGCGGGGGGGCCGGCAGCGACAGGCTCATCTCATCCGAGGGCAGAAGGGCGCGTAGCGACGTTCGCAGCGGCGGGTACTCAACCTCATCCACCAGCCTCGGCACCTACCCCAAGGCGCGGATCTTTGGCGGAGCCGGCAACGACACGATCTACGGCGATGCGAAGGTGAACGTGGTCTGGGCGGGGCCGGGAGACGACACCGTCTACGGAGCTGGTGGCGATGACGAGGTCCAGGGCGGCGACGGGAACGACGTCCTTTGGGGCGGTGACGGCGACGACCTCATCAACGGTGGCCCCGGCAACGACACCGAGAACGGCGCCGGCAACAACGATCTCTTCCAGCAGGGACCACAGGATGTCTACACGTCCGTTTCACCGGTTGACATCCCCGACGTGGGCAAGGCGCTCTCGCCGATGACCGTGCCGGAGACGACACTCTCCACAGTCGACGTGAACGTTCGCGTCTATATCGACCACCCGGCCACCCAGGACCTGTGGGTGACCCTGATCGCTCCGAACAACAACAGGGTCCGCCTCGCCGAGAGACGCGGGAACGGCACCCCGTTCAACGGCACGCACTTCGACAGCGAGGCAAACACGAACATAAAAACGGCGGGCGCCCTCGACCTCTCCGGACGGTTCCACCCCGAGTGGAGCATGGAGCTCGTCCAGGGGTTCAATCCGACCGGGACCTGGACCCTGTGGGTCGAGGACAAGGTCTCGGGCTCGGTAGGCAAGATCCGCGGCTGGGAGCTCGAGCTGGGCATGCCCACGGACCTCGACGACGGTTCCGACACGATCAGCGGGGGCGGGGGCGGCTTCGATTTGGCCGTCTACACGCAGAGGAACCAGGCCGTCAACGCCAGCCTCAACGGCGGCCGGGATGACGGCCAGGCGCTCGAGGCGGATCAATTCGGGACCGTTAACAGCGATGGCACACCCAACAATGACGTCGAATACGTCTACACGGGATTCGGTGACGACACGATCACCGGGAACAACTCCAAGAACGATCTGCGAGGTTACGCGGGTCATGACTCGATCACGGCTCTAGGCGAGGCGGATCAGATCCGAGGGATGAACGGACAGGACACCATCTCCGGCGGAGACGGGGCCGATGCCATTCACGGACAGGCCAACCCCGACACCATCGACGGGGGCAACGGCTTCGATCGCGTCTTCTACGGCTACTCGACGACCGGGATGACGATCAACCTCGGAGAGGCCGATCCGGCGACGGGCTTCGCGACCGACGGCGAAGCGGGCAACGACGATGACCGGCTCCTGTGGATCGAGAACATCAGCGCCACCCGCCAGGCCGACACGATCACCGGGAACGACCTCTTCAACGTGATCTGGGGCACCCAGGGCGACGACTGGATGGATGGTCGGGCGGGAACGGACACGCTCGACGGGGCCGAGGGAACCGATACTTGCCTCAACGGTGAGTCAACTCCCGGCTGCGAGATCACCTCGCTCAACTGATCCGCTCTTTGCAACCAGATCCCCAGAACCACGAAGAGCGAGAGCGCGCCGCGCTGCGACCAATGGTCCTCGAGCCGCTCGAGTCAGAACCGCTGGTTTCGATCCTGACGGCGAACTACAACTACGCGCGCTACCTGCCCGAGGCAATCGAGAGCGCTCTCGGCCAGACCTACCGGAACATAGAGATCATCGTCTGTGACGACGGTTCTTCCGACGACTCGTGTGCCGTTGTTCGTCGCTACGCCGCGGACGACCAGCGCGTGCAGCTGATCGAAAAGGAGAACGGCGGGTATCCCACCGCGGTCAACGCGGCGTACGAGCGCTCGAGAGGCCGGGTCATCTGCATCCTGGATTCGGACGACGTCTTCAAACCAACCAAGGTGCAAGAGGTCTTGGACGCGCTGCGCGACGGGAGCGGCCTCAGCTGTCATCGGCTGGAACCCGTCGACGAGGAGTCGGCCCCCATCGGCCCTCCCCTTCCTCAGGTCCTCGACTCCGGTTGGTTGGGCGATGTCGCACTCGAGCGCGGAGGAGAAGGACACTTTGCCCCAGCGTCGGGCTTGAGCCTCCGGCGCGAGGTGGCCGACGTACTCTTCCCGCTGCCCCTGATCTTCCGACGGCGGGGGGCGGACGGTTACATCGCGCGCGCATCCCAGTTCGTGACCCGAGTCGCTGCCTCGCCGGCCGCGCTGACCCTTTACCGCATACACGGGACGAACACCACCGGTTTGTGGAGCGCCGACGAGGACAGCCTGCGCGGCTTCATCGACGACAACGTGAAGATCACAGCCGCGTGTCGCGACTTTCTGAGACGGGTTTACGACAACGACGTCGCCGAGAGGCTGAGAGACGAAGAGCGACCGTCGTACTGGGAGGCGCGTCTGGGGCTGCGGATAGTGGCTCCCGAGTCCCCGGAAGCAAAAGGGCTCACTGCCAGCGGCCTGAAAGACAAAGTCCCGTCCTCCAAGCGGCGAATCGTGTGGACCGTCCTCCTGGCGCTCCCCCGGCCCCTCTCGAGGCGCCTTCTGGCCTTCTGGTGGGGAAGCTCATCGGTCAAGGGCGCTCTCGTACGAGCGGCCGGCCGCGCTCGCGGGCTGGCTCGGCGACGGCCCAAGGCACCCGCTCGTCCCGCCGTCAATAGGTCATTCGAGCCGATGGCACTGCCGCCCTTGTCCGACCGCCCTCTGGCATCCGTCTTGATAGCCAACTACAACTACGGCTCATTCCTGTCCGATTCAGTCGGGAGCGCGCTAGCGCAGACCTATGACGACGTCGAGATAGTGGTGTGCGATGACGGATCGACCGACCATTCGATTGAGATCCTCGAGCGCATGGCCTCGTCGCACCCCTCTATCAGGGTCCTGCGACAGAGCAACAAAGGTCAGGCGGCAGCCCTCAGCAACGCCTTTGCCGGGAGCAGAGGTGAGATCGTCACGCTGCTCGATGCGGATGACTTCATGGCTCCCCAGAAGATCCAAAGAGTCGTCGAGACCTTCCAGGAGCGGCCCGATGCGGGCATGGTCGTGCACCAGATGATCCGGGTCGACGAGCACAAAAAGGAGCAAGGGGTCTATCCCACGGGTAGCCCCCTCCCCGACGGTTGGCTTGGTCCTCAGGCATTCGCCGCCGGCGGGTACGTGCCGTGGATCGAGGCTGGCATCATGTCGCTGCGCCGCGAGGTAGCCGAACGGATCTTCCCGCTGCCGGAGGACGCGGGTCAGTTCGCGGACGTCATCCTGCGGGGGGCAGGGGCGATGCTGGCACCGGTGGCCGCCGTCGAAGAGCCACTTGCGTACTACCGCCTGCATGGGTCCAACGCAGGTAACACGGCCCGAAGTTTCGAGCTAGACGAAATGCTTCGTCGCCGGCGGCGCGACCTGGAGGAAGTGCGCGCGGCGTACGAAGGACTGCAAAGATGGCTGGTCCAGGAGCACCCGGGTGCGGCTTTGCCGGCATTCGAGCGAACCCGGCCCTTTCTCGAACGTCGATACGTCATCGCCCGACTCGCCCTGGAACCGGCCGCCGACCGCAAGCTCCTGTTGTCCCGGCTCCTGGAGCTCCGGGAGTCCCTCTCGCCGACCCTGCGAGCCTTCTACCGGATAAGCCCGTGGCTTCCGCGCCGGGTGTTCAAGGCCGGACTCGAGACGGTCTACGGTCAGGGGACGATCAAGGCCTCCCTGGCGCGGACAATGAGCCGCCTCGGCCGCAACCGCCGGACCGAGCCCACCGACGTCTCAGCCGGCTAGCGTCTGTCGGGCAACGCTCAGGGCTTCTTTGATGTGGGGATGGAAACGGGCGTTCTCCGGCGCGCCCGCAGCAACTCCCTCGGCCGCCCGCAAGTAGAGCTCGACGAGCAACAGGCATGCAAGGGCCGGCACGATCTCGTCGCGGGCCCCAACCGCAGTCATCCGGTTGCGCGTCAGCGCGGTCGCTCGATCGAGAGCGTCAGCAAGCGGATTGCGCTCGACGACGAACGCGACCTGGAAGTGCCAGTACAACAGATCAAAACCGACGGGCATCGACCCGGACCAGTGTTCCCAGTCAAAGAGATACAAGGCGTCACGATGACGGGCGAGGTTCCACGGAACACAGTCCCCGTGAGCGATGCTGGAAAGTGTTTGCAATCCCCCAAACCGTTCTCGGACTGCCTCCGTGAGCCGGGTGGCAGCGTGCGCCCGCTCCGGATCGATGGTCGCCGCAACCTCGAGCCTCGAGTCCAGATCGGTAACTCCGGCGATCTCGGCAAGGGTGGTTGTGCTCAGTCCCCCGTCGAGATCGCAGACATCTCGAAAGGTGAGCATCGGCGGCCCCAGCGAAGACGGGTAGTGAGTGACGTCGGTTGGTAGGGGTGCCGTCACGGAGATCTCGTGCTCGCCCCAGCGACCGGCAGAGACGAGATGGGGGAGGCGCGTCCGTCGTCCAGTAGCGCCCCGCCAGTGCTCGAGAGCACGCGCTTCATGCCGCACGCGTCGGCGCGTCGCCTCGTTCCACCCAACCTTGACGTAGCCGACAGGGCGACCTCCCAGGGTGAACACCTGGAGGACAGGTTTGCGGTTGGGTCCCACCGGTGGGATGCCAACGGCCGCCGCCAGGTCCTCGCGACCGAAGATGTCGCTCAGCCGCGCGCCAAGAGAGCGATCGCCGGACACATCGGCGGTGAGAGTGGGCAAACGAAGAAGTCCCGGCGGGAGCTGCACGGCCATCCCCATCGTCGTTCTCGCCGCGCGCGTTCCTAAAGAACGGAGTTTGTTGTACGCGAACAAAGATGCCGATGACGCGCGCCGTGATGCTTCCGGAACCAGGAACCGCGGACGGCCGCCCCACCCGACCACCGTGTAGCGGTCTCCGCCCGACGTGGACGGAGATCCTCGCTCCAGCCTGATCTCGGCCCCCGGCCACAGGACATCGGTGATCCATTCGATGTCCGGATGCACGGAAGGGCTCCTCTCCACCGGCCGATCATGCTGCATGGGAATCGGACTTGACAACGCTCTAGGCCCAAGCGGAGAAATCCATCTCCAACAGTGACTCGAGCTCGGCGTTGGGACCACGAAAACGGTCTTCCAAGAAGGAACGGGTCTCCTTTGCCATGGGCGATCCCGGGTGCCAGTTGAACTTCTCGAAGGTCTTGAGCGGAAGCGACTCCACACCGAGGAAGCGCGTCACGCGCCCGTAGGCCTCCTTCGGGTCGCGGAACAGGTCCTCGCTCACGACGAACAGGAACTGTTCCCTTGAAAAGACCTCCAGCCATCGCCGCAGAGCGCGCGCGTACAACCCTTGCCGCACGTAGGAAAGATGTTCGTGAGCGAAGCTCACATAGGTCTCATCGGCCAGCATGCGCTCCTCCTCACCCGCGAGACGCCTGTCCTCGCTCTCGAGAGCCTCTTCGAAGGACAGGGTCTCCACTTGGTGCCTCACCCTCTCGCGGTAGTGCGAGTAGGCACGGTCGACGGGATTGCGAAGTAGGACGATCAGCTTGGCCTGGGGGATCCCTCTTGCGGCGCGGGCCCCTGCATGAGGATGGAAGAGGTAGTAAGGGCTTGCCTCACCGGTGATCCTTGGGCTCGGACCTCCCCGCGCAGACCGTAGACGCGCCCGAACGGGGAAGTGGGATCGATACCAGGTCATGCCCCGGCTGTAGTTGGTGTCGAAGAAGTGCGCACCTTTGATCTGTTGCCGCGCCGGGAACAACGGCACGTAAGAGGGATGCGTCGAGAGATTGCGGAACAAAGACGTCGTGCCGCAACGCTTGCCCCCGATGATCACGAAGTCCGGTTGGGCCCGGACCGCACTCGTCGCCATGCCGTAGGCGCGTGCCCCCTTTTTCGCCGCGGTCCGTACGAGCACAACGGGGGCTGAGCGCGTCGCAGGGGACCCGGTCACGCGTTCTCGGAAGCCGGCGGCGGACCAAGGCCGGACCGTCTGCGCGCCCCCGGCTTCAGTGCCTCCCACAGCAGAGGCAACTGGAACTCACCTCGAGATCGGAACAACAAAGCGATGTAGACGAGTGATCCGGTCACCGCACTCAGGATCAGAGCGGCGCCGGATGCGCCCAAGAGCGCCAGCCAGACCACACCGGTGGCTGCATACGAGCCGATGGCAGTCGCGACGGCCCTGAAGTAGGCGGGTCCGAAGAGCCGGATCTTCATGAGGACTCCGATCTGGATGAGGGGGACGATGTTGTCGAAAAGGATGCTGAGGGTCCACGCAACGGCTGCTCCCTCGATGCCCCAGCGCGGTATGAGGATCAGGTTCAGGCTCAGATTGATCGCGAGAGAGATCGAGTTGTTGAACAGGTTCCACGAGCTCTTTCCGCCCATCAACAACAGAGTGGTGACCTCACCAGTTCCCAGGTTGAACAACATCGCCGCCGACAAGATCCGGAGGGCCGGTACCCCCTCCACAAATTGGGGCCCGAAGAACTCCATGACGGGGTGAGCGAAGATGAACAGAAGCACGTAAAGCGGCCACGACGGGACTATCGTCCAGATCGCGGCCACGCGGTAAAGACGCCCTGCGCCGTCGTTATCTCCACGCGCGAGAAGCGCGCTCAGCTCGGGGGCGATAGCCAAACGAATAGCCTCCAGCGTGAGCTTTCCCGCGAGCGTGAGCCTGCTCACCACCGCGTAGATGCCGGCTTCAGACGAGCCGAGGAATATTGCTACGAGCAGGATGTCGAGCCACATGATCGTGACCTGGAAGACGGAGGCCGCCCCACGTGCGAGCGAGAACCTCCAGAACTCCGAGGCAATCGCGCGACCCGGTTGGTGGGCCTCGGGGGCCGCAGCGTCCGCCTGCGCTCGTCGCACGAGCATTATCACCACGAAGATCGAGATCGGCAGTTGGATCGCGACGGGCAGCGCCCAGGCAATCGCTATGGCCCCCGCCCCGAAACCCGCGGCGATCGCTCCCATCGCCAGACCCGGTCTCAGCAGCGGCTTGCCGACGTTCTCCAGCAAGACATAGGGGGTCATCGAGCCGAAGCCCCTCGCTGCGGCGAGACAGATCCAGCTGACACTTGCCAGCGGGATGAACGGTGCCAGGAGTCTCAGGTTGCGCACTGCTTCCGGGCCGCCTCCCTCGATGAGCAGATCGACGAGCTGGGGAGCCCACACCACGATCGCCAGCGCGAACAGCGTGGAGATGACGACGACGGGCCCCCCGCCGACAATGAGCAGTCGTTTGAGGTCGTTGGCGCGATTCAACGCTTGGAAGCGCGAGACCGTGCGCACGAAACCGGTGTCGGCTCCGAAACAAGCGACGGTCACGAGGATGCTGAAGAGCGCTATCGACTCGAAGAAGACCCCAGTTCCGTCCTCGCCCAGGGCCTGTGTGACCACGTAGACGAGCACGAGGTTGAGGACCGCACCCGTGATGATCCCCACCATCCCGAGCGCGCCGCCCCGCACGACCCGCTGAAGGGCCGGTTTGAGTGAATCAGATTGGATCTGGCTCGGTTCTACCTGCTGCATCAAGTACCGGTCGCGGGATCCGCGGCCGCGCGCGCAAGGTTGAGATCACGCATCGGCTCCCCCTGGGGCCGGTGAAGCGCATCGGCGTCTCGGTCGCGCAGGGCGAGGCCGGCGGCAACCATCACGACGAATATCTGGCCCGGCAGGGCGCCGTAGAAGGGCAGCTGGATGATGGCGATCGCGACCGTCATGTGGGCAAAGAGCTGGATACGCGAGCGGCCTCGACGCGTCTGGACGAACAGGACCGCCAAGAAGGAGATGTAGAGAAGGCCACCCGGTATCCCGTGGGAGAAGGTGACCATCCACAGCTGCCCATGCGTCCCCAACGGAGGCTGGGTGGGATCGGGCGAGGGCCGGGGGGCACCGTATCCGAGGAGGGGCGACTCGAGCACCGCCGATCCCGTCTGCTCGTAGATGTTGAATCGTGTCTCGGTGGACTCACGTTGGGAGAGTGCGTCCTGCAGCGTCGTGCCCAGTGGGGTGGCAACGAGTAGGCCGAACATGACTCCCATCATCAGCAGTAGTCCGGCGAATGCGCGCCCCCTCCCCCGCAGGACCAGCGTCACGCAGATGTATACGACCCCACCGGCAAGTGAGATCCAAGCGCCCCGGTTGGTCGACAGGACCAGAGGCACGAAGGAGGCTGCGATCAAAAGCGGCCAAAGGACGGATGGCCTGCTGCGCCAGCCCCCGATCGCCATTAGAGCGAAGGGGGTGAGCAGGGCGAAGTTTGCCCCCCACTCGTTCGTGTAGGTAAAGGGAGAGTTCGGACGAAGGTTCGCCCCTTCCGCGAAGTCGATATGGACCATGTCGTGAAGCCACTTGTCGGCAAGGAAGCCTCCCGGCATGAGCTGCTCGGTCAGGCTGTGGAAAGAGAAGCTCGAGAACATCAGTCCGGCGAAGCCCCCGAGGACGACCAGCACCCAGAGAGATGCAAGCGAGGACGAGACCCTTTTGTCCGAGAGACGCTCTCGGGGGGCGTTGTAGACGTACAGGAACACGATGCCGGCCCCGATGTAGAGCGCCAGGCGATACCCGAAGACGATCATCCTCGTCGGCTCGTCGAGCTGGGTCGCCGACAGAGCGACCCAGAAGAGGAAGAGCAGCCAGATGCCCAGGCCCCGGGGCATGTGCACCTTCTCCCTGACGAGCAGCGAGCCGAGCATCGGTACGGCCAGGATCGCCCAGATGAACCCCCCGAGACCGAGAGCCCACCAGACGACGAAACCACTGAAGAGGGCGGTCAACGGGAAGCCGTAAGAGCGAGTCCTCGCGGCCACGCCCGGGGTAGCGACAACGGATGACATCAGAAGAGCCTAGATGCCCCTCCCGGCCATGTGAGCGAGCCGTAGGAGTGACTGAGCCGGGAGGCCGGCGCTGACTGCGAGAGCCAGATAGGACCGAGGCTGCCGCCAGTTGGCCGAGAACGTCCGGCGGGCCCACGCCCGGGCCTCCGACCGGTTGCCGGCGGCGCCGTGGGCGAAAGCGATCTGCCCGGCGACGCGGGCGAACCCTCGGGGATGATCTTTGAATTCCGGATATTGCTCGAGGAGGTACGAGAGAGCCGAGGCGATCATCTGCCAGCGGTCCGAGAAGTAAGACGACTTGTGCCAGTGCACTCGGACCAGGGGCTCTCGCAGCGTTCGGATCGGACCCAATCGGGCAGCGCGCAGCAACCATTCGTAATCCTCGGCGTAGCTTCCCGGAAGGTCCTCGTCTACGAAACCGATCTCGTCGAGAAAGGCGGTCTTCGAGATGAGAAAAGTGGAGGGGTGGACGTCCGTCCGCCGCGATTCCAGGAGCTCGTCGAAAGTGACGGTGTCCCGGGGCGAAAGGCGGTCGAACCTCCGCTCTTCGTAGTGGACCTCTATCCCCGTGGCAACGACACGCACCCCGGGCTCTTCGAACGCCGTTACCTGGTGAGCCAGCTTGTCCGGTAACCATTCGTCGTCGTCATCGCAGAAGGCCAAGAGCTCGCCGTTCGCCTCCAGCGCTCCGGAGTTGCGTGCCCCGGCCAGGCCCGGTTTGCGTCGGTTCGAAAGGGCCCGCAGCTGCACGCCGTCGGGCACCTCCACGTCGGGGAGGTTTGGCTCACTCTGATCGAACACGACAAGACACTCGATGCCTCCATCGAAGCGCTGCTCACAGACGCGCCGGATGGCGCGGCGCAACAACTCCGGTCGGTCGCGAGTCGGGATGATCACCGAGACGGTCGGAGGCGAGCTCATCCCTTGTATTCGTACTTGCGCAAGAGCGGGCCGGTCAACGCCGAGACCAGCGCCCGGTCGCGCGACGACATCTTCTCCCGCCACTCGGCATCCAGCTTCAACTTCACGTCTCGCTCGCGAAAGCGCATCGGGTTACCGGAGCAGCTGTGCGTCGGCTCGAGCGACACTCGATCGTCGTGGATGAAGTCGTAGCTGGACGGGTCCACGGGTTCGCCAATGAAGTCCATGATCCGCTCGATCTCCGCGCGGGGTTCTCTCACAAGAGACTCATAGCGGACCCGCAGGGTGGGAACGCCGAATCGAGGCAAGGCCTCGTAAGCAAGGTTGTATCCGGTCCATCGAAGCGACATCCTCAGGGGGTGATAGGTCGGCATGTAAGCGTCGTCGTTCTTGACCTCCGGCCGTCGCACTCGTTTCGTCCACGAGTACACGACCCCATGGCTCTCGCGGACGAGGTGAATCACTCGTAGGTGGACGCCCGGCACCCGCCGAAGGAGATACGCGTACGACACGTACTTCGAGGAATCCACGATGTAATGGGCGCCCGTCACCCGGCGGATGCTCTCGTAGGTAGCGTTCAGGACCGAGGCAAATCTCTCGTGATCGCGTCGGTAACGAGGCCACAGCCTCGGCTGGATCAAAAGGGGTAGGTACCGGTGGCGGTCCACCCGCTGCTGGAGCTCGAGCACCTCCTCCTTGTCGACCGAGTCCCATCCCCCGAACCCGTAGGCTCCGACATCGCTCCAGAACGGGCACTCGTGGAACGCACGACCGCACGAGCACAGGTCGTTCTCCGCGAGACCCCGCAGCCACATGTGCACCAGCTCGCCCACGCTGACGAACCCCGGGAACTGACCGAGGATCTGGTCGAGAAGCGTGGTGCCGCTGCGACCGACACCGGCGACGAACAAAACCTTGGTCGGTCCGGACCCTTCGGTGCCTTTCTTCCCCTTGCGGGCCGCGACCTCGATGATGCGCTCGAATCGGGCAACCGCCAGCTCCTGCTCCGAGACGAAGGGTCCCCTGGTCCGGAACTGATCCGGCTCCGCGATCATCTGGTCGAGCAAGCGCACGAAGGTCTCGTGCGACCGGGCCAGCTTCACATCCCCCTTTGCGGCCACCCTCCCGGTGTAGGCGACCTGGTGGTCGTCCACGTGCTCGCCGAGATGGGCCTCACGGGGGACGACGACGGGGATGAATCCGTTCGAGCGGGCATCCTGGATCGTGCCCGGCCCCCCATGGCACACGATCCCCGTGGCGTCCCCGAGCAGGGTCTTCATCTCCTCGCGGCCGAGGTAGGCGCTCGAACGCGCCCACTGAGGCGGCGCCGAGGTGCCCGACTGGATGAAGACGTCGGCCACGTCTCCCCTGCTCTCCAACCAGGATTCCGTCCACTCCACGAGGCGATCGAAGGGATGGTGGTCGGTTCCGACCGACACGAAGATAAGAGGTTTCTTCTCTGGATCCATACCGCGTCCTAGAGCAGCGAGCCGATCAACACCCCGCGAGGATAAAAGCGCTGTTGATCTTCATGTTGCAGGAAGAAGTAGTCCGATAGCGGGTAGCACAGTTTGCCGGTCATGGTCGCGGAGTCGATCCGATCGCAGACCTCGATGTAAGCGGTCTTGATCCCGAGAGCCTTGGCCGCAACGAAGAACGGAAACGCGACCCCGGCCCCGTTGGAGAGCACGAGGTCCGGCCTGTGGGTGCGCAGGACCCGAGTTGCGAGCCTCATGTTGCGAGCGGCGTTCTTTGCGTTGCGGGTCGTGGGGTGGTGCGCCCAGACCACGCGCTCTTCTTCGAGCAGAGAACGCGCGTCCTCTTTGTCGAAAGTCACCCAAACCCGGTTCTTGTGCTCCCACCACTTGCGCAGAGCGTGTAGTTGGGTGAGGTGTCCCCCGGTCGAGCACACCATGAAGACCGACTCGATGGCGGTCTGTTGCCTGGGACGCTCCGTGACCTGGGGCGTCTCCGGCAGAGTGATCGTCTGCTCGGATGAGCTCCGGGGCAAGATGATCACGTCGGGCGAAAGATCGACCTTCAACTACTTCCTCCTCGTCTCACCAGTCGAGTCGGCCGTACGAACCTCGCCCCTACGTCCTTGCAGACGCTCCAATGTCCGCCAAACCAACAACTCGTACCTACCGCCAACACACGCCACTCTTATCTAGGTTCTGGCTCCCTCGAACCAGTCCTGCGCATCGCAGGTAAATTCACCCAATATTCATTCCCAGCTTCTACCTTAATCCAGGTATTTCCTGTTTGTCTGCCGGGTTCGAGAAAAACTTGGGTTTTTCTGGCACCGCACGCGTTGACGACCCCAGCATAAGGGGGACAGGCCCCTACCGGGGTCTCCTGTCGTCCGCAGTTCATCTCAAATGGGAACTCCACACGAAGGCTCATGGGGGCTCCCCCGGGCGCCCGGCCAGGAGGCCTAATGCTGCCTACGAAAATTTTGCTGATTCCGTGAAGGAAGGCTCTGCCAGGCGGCGAACCACGCACCCGGGGAAGAAGCGGATTTCCCCGGTCATGGCGTCGCGGTCGTCGGGAGCGATCTCACGGACGCGTTTAGCAGGGGGGTGCACATGTCACGCCGGAACTTCGCTCGACTTCTCTTCTCCATTTCGCTCATCGTGGGGGTCAACGTCGCTCTGATCCCCAGCGCCTCGGCTGCCGCCCCCGAGTGCGACGGTAAGCGAGCAACGATTGTCGGCACCTCTGGCAACGACGTCCTGAGGGGCACCCCGAAAAGAGACGTGATTGTGGGTCGCGGTGGAGACGACCTCATCCGGGGCGCCGGCGGCAACGACATCGTCTGCGGTAAGGGGGGTGAAGACGCGATCCGCGGCGGTTCTGGAGACGATACGATCCGCGGCGGTCGAGCCGCCGACAGCCTCATCGGCGGCGAAGGCACGGATGACCTCTTCGGCGGGCCTGGGCTCGACTTCTGCGAAGAGACCGAGGGAACGGCGTCCGGTTGCGAGACCGGGGGAGCCGCCGACCCAGACGACGACGGCCTCAATAATGATCAGGAGGAGAATCAGGGCACCGATCCCAACGACTCGGACTCCGATGACGATGGTCTCGAAGACGGCGCAGAGGCATCCGGGGATACCAACCCGAATGATCCCGACTCAGACGACGACGGTGTCTCGGATGGTCCCAACGATCCGGACGGCAACGGGCCGATCACTGCCGGACCGGATCCCGCTCCCAACAACCCGTGTAATCCGACTCCCAACGAGGGTCAGTGCG
>JALZBR010000133.1 GCA_030863485.1 Actinomycetota bacterium
GCGCGAGATCAAAGCGGCGCGGCAACGGCTGGGGATCGGCGAGGGAGGCTCACTTGTCGTGGTGGTGGGACATCTGCGCCCGGAGAAAGGGCACCGAAGCCTCCTCGAAGCGCACCGTCTCCTCCGAGGCGGGAGGACGGGCGACGTGCACCTGGCTGTGGTTGGGGGCGGGCCCGAGGAGCACGAGCTGCGCCGCGCCTCTGGTCGCGACGACCACGTCCACTTCCTCGACCACCAAGACGACGTCGCACTGTGGAACGCCGCGGCCGACGTCGTCGCCGTCCCGAGCTTGACTGAGTCTTTCGGCCTTGTTGCGCTGGAGGCGATGGCGATGGGGAAGCCGATCGTTGGATCGAACGTAGAGGGGCTCGTGGAGATCATTTCGGACGACGAGACCGGTTCGCTGATCGAACCGGGAAACGCAGTCCAACTCGCCTCAGCGCTTGGGGAGCTCCTCGCGTCACCGGAGCGCAGAGCCGCGATGGGGGAGGCCGGTCGCGCCCGCTACCTCGCGTTGTTCACGCGGGATCGGATGGTCGACGGGTGGATTGAGGTCTACGAGGACGCCTTGCGCGATGGCTAGGGCAGAGCGGAACCTCAAGGCTCGGATCATCGGGGCCCTCCCTCATGCGGGTAGGCAGAAGCTCTACGACGCGAAAGACGTGTACCTGTGGCTGAGGCAGCGACGGGCAGGTTCCGCCCCACCAAGCGTGAAACAACGGACCGTCAAATCGTACGGCCGGAGGTTTGGGCTCCGGACGCTCGTCGAGACAGGTACATTCCAAGGAGCAATGGTCGCTGCCGCGCTGCACTCGTTTGACCGGATCTATTCAATCGAGCTCGATCGGGCGCTCGCGGAGGCAGCCAAAGAGCGGTTCGAGGGTGCCGATCACGTTTCGATTCTCCAAGGCGACAGCACTCACATGCTTCCGCAGGTCCTCTACGGATTGCGCGAACCAGCGCTTTTCTGGCTCGACGCGCACTATTCGGGTGGCACCACTGCACGTGGCGAGGTCGAGACCCCCATCCTCGCGGAGATAAGCGCGATCCTCGAACATCCTGTCGAAGCACACGTGATTCTCGTCGACGACGCGCGTGAATTCGACGGCTTCGGCGACTATCCATCGATCGAGACGTTGTGTACGCACGTCACCCGGTTAAAGGCTCGCGCTGCCGTTCAGGTGCGCAACGACATCATCCGGATCCACACGCGCGACGAGCGTCGGTAGCGGCGCGAGGTTTGGTGAGCTCCTCGTAGAGAAACATATATCGCGTCGTGTCGACGAGTACTGACTCGCCGGCGCACGCAAGTCTCTATGGTCGCAGGGTAGGAGCACTGTCTCCAGTCGTGCCCGCAGGCGCGAATAATCGATGAGTGGTCGCTGCCTCTACAGGGACTCGCAGGTCGGCAGCAGTGTCTGCCAAGACACAGCACCAGATCACCGATTTGGACAGCGCGACCTCGCGGTTTCACGGAGTCAGCGAGATCGCCGCTCCTTGGCCGCCGAAGGCGACATATCCTCGTTGAACCATGATGATTCGCGATCCTGATAACGCTGTCGGATGGATCATCAGGGGAAGTCTCCGGTTCATGAGAGACAAAGCGCGTCATTCGATCTCTGGTGCACGCGGATGGATCCTCTTTTGGCGCCGCTTCTTTAGGTATCGACAGTTAGCACCAGGCGAAATCAACTGGAGAACCTTACAGCCACAAGTGAGGGACGTCACCGCTGAAACGCCTGTGGATGCCGTTTATGTTCTACAAGACGCCTGGATGTTCAAGCGGATCGTGAGCCGACAGCCATCGGCGCACTTGGACGTTGGCTCACACCACAAGTTTGTCTCGCTCTTGGCGCAGGTCGTGCCTGTAACGATGATCGATGTCAGGCCGATCCCGATTGCTATCCCGAACCTACGGTTCCAGCGCGGATCGATTCTTCGGCTGCCGTTTCCTAACGGTTCGTGGGGATCCGTCTCATGTCTATGCGTCGTCGAGCACATCGGGCTGGGGCGCTATGGTGATGAATTGGATCCCCATGGAACGCGCAGAGCCATCGATGAGCTCAAACGGGTTGTCAAAGCGGGTGGATTTCTCTTCTTGTCGGTTCCACTGGACGATCAATCGCGCGTCTACTACGACGCCCACCGCGCTCTTCGCGAAGAGGACCTGCTCCACGCAATCGAACCGCTTGAAGCCGTGGACACGGCCTATATATTAGGTGGCGCGCTCGTGGAGACGCGGCCAAAAGGCTTCTGCGTTGGGTGTTATGTTTTCCGCCACCCCGCGAGAAGGGGATGTGAACCACGCACCTAACCTTGTGGAGGTAGCGCCGCTCGCCGCTCGAGCAGGTCTTCATAGAGCGCTATATAGCTCCCAGCTTTCGCCTTTCGGTCGAATCGTTGCACTATCTGGCTGCGCGCGGTTCGCGACAGTTCGCGACGGCTTTCTTCCGAGGCATCCAGAACCCATCGGATGCCTCTTCCAAGGTCGGTTGGGTCGCTGGCCCGCGCAAGAAATCCATTCTGGCGATGCAAGACGGCATCGCTCATCCCGCCGACGTCGAACGCGACGACCGGCGTCCCACAGGCGAGCGCTTCCAACACCGTGTTGGCAAGGTTCTCCTGCAACGACGGAGCCACGAAGACGTCAGCCGCGCTGTAGACATCCGGTAACCGATCCCGGTCCAGCCGTCCGAGCCTTTGGACGGAAACGGATGCTTCGACCGCGGCGTCACCTCCGAACACGACGAAGTGGAACCTCGATCCTGCGGAGGAAAGACCCTCGAGGGCGTGCGCCAGTTCATTAAATCCCTTGCGTGGATTTGCTCCGGGAGCAACCGCGCCAAATAGAACTACCGCAGCGTCGGGGTCCCAGCCAAGCCTACGGCGAGCCCTTGTCTTGTCGCGGGGCGAGAAGTGGTGCGTGTCGACACCTGTGTGAATAACCTCCACGCGCCGATCGCGGAACAGCGCGCTCGATGCGGCAGCGCGGGCCATCCATGTGCTAGGTGCGACGAGGGTGAGATCCGGCAGCGCCGCGTACGCTTCGCGTTTTCTCTTCCACACCCAGCGGTCGATGTCTGGGCCTCTGCCATCGAGACGCGGCGCTTGGTCGTACCCCTCGATATATCTGCGATCCTCCCACTCGTAGTGCCGCGTTCCGGTAAACGGCCACATATCCGACAGTCTCCATACGAGTGGAAATCGCGCAAGCTTCTTCAACGACTCCGGTCGGACAAGGCCCCCTGCAATCCAGTGCAGCTGCACAATGTCTGGTTGTAGACGGGCCACTTTGCGAATCGAGCCGCTTCCCACCCAGCCCAAGGACGTTTCCGGCTGCATAGGGCTGAACAACCACGGGATGCCGTTGATGAACCTCTTCGGGAGAAACTCCAAAGCGGTGGTGCGGCGCGCTAGCCATCGTCCTACCTTGGCGGCCGGCGCGATGACGGACGCGTCCTCGCTCTTCTTGTAGAGCACGACCATGAAGGACTCGATGCCAATTGCGTTAAGAGCGCTGTGGATTGAGTAGCCGGCGAGATGAGCGCCTGGGTGCAGATCGGCTAGCCCGAAGTGAACCACTTTCACTAGGGTCGCTTGTTTAACATCGCGTCACGCGCGCCTCAGCCTCCCATTGCTGGCCTCGCTGTTCGAGGATGTCCCACAGGATCGACGGGATAGTCAAGATTGGTTTCCAACTCGGGTAGTGGCGCTCGAACTTGCTCGTATCGCTGATCCACCAGATGTGGTCTCCCCGGCGAGGAGCGTCGACGTAAGACCAATTCAGACGTTTGCCGACGATTGACTCTCCGAGTTCGATCGCCTCGAGAAGCGAGCAATTGCTTCTTCGACCGCCGCCGATGTTGTAGACCTCTCCGACGCGAGGCTGTCGGTAGAAGTGGTCGAACGCGGAGATCAAATCGGAAGAATGGATGTTGTCTCGTACCTGTTTTCCCTTATATCCGAGCACCTCGTAGGAGGCGCCCGTCACCAGGCACTTCATCAGGTAGGCAAGAAATCCGTGAAGGTTCGCGCCAGACTGGGCGGGACCCGTAAGGCAACCTCCACGAAAGATTCCGGTCTTGATGCCAAAGTACCGACCGTACTCCTGCGTGAGCACGTCGGCTGCCAACTTCGAAGCTCCAAACAGGCTGTGCATCGATCTGTCGATAGTCATCGTTTCGTCGATGCCTGCCGCGAAATACGGATGGTCCGCTGGCAGCTCCCAACGCATCGCCAACTCTTCGCGAGGGAGGAGATTCGGTGTGTCTCCATATACCTTGTTCGTGGACGTGAAGATCATTACTGCCTCAGGGCAACGCCGCCGTATGGCCTCCAAGACATTCAACGTCCCGTTCGCGTTTACGGAAAAATCAAGCTTGGGATCTCGGGCGGCCCAATCGTGAGAAGGCTGAGCTGCCGAATGGACCACCAACGAAATATCAGACCCATACTCGTCGAAGACCCTGTCTAACCCTGTCTCGTCTCGGATGTCCAGCGATATATGCTTGAAGTTGTCATATCTCTCGACCAGATCGCGCGTTACCCACTCCGTCGAGGCTTCCGGGCCGAAAAACTGTGCCCGCATGTCATTGTCTAGACCAACGACAACGTCCGCGGAATGAGCGTAGAAACGAACGGCCTCAGAACCGATGAGGCCACCCGATCCCGTTATGAGGACGACTTCCATCCAGGCATCCCTCCGGCCCAAGATCTTTGCTCTGCAATGAACAAGCAGGGTAGTCGCACGTTCCGGCGTTGGAGGCACTTGTGGTGACAGTTCGGCCGTGCGTCATCCTGCTAACGGGGATGCAGGCGATCGCTGGGGGAGGAATCCGTGACGAGGCAGCCATGCAGAACCTTCCGGAAGGGGCGGCAGCCTACGGCCTAGCTCAGTCGGCCGCAGCAAACGGATGGGACGTGGTCACGAGCGACGAAGTGTCGGCGTCGGATCTTTCGAGGTTGAAAAACGCCGTGATCGTGCGAGACATGGGCGTCCCGGTGGATGATCCGTTTCCTCTGTGGGTGAAGCGCGCTGCCGCCTATTGCTTAGAATCGCCGCTCCTCCTCCACGAGCTCTATCACGATCCGGCGAGATATCTCCGGGATTACCGCACTGCGTACTTCTTCCGAGGAGCGGCACCGAGATTTGCAGGTTCACCCGCGACTTTCGAGCCCCTTTATTGGCCGAACTGGTCGCTTGAACCAGCGGAACCCCTCCCGTGGTCGAAGCGCGACCGAATCTGCATGATCAGTGGGAACAAGCGCTTGAACATCTTGCAAGGGGCGGTTTCGTTGCGCCACCCGCGTAGCTCCGCGCAGAACATCCTGCGGTGGGCGCGCGCCCGCTCTCGCCGTCGTAGAGATCCATGGTTGAGGAAGGAGCTCTACATCAAACGCCTTGAGCTGGTGTACCGATTCGCTCAACACGGCGATTTCAAGCTCTTCGGGACCGGATGGGACTTGCCCGTACGCGGAACCCGAGGGCGCTACGACGAGGCAGTAAAGGCGACGTATCAGGGTCCTGTCCCATACTCCGCGAAGATACGAACGATGGCGCGATACAGATTTACGCTCTGTCTCGAGAACACCGTCTACCCCGGATACGTGACGGAGAAGATCTTCGATTGTCTCCGCGCCGGTTCGATTCCGATCTACCTCGGCGCACCTGACGTGTCTGAGCATGTGCCGGAGGAGGCGTTCATCAACTACCGGACGTTTACGGGGGCAGAGGAGCTAGACGCGTTCCTTCAAGGGATGACGCCAGCGGAGGCGAATCGGATGATCTCGGCAGGGTCTAGATTCCTCACGTCCGACGCCGCGGGGCGCTTTACCAAAGAACACTTCGGCGAACGTCTTCTCCGGAGCGCGACTACTGAACTCCTGGGTTCGGCTCGGGCGTCACCGGCGAGAAACGTGCTGTAGACATGAAGCCAACCCGATCAACGACTTAACTAAGCCTGAGTCGACGGATCCAGGAAATCAAGCTTCGACGATCGTGCCCATGTCGCCCACGCGACGAGATCTCCAAGCTCCTTCAGTTCGGCGAGTGAACGCGCTCGCACTCGGAGG
The DNA here is from genome assembly GCA_030863485.1 of Actinomycetota bacterium. The sequence goes on from JALZBR010000133.1 coordinate 6,073, forward strand.
TTGTGATTTGTACCGGTTGGGGGGCCCTCCTTGAAGGTTGAGTAGAAGCTCTTCATCTGCCATTGCCTCGATATGAAGACGGCTTTTGCATGCCGCTTCGCGAGAAGGGTCTGCTCTGGCGTGAGTGGCTTGACGCCCTGCACGTGACGAAGCCGATCGAGATATTCACTTGCGGTCTTCGAATCGACGGTGAATCCGAGACCCGAGTAGCGTCCGGTACCCGCCGTCAGAACCGGCTTACCAAAGCAGGGCATCTCCATCCCCGGTGTGCCGCGGACAGTCACGCCTAGATCCGCGGCTTCGTAGAGCGACAGCGAGCTAATCCTCGTTTCCGGGTAGAGAAGCTTCACGTGCGTCGGCAACATGCCCACGTGCTCTTCCAGGAGATCGACCTCGGAGTAGCGACCAGTGACCCCTTGCGCTTCGCGTTTCCAAATATTCGCAGGATGCAACTTGACGAGCCACATCACAGAGTCGTTACCGCATGCGGCTCGCACCGTCTCTACCAGCCAATGACCATAGTCATCAAAGAGATCGGCCCCGTAGAACAGGTTCGCGTCCCAAAGAACGTGCGAGAAGATGACAGCGAGTTTGTCCTCCGTCCGGACGCCAAGCTGATGTCGCACGGCGGCGGGCGCCTCATTCTCAACGTGAGGTTGATTTCGTCCCTGGAGATACCACTCCCCGCCGTACCTCATCCGGAAGTGGTCCGCCAACTGCCGCTCGTCGGCCTCCGTCCACGGCCTCGCCTTGATCCATTCCATCGTTTCAGGTTCTACGGAGGAGGGATGCGACCGGCGGGTCCTCTTGGTGAGGCGCTTGCACATCAATGCGTCATCGCGCCACGGTTGAGTGGCTTGAATCGCATCCGCACCGTTGCCGATTGCAACGTCAACAAGAACACCATAGAAGCTGTAGTTCGCCTCATTTACTAGGAGCATCTTCGGCTGGATAGATTGCATCACCCTCCGCCCCCGGAATACACCCCGCAAAACATCCGGCAGGAGGTTCCGGATGTGGTCCGCGGTCGCCTTATCCTGAGGATCGGGCGCTCCCGCTAAGAGCATCCGGGAGACCGTCGCCAAGATCTGGGGACCGATCCATGACTCGCCGAAGGAAAGCTCCTTCACGGTCTGAAAGCTCAAAGGATCTCGCAACATCGTGGGAGCGAGCGCGCGGATCTCAACTTCTTCCGACGCGGTCGTTTCTAGGTCATCGTAGAAGGCGAAATCCTTGATACCGAACGCCCTGCAGTACCGAATGGCGCGACGAGTGGTGCGCGAGACGAGGAAGACCGGACGCCACCCCTCCAGACGGAGGGCCGTCGCGAGCATCAACAGGACCTTCAATTCGTAGAGCCAGTCGGTGAGTGCCCCAACGAGAACTACAGGTGCGTCCGCCGCGGCGTCTGTCCGCGCCTTTCGTAGGAAACGTGTTTCGCGGCGGGTCCTTGCGTAATCCGCCCAGATGGAAGCTTCAATCCTCGGAGATCGCAGCAGCAGATAAAGATCTACAACCGGCCCGATACGGCGCAGCTTGCGCCGGAACTCACCTGCAAACGGCAATCTGATTGTTTTCACCCGCTCTGACGATCAATGCTTACTTTAGATTCGGGACGAGGTCAGGGGGCTGTCCAGGCTTCAGACAGCCTCTCTTGCCCGAAGCCGTTGATCTGCCTTGATCAGGTCCTCGGGCTCGTCGACTGTCACAGATTCTGCCTCTTCGAGCACCAAGGGGATGCAGCTGTCACCGTAGAGGCTTCTCTTCTCAACTACCACCGATCGACGCGTGAGATAGATGGTCCCGTCGCGTCTGTAAGCCAGCGGGAGATCCTGACGTCGGGCATAGTTGATTCCCTCAGGAATGAAGAATCGCAAATACCCACGGCTGTCTAGACGCATCACGGCGTACGGAGACAACTCTCTCCGCAACTGGATGACGCTGCAAACGGCGTCTGAATCCTGGAGCAACTCGATCGCAGTCCGTATGTGTTGCGGTCTCCGCAGCGGTGAGGTGGGTTGCAGGACAGCAATAGCGTCGGGCACGTAGGATTGGTTCGCCAGCTCGTCCAATGCGTGCAGTACCACGTCGAGCATCGGCGTGGTGTCGGCGGCGAGTTGAACGGGACGGCGAAAGGGCACTTCCGCACCCATCGAAACAGCGCGATCAGCGATCAGATCGTCTTCCGTTGAAACAACAATCCGATCGAGAAGCTGAGAATCTGTTGCGCTCTTGATAGCCCAGGAGAGAAGAGGACGTCCTGCGACTTCCCTCAGGTTTTTCTGTGGGATGCCTTTCGATCCCGCGCGCGCGGGAATAAGGCCAAGTATCTTCATCAAATTACCTGCCCATGCGCGGATATGAGAGTTGTTTCTGCACATTTACTTCACAGGTGGCTAGAACGTCCGCGATGCGTTCACCGGCCTTGCCATCTCCAAAAAGGGTGCTCGAGCCGTACCTGCCATGTTCCAGCTGCTGGCGAATCGCTCGCTCGATTGCCGTTGCGTCGTAAGGGGCGAACATCACATTCTCTGCATGTTCACGGTTCTGCTGCCGTGTTCCGATGTTCACTGCCGGCACACCGAGAAAAGATCCCTCCCTGATTCCGCTTGAGGAATTGCCTACGACGCATGCAGATGCGTTCATGATGCGAGCGTAATCCTCGACGGTGAAGTGCCGGAAGAAATGAATCGGAGAGTCAGGATTCCGCTCTCGGTGCATCCTTAGCCCCTTCGCGATATCGTCCGAACCCGCGTCTACATTTGGCCACAGCCAAATTGTTTGCATGCCAAGTCGGTCGATCGCTTGCAAGGTTTCCCGGATTTGATCGAATCCTTCTCCAAACTCGGTGGTAACGGGGTGCTGCAGGACTAGGAGAAAGGACTTTGAGAGGTCGACCGCCGCACCCACGCCTCCATATCGCTGTAGCAGATCATCGGGCAAAGAAAGATCCAGCCCCGCGAGCACATCAATGGATGGACAACCCGTCAGATACACGTTCGCGGGATCTTCTCCCATCCGGACTAGGTAGTCCGCGGCTCGTTCCGTAGCAGGAAAGTGGACGTGACTCAATTTTGTGACGGCGTGCCTCACGCTCTCATCAATCGACCCGGTGACTTCTCCGCCTTGCGTATGGGCGAGCGGCACATTCATGTAGCTAGCTGCAACTGCCGTCGCCATGGTTTCGAATCGGTCGGCAACCGTTAGAACGAAATCGGGTCCGATGTTCTCAAACAAGGTGGCCAACTCGAGAATCGCCAACCCGGTTGATTTCGCCATCGTCGTGGGAGTTTCTCCCTCAACGATCGAGTAGACGGTAGCGATCGGCTCGAACCCGTCCTCACGTATCACCTTTACCGCGTCGCCGAACCGAAAAAGGAGAGCGGAGGCACCGATCACCAGCTGAAGGTTGAGATTGGGGTGCTTGAGAATTGCCTCCAAGACTGACTTGATCCTGCCGTAGTTGGCCCGGCTATTGACAACCACGCAGATGTTCCTACTCACCGAGATCTCCCCAGGTCAGCAGCCGGTTTGATCCGACCGGGCGAACCAGCCTCTTTCCCACCACCCGCTCGACATCCCTGGGAGCGATACCCGTTCCAGGCTTCTTGACCGTCAACATCTCCCTCTTCAGGATCGTCCCTGCCGGAAGATTGACGACAGGAGCCAGACTCCTGTCG
>JALZBR010000147.1 GCA_030863485.1 Actinomycetota bacterium
CCGCGAGACAAGGCATCAGGCGACGGCCGCGCACTGGCGGATCGACACGAACCGGTCGCCGTTTTGAACCTGCAGGGTGTCCGAGTCGTCGTACACCTTCGGCTTGGGGTTGTTGCCGCGCAGCTCGCCGAGGTCATAGCCATTCGGGTCGAGTCCGGCCAGATGCAGCAGGCCGCCAACGGTCTGCTTGGGGTCAGTGATCCGGAATGGCCTCCCGTCGATGGTGAACGAGATGATCCGTTCGGTCTGTCCATGGTCGTTGCTCGCAGTCATGACGCCTCCTGGGGCGAGTCGATCGGCCGACGCACGCGTTCGGCGGCGACGGCAGGACACCGTCTGAGCAGTACAGCGAAGAGGTTCCTCACTGTGGTGCCTGGCGTACACGATAGTGGAAGACCTGGACTCCTGTCAACACTCTGGTGTATGTTTACAACAGTGGTGACAGCGACGCGAGGAGATCTCATGGGGCATCCACTTGGTGACCAGCTGCGGTCGGTCCGTCGCGTACGGGGCCTATCTCTCAAGGCCGTGGCCGAACCAGCGGAGATCTCAACGGCCTATTTACAAAAGCTCGAGGGCGGCGACGTCCGAACCCCTTCGCCCCACGTCTTGCACCGGCTCAGCGACGTGCTCAACATCCCCTACAGCACCCTCATGGAGCTCGCTGGCTACGTGGTGCCGGAGAGTGAGGGCCTCTTGGCCGGCGCTGCTTTCGACCACGCGCTGAGCAGCGCGGACCTCACCGAGGACGAACGCAAGGCCGTCGCCGCGTTCATCGCGCACCTACGAGAACAACGCGGCTGACCTGATCAGGAAGGGGATAGCTCGTGACCCAGCCGCTCGACAACCTCAAGGAGATTCGCGACGTGGTCGCGGCGCTGCTGCGAAAGGCTGATGTCGACGAGCGGCTGCCAACTCCAGTCGACGACCTAGTCACCGCAGTCGGGTTGCTCGAGGATGCCGACTATTTCCTGTCTGGGTCGAAGATTAGCCAGGCACCCAAGGAACTGCGGCGGTTCCTGCGCGGGGCGGCGCGCAAGATCCGCGGCGCCCTCGATCGTCGAGAGCGCATTATCCACGTCAGCCCAACAGTCGAGGTCCCGGCGCAACGTCAGTTCATCCGTTGCCATGAGATCATCCACGACGCGCTTCCTTGGCAACGCGATCTCCTCGTACTAGGCGACACCAGCAAGACCTTGGCGCCAGACATCCAGCTGCGCTTCGAACGCGAAGCCAACCAGGGAGGGGCCGAGCTCCTCTTTCAACTCGACCTCCTCGCACGCGTCGCCCGCGACTATCCAACCGAAATCGCGACGCCCGTCGCGCTCGCCGAGTTGTTTGGCGCATCCATCCACTCGACGTTCAGGCGATGGATCGAACACCACCCCGGCATCGCCGCCGGCATTGTGCTCGATACCGAGCCGGTCAGCGTCTCGCCCCTGACCTTTCGTCGCTTCGAGATCATCGAATCGGATGGTTGGCGCCAGCGCTTCGGCACAAACCGGTTTCCCGTCCGTGTCACGACGTCGACTCACCCCTTCATCGCACCCCTACGCTCGGCGTGGTCCGGCGAACTCGACACGACCTGGGAGCTCAACAACAACGCCGGATCGCCAGCGGCGCTCCGAGTCCAGTCCTTCCACAACAGCTACCGCAGATTCCTGCTCGTGTGGCAGCCGGGCAAAGAGAGCCTCATTGCCCGTCGCCGCCGTCAACGCCTCATCGTCGGGTAAGACAGACCGCTCCGTGAACCCGAACGCCGCTGATCTAAGCCACGCGCCTTGCGCGTCACAATCCCTGCACGCCAAGCTTCAGCATCCTAGGATCGTGCCGTGGCGGCGACGCAGGGAGTTCCCAATGCCTGAAGGAGTGCTTCCCAAGCTCACCAAGGACGAGACCACCGCCCAGCTACCGGCCGACCCAACCGAGCTGCTCACCCCCGAGCAGCAGAAGGAGCTCACCGACGATCTCGCCGGCCTCGCCCGGCGGCGTCGCGACGTTGAGACTGCGTCGGGGAGCCTACGTCTGGCTTGACGTCACGCGTGCATGAGGACGTCAGGCTGGAACGACCCTAACCCCGCAGAGGTCTTCCACCCAACCACCGACGCCAAATGGACCGCGGCGCTGGAGCGGTATCTCGGGTCTCTCAACGACGCGCCTCTTCTTCGATGTGTCGAGGTCGCCCGAACTCTCGGCGCATCAACCCTGGTTGTCGAAACCCGTTACCTCGATCTCGATTACCGAAGCGAGTTCTCTGCCTACTACTCGCGGCAGTTTGCCGACATTCCCGACTCAGCTCACCGCCTTCACTTCTTCCGAGCCCGACTGACTGCCCGAACGCTGTGGCGACTCGCCGCCAAGGCAGGCTACCTCGGCTACGTCGTCGTGAGACCGGCTACCACCGGTCTCGTCTCCCGCGCGTTGTTGCCGCCGCCCGACGACCTCCGGGATGCGGTCCGCACCGCCGTCTCCGAGCGTGTCAACTTTTTCGGGCAAGAGATCGAAATTCACGGCGTTCCCTTCGCCCAACAGGACGCTCAACTCGGCGCGTGCGCCCACGCCGCCGCATGGATGTGTCACGTGACGGCCTACCTCCGTGGCGACACGGGCCGCCGCACCAAGGCTGAGTTCTCCCTGAAAGCCGACGCCAGCCTCCATCCCAGCCGGGCGACCCCATCCGGAGGCCTCACGGTCACCCAGCTTAGTGACCTGTTCCGAACCTTCGAGCTGCCCGCCGTTTTCTACTCGGTCGGCGAACTCCCCAGTCCCGGGCTGCCATGGCAACCGCCGGATCCCGCGCCCGGCACCCCCGGCATGGCTGGGGGACTATGGGACCACCGCATTGTCCCTGTCGCCTGCCGGCACTTGAACTCGGGTAACCCTGTGCTCGTTGGTACCCACGATCACGCCTTCATCCTTTGTGGCTACCGCCGCCTCAATCAGCCCCAGACGGGGTGGATCCAATTCGTCCGACACGACGACCAAGCCGGCCCATACCTTCTCGTCGACAACGTCCTCAATGACGTCGACCCCGTCACAGCCAAGCGGTACGGGCCGTGGAGGACCATGCACGTCCCTCTGCCCGAGAAAATCTGGCTTGCCCCGGAACCTGCCGAACGCAAGGGCGGCGAATACCTGCTCAGCGCATCCAAGGCGATCGCCGCAGTGTGGGCGGGGACGGTTCCCTTCCCAACGCTCGAGGACCTCATCAACTCAAATCGACTCGCCTTGCACACCTACGTCGTTCAAAGCAACAAGTTCAAACAGGGACTTGCTCGCCGGGGGCTCCCCACCAATATCCGCCGGGAGTACAGTTTGGCGCGCCTCCCCCGCTACATATGGGTCGTTGAGGCCGTCGACAGACGGCTCCGCGAGGCTGGTGTCCCCTGCGTCCTTGGGGAAGCCGTCCTTGATGCTACGTCTTCGGACCACCGGCCCGACCAACTCGCCCTCTACATGCACGGCGTGATGTGGCTACAACAGACCTCGGAAAAGCGACGATTTCCCATCTTCGGGAACCTTGATCCCTACGAAACCGGCGCCATCGGTGAACCATAACGATAGACGTTGCTCATACACAGCTTCTGCAGCGCGATGCCAACCAAACGGCGGCTTGGCGAGCTTGCTCGCAGTGCTGTTCTTCGGTCTGTCGCCTGACCAACCGCCAGCAACCTCGTTGCTCGCGTATTGAGCGCTCCTTCGGGGAGGCGAGGATCCTGCCGGCGGTTGGACGGTCGACGAGCCGTCTCCTGGCGCCGACTCCAGGCGCACGCGGTGACCCTGAGCGCAGTGCAGGTCGTATCCCGCCCAGCGGTCCGCCGGCTTAAAAGGGGAATCAGCGGTGATGGAACGGAGCCGGTCGCGGGGAACTCGTTAGGCCAGCGCCCGGCCCTGCTCACGCTGGGCGGTTCCTGCTGTCCGTTGTTCGGCTCGAGAGGCTTGCCGACTGCATCGGAGCCGCCACTCGAGGGGCCTAATCACCCGCGCGGGCGAGCAGACGGTCCCAGGCGTCGATGGCGTGTGGAATCGACGGCCTGACGGCGTGGCGGTAGCCCTCGGTCGTGCGGGTGTCGACGTGGCCAGCGAGGTCCGCCACCTTCACGAGGTCGTCGAGCTGGTCGGCGACGAGCGACACGAACGAGTGGCGTAGTTCGTAAGTGGTCC
>JALZBR010000152.1 GCA_030863485.1 Actinomycetota bacterium
CAAGGATCGCTTGGACCGATGGAGGGGCGAAGGGAGGTTTGCTGTGGAAGGGAGCTACCGCAGAACGCAGTCCTTTGGGGCCGTCGTGCTGGCTGCCCTACTGACGCTGCTGGCGCTCCCCGGCGTAAGCCTGGGCGACTGGGACTGGAACGGCCCAAGCTCAGAGCCTTCGATTTCACCAGGCGGCCGCCACGTGGTGTTTACGTCGTCGGCTTCCAACCTGGTCACCGGGGACAGTAACGGGGCTCGCGACGTCTTCGTGTACGACCTCGTTGCCCACACCACTATGCGGATCTCGGTCACCACCGGCGGCGCCCAGGCCAACAGCGAAAGCTTTCAGCCCTCGATCTCCTCGGATGGGCGCTATGTGGCGTTCCGCTCGACCGCCACCAACCTCGTCTCGGGGGACACCAACGGGGCTGACGACGTCTTCGTGCGCGATCTCACGGCTGGTACCACGACCAGGGTCTCCGTGGGTTCCGGCGGCGCCCAGGCCAACAGCGAAAGCTTTCAGCCCGCGATCTCCTCGGATGGGCGCTATGTTGCATTCCGCTCGACCGCCACCAACCTCGTCTCGGGGGACACCAACGGGGCTGACGACGTCTTCGTGCGCGATCTCACGGCTGGTACCACGACCAGGGTCTCCGTCGATTCAGGCGGCCGGGAAGCAAACGGCCGAAGTGCCTCTCCGTCCATCTCGGGCAACGGCGGCTATGTCGCTTTTGAATCCTCGGCTTCGAACCTGGTCTCCGGCGATACGAACTCCGCAAGCGACGTTTTCGTCCGCAGCCTCGGAGGCGCCACCACCACGCGCGTCTCGGTCAACTGGGCTGGCGCCCAGGCCAGCGGCTCAAGCTCGTCCCCCTCCATCTCCTCGGACGGGGACCGAGTGGCCTACCAGTCAAACGCCCCGCTCGACCCGGGCGACCAGGTCCACACCGACGTCTACGTCCGTGACCGCAGCACAAACACCACCACCTGGGCGTCGAAGGCAGTCAACCGTAGCGATTCATTCGGCGGCGACAGTACATCGCCGTCGATCTCCGGCGCTGGGCGCTACGTGGCGTTTGGCTCGGATTCCGACCATCATGTGATCGACCGGAACGGCGCCAGGGACATTTACGAGTACGACCTGGACACCGACGGTTGGGCTCTGATCTCCACGGACGACGTCACGGGGCCCGGAAGCGACGCCAGCGACGCCCCCTCGCTGTCCTCGGACGCCTCGCGAGCGGCCTTTTCGTCTTTGGCGGTCAACTGGGACGTAGACACCAACGGCGTCGAGGACATCTACCTGCACGAGTGGGTGCCCCCGGAGGGCTTGTTGGATCGCGACCTGCTGGCGAGTGGGGGAGCAGGCAGCGCTAACTTTACGGGACCCGACTCGGCGGGCCAACCGGCGGCAAGTGGCGAACAGGTCCCCGCCCTTTGCAAGGGAACGGGCGACCCTGGCCCAGTAAGCGATCAGCTACCGAAGCTCGATTCGCCAGGCGCACAGGGAGTGGAGGCAAGCTCCAGCTCTGAGCGCCACAAGAACTGCCGCACCGGGCGGATCCCGCGGCTGCCTCCACCACCCCCTGAGACGACTTGCATCAACACCTGCGTAGCTGCAATCAACGATATGCTTTGCTCCAAGATGGCATTTGGCGGACTTGCCTGTCTAGGTATCGCGACTGTCGCCTGTACGGTCAAGTGCTACACGGAGAGGTCTTCTCAGCCGGCGGATGTTTCCGGCCGGGAGTGACGGGGGGCGCCCGGCCAGCGCGGGTGGTGCGCCGCTTGCTGGGTGCTCGAAGCAAGCGTCGCCGCAGGGCCGCATTCATCAAGCTCAGGAGCTGGCCAAGGGAGTCCTTTGAGCCGCAGCTGTTTGCCGCCCTAGGTGACAAACGGTCGGACGTTCGCTCCAACGCGGCTTGGGCCCTATGTATCTCGGACCCCGACCGCCCCGTGGAACCGATCGTGACCGCCTTACGTGCCGCACGGAGGGATGAGGATGAGGTAATGGCGCCCGGCCCGTCCTTCCTGGCAGGAGTGCGAAATAGCCGCAAGAGCCCTGAGGCGCCGTACGAGCCACCCGACGCGCTGGAGCTGCTGGACCTTGGGCTAGCGGGGTGCAGCTGCCACGGGCTTCGGCGCCTTGAGCTCCTGGGGAGCCTCCTCGCCGACGAGCAGCAGGATCCCGCCCTCCGGGCAATGGTCACCTTTCCCTTAGCGGCCGTCGAAGGGCCCAGAGCACTGGAGTCGCTCACCGCTGCAGCGAGCGATCGCCATCTGTTGATCCGCATGGCCGCGCGCTTAGCGCTCAGGTTAGTACGCCGACACCCGTTCTGAGCTCGACGCCAAGTCGCCAAAGATCTCTCGGAGGCCGGCCTCCACCCTTTCCGCATACCCGCGGCCGTGGGACGACTGGGATCTTTGGAGGAGGATCATGGCCGCCTCGATCGCCGATGCGGAATCACGCCCCAGCGTCGCGAGCATGGCACCTGGGTCGACGGTTGTCTCAGGTCGGCACCGCCTCACGCCGTCGATCGTCGAATCGAGTACGCCGAGGAGCTGATCCACCGACGGGGTATTCTGCGCGCAGCTCGCGCGCAAGGGCGCGCCGGCGCCGTTCGGCGACCTCGTATTGCTCGAAGAGGGCTAGCGAGTGCGTGAGCGCGTCGGCCAAGCGCTCTTCGAGCGCAGGCGGTACGTCTTCATGAGACCGCGGACAGCCGTCTTGACACCGCGGAGGGCGCTGTGGTGAGCGTGCCACTCGATTGCGTGCCGAATCCCGCGTGCGACGAGCGGATCATCGCTGCGCTCCAGAAATGAAATCGAGATCCTCGATCAGCAGGACCACGCCCGCAAGGAGCAGGGCACCGATGCTGGCGGCGCTCGTGCGCCCGATCTTGGCCCGAGGACAGTGGGGCGGCCCGCGAGCAGCTCTGCAAGGCGGTGGCGGCGCTCGAGGTGCGTCTACCCAAGGTTGCGGCCGTGCTCGAGGTGGCCGCCACGGGCACCGCCCGCCCCGATCAGCTCAGCGCCAATCTGCAGAAATTCACGCGGCTGCCCGATTTGCGCTTGGACGCCTCTGTAGATATGAGACACATAGAAGAACCGAAACGGCCCATGTGGCCGCCGCGTTCGCAAACCTTCATCACGACGAGTCCATGCCCTAACCGCGCCGCCGGTTGGCTCGCTCATGAGGCCCGCCTGCGACGCAGGCGGGCTTTTTCATTGAATGACTATGGATCCCGAGTCCCCCACACACCATCTTCGCCTTCGGGCAAGATTGCGCGACCGAGTTGTCTCGGCGCTTTGCGTTGATCAGCAACCCAGATCGGACTAACGGCATACTTCAATGAGCATCTTTGCAGACAGTCCGACCAGGCAACCGGACAGGGCGACTGGCCTGCACTTCCCGATTCCGAGCGGAACACGCGATGTCTTGCCTACGGAAATGGCCGAGCTTGGCGCCATCATTGAGCCAATGCGTGCCCAGCTCGAGTCAGCGGGGTACGGGCAGCTATACACGCCCGCACTCGAATTCGAGGACGTAATGGACCGCGGTGACGTGGAGTCGACCGAACCAGCGTTCAAGCTTTTCGACGAACGCGGTCGGACGCTCGTGTTGCGATCCGATATGACGATACCCACTGCGCGGGTTGTTGCGACGCGTTACCCGGCCGACGATTATTTGGGCTTCATCTAAGAGTATCGGATGATCCCGGGCTGCTGTCAACCCGACCTCAGCGCTCCTCCGGCCAATCCGTCGATCACGCCTCCCCGGACCACTCGGCTACCTGGCGTCGGTCTTGGCCGACGCAACGCAAAGGGGCGTGGAGCTGGAAGGCGACGGCGACGCGATCGAGGCGCCGTACGGAGAGGAGGCCCGGGAGGACCTCTCGATCATTACCGAGGAGGCACGGGCGGCCGCGAACGCGAGCCCGTGACGACCGATCCTTCTGCCCTCGGTTCGAAAGAGAAGGCTTAGGGACTGAGCGGCCTCAGCGCTCGAGGTGCCGCCCATCACGCAGCTACGAACCAACGGAGCTAGGGTCCCCTCGCGTGGCTGAGGGTTCGCTCGATCCGTTCATGACCCCACCTAGGCTCGGCCGAGGCCCGCGCGCACGGCTGCATCTGCGACCCGCAGGAGCCCGATGCTAAGGGACCTGGACCGCGTAAGCGGCCGGCGGGTGTCTCCGGATCCAGCTGCGCGAACGATCGGAAGGTGTCCGCGTCGCGTCGCAACGCGTGCAAGAAACTCTCGGCGGCCTCAGGACTCGCCATGCAGGAGCCGGCATGCTCGCGGAAGCGCTGCGAGCAAGGGCGTGCCGCGGTCGTTGAGGGTTTCGAAGATGAGCTGATCGTCGTCGGGGAGCCCGAGGTTGATGGCGACGAGGTAAAGCCGCGACCTGCAGCGCGTGCGACAGCGCGACCGCGCGCGCGTCCTGGGTGCCGACCGGCGCCTCACCCTCGTGTCGTCCGTCGCCCCCTCGAACGCCGTGCGGTCCGTTCGCGAGGGCCACAGCTTGAAGCGGTCTTTCGTCCCGGCGAACCGCCTCGCGGAGTTGACGATGAGATCTTCAAGAAACCTGCTTCCTCGTTGTAGTCAAGCTCGACGACGGCCGCGTGAGCCGCATCGAGCAGGATCTGGCGGGTCGCCATCCGCTGCTGCCCGTCAATGATCGCTGAAGTGCGCGCCTACCCCTTGGCGCGCCTCGGCGTCGCCCCCTGCCGCAAGGAACTTTACCGCGACCCGCTTGATGTCCGCCCATAGGCGGTGCCCGCTGGTCTTCCTCGGTCCACACATACGGTCGCGGGAACGATGGGATCTCGAACTGGACCTTCCGGTGGAAAAGGTCGCGGTGGGTTAGCGCGTCGGCCTTCATCGCCGGTGATTTTCCATGATCGGCTGGCGCTGCGCCGGTGCTGGGGCGCCGCTGCGAGAGCCGCAGCCCGCGAGCCCGAACCGGAACGGCCAGGCGGCAGATGACGAGGGAGCACCTACGGTCGCGTCGCCCTCAGTGCCCGCATGCCTCCGCCCCGACCTTCGCCGAGCTCGAAGACCAACTCATCACCGATCTGCAAACTGTGGTCGTGGGCGGGTAGGACTCTCATAAGGGTCGGGACCGATCTCAAGGGGGTCGGGCCAACCGGACCGGGGCTTCCGCATACAAGCGAGAGCGGCCGGGCCGCTGCGACTCTAGCTTCGACACGACCGGAGCGACAAGCGACGCTAGGGCCACCAGGCTCGCACATCGGCCATCGCTTCCACCGCCGTGGCGAGGGCCTTAGAGCCGCCAAGCTCGGCGACCAGTGGCGCAAGGATTTGGGGCCTCCGCATCGCCCTGCCCAGGATCGTCGGCGAGTACCTGCACGAGTGCTTCGGCTACAGCTTCCGCCCGGAGGTACGTGGGGCTATGTGGGAGAGGAGGTCTGTTCTGACACGTTCGTGGGGGGTCGTACGAGCGTGTGTTACCGCTGCTTCCGCCAAGTTCCGTGCGGCCCCGCCCTTGACCCGACCAGAAGCGACCGCCTCCACAATGCTGCTGACGGGATACTCGGCATCGGATTCGTTTTCTCGCCTCAGAAGCGCCTGGCGTAAATTTCTTAACGAAGACAAACGGAGCCTTGCCGGCCAACTCTTTAAGGCTGGGAATCCAGCCGGGGTAGGGCTCGTCGCCACCCAATTGGACGTCATACAGGAGTTCCGTGCGGGCCTCGGCGGCTATGGGTTCCGGAGCTGCCAAGGCCACGTCTGTAAGCAGTTTAGCTTTCTCCCAAGGCTCATGCTCCTTAACGATGTTCAGCGCCAGCCTGAAATGCATCTCGCTTGATCGTCGACGTCCGACCGCGAGTAGAGCAGGCACACGGTTCGCGGGCTCGGCGATGTTCTCAGCCAAGCTCTCGGCGAGGCGGACATCGCCGATCGTGGCCGCCGCTGCCGCGAGCGTCCCGATCGGTATGTCGGCGTCACGCTCATCGTCGAGCACCGATGCGTCCGCGAGTGCCTGCTCCAAGATGCGCCGGCGAGTCCCCCCGTCTCGGATCAGTGGTGAGAAGGCGGCGCCAGCACGCGCGCGCCAAGGCCCCTTATACATGGCGTCGACTAGCTCGGTCGCTTCTATCGCGTTTACTAGTCCGCGGCGAGCTAGTCCTTCGAGTAGCTCTTGGCGATAGTGAACGCTCGCGGCGTCTTCAATCAGCTCAACGTCTTCGATGCTCCTGTCCGCGATGTCTTGAAGAAGTGTCCGCAGCGCTGTAGAGGGCAGCGCAGTGGCCTCTGGCAGAAGGCCACTGGCGAATGCCCATGCAAGCCAACGGTCTTGCCACGCTGGATGGTCAATCCGCGCGCCGGCCTCCATCGCTTCCGCTAGCGAGCGCTCAGTACCTCGGCTGCTGCCGGTTTGTGCAAGGGAGGTTGGACCTCGTGCGCGGTAATACTCGCCTTGGGCATCGCCGCCAATCGACTCCGCGGCGGCGCGGAGCTTGTCGCGGCACCTTTTCCGCACCTCGTTGGGAAGTTCTTCCGAGCACCGTTTGAAGGCTTCCGCAAGCTCACCCCACTCGCGCTCAGGGAACCTCAGGGGCTTGTCCTCTTCGCGCGGACCCGCGAGCCAGCTGCGGATGGCGTCGTCGCGGCGCACATCGAGGACCGCGTAGGCTTCGAAAATTGCGCGTCCCCGTCGCTCCCATTCGTCGATGGCCTCGATGGCTTGGAAGATCTCCGCAATCAGTGTTCGCCGGTCTGGTAGAGCCACGACCGGCCCGAGAGTGCTTAAGGCACGTACCCGCTCAGCCGGCCAGGGCTCCTTAAGGCAGACGGCGAGCGTTTCGGTCAGAAGCCCTTCGCGCTGGCCTTTTGCTGAGGGCGACGGTGGCACGGGCCCGCCATGCGGCACACCAGAGGTTACGGACGAGATGTAAGCTTTCGCTGGCGAGCGCAGGACTGAGCCGTGGTGCCAAGCCGGTGAGCGCCGGTCCTTGCTGGCGGTCGTCGAGCATAGTCTTGATCGAGGCGAGTCCCTGTTCGGGACTCCACAGCCCGGCGTCGACTAACTGGACCAGCAGCGTGGGCGGCAGGTTACTAGAAATGCTGCGAATGCTGCTCTGGATCAAGGCGTAGCGTAGGAGCCGGCCTACCTCGGATATGTCTTGGCTGCTGCTGGCTTGGGCGTGTCCTGCCCCCTGGCTGGCCCGCCTCGCCACGTCGGTGTCTAAGAAGAACCCCTCATAGGCATGTGTCTGCTCGAAGCTCGCACGACGCCAACCGTCGACGACGAGACTCGCACATGCATCCGCGCGGTCGGTGGGTTTGTCCGCGCTCGAGTAGAGATGGGAGGCGAGATATGTGAGCAGGTAGCGTGGCACGGCCTCTGCGACCCAGAGTAAGTTCGCACAGGACCCGCTTCCCCCACGCCAGATACCGTCGCTCGACGAGAGCGCGTTCGCGGCTCGTCATTTGTGAGCGCAGGTACTCGCCGAAGCGGGGGTGGCTCAAGACGTACCCCGACCGTCGTCCGTCACCCACAACGAAGCGCCTCAGCTCCGGTATGACCGTCTGCAGCGCCAAGGAGTCGAGCTCGTCTTCGGGGCCCGCCAGCTCATCGATGACCTCGTCCACCAAGACAGGACCCCGGGCGCAGCTGAGGATGTTAAGAAGCGCGCGCGCTACGCTCGAGGAGCAGCGATCCGCGGCCCTGGCCGTGCCAGATACGACGCTGGTCGTTCAAGAACCGCTTGAAGGAGCCCGAGTGTCATGTCCTTCCTGATGTCATCGACGTAGAGACCGACCAGAACGGGATCCCCGTCGGTCAAACGATGAAGGGTGTGCGCAACTCGCCACCGCTCGTCGCCGCTCATGGCCTCCAGCGAGGTTGCGGCGAGGATGGCAGCTATGCCGTCGGCTGTTAGCGGTGGCAGACGGACGACTTCGACGCTGTTACGCGGCGTCCACCCGAGCTGCTCGAGCCACTCCTGCCCTTCAGGGTCGTCCGGACGTTCCCTTGCAGAGACTATGACCCTTAGATGGCTGGGGACACTGAGTGGAAACATGTCCGGACCCAGCTCCCAATCGACGGCCTCATCGATCCCGTCCAGCACGACTGCTAACCGTCGACCGGACTGTGGAGGCTCGGTGAGCAACTGGGCCGCGACCCGGCGCCACGATGTCATCGGACTGGCGACACCGGCGAGACTTGAGCGTCCTTGGAGGAACGCCAGCCGCGCCGCGAGGGCGCCAAAGACATCCTGACTCAGACCCGTCCCATAGCGAACGCTCACAGGGATGAACACAACGTCGGTCGTATCATCAGCGCTTAGCGTGTGGGCAAGCCGAGCCAGGACGCTTGACTTGCCGCCCCCAGGGGGGGCGATGACAAGCGCGTAGGTGCCGGAACTGGCCCGTGCCCATGTGACTAACCGAGCGAGCTCCTCATCGCGGCCGCCAAACGGTACATCGCTGGCACCCGCTCCGATGTAATCGCGAAGGAAGCGCCGAATGCCCTCCTCCGGCGCTGAAGGCACTGCAAGCAGGCCCTCAGTGAGGCGATCGAGTCGTCGCGAGTCCTCGTGCAGGCCGTCCCTGATGCACCTGAGCCAGGTGACCACCGCGCGAGCAAAGAGGCCTTCGGAGTCCTCAGCCGCCAGTTCCGTGGCCGCAGCCTCGAGACCTTCGCCCAAAACGCGCATCGAGGAGGCGAACTCGAATGGCAATGTTGACGGGTCATATCCAAGCGCCTCGAAGCGCTGGACGAGCTCGTCGACCGGCAGCTCACTGCCCCGTAGTACGACGTCCAGGAGCCAATCGGCAACCTCGGAATCCAAAACGAACCCCTCGAGGACCTCCCGGACATGCTCGGTTTTATCGGTCTGGACCAAGCCGAAGACCCGCTCGAAAGCCCGCGCGTACGCCTTCCGAAATGGCGCGTTCCTGTTTCGTCCCCAAAGCAAGCGTCTTCAAGCGCCCGCCTGAAGTCGTGAGGAGCTTCCTCGCGATCGCTTCGCCAAGCTTGCTCGTGACCGGTTCCATGCTCAGAGCTCTCCTTTAAACATGCGACGAGCAAACACGCCGTCGAACGGTCGCCGGACGGTCCCTCGCCCTGAAGGAGATGGCCAGATGCCGCCGTTCATGAGCTACCGCCAGTGTGGCTAGCGCTCTTAACCGCTCGCTGGTGCGACATTGCTGAGCCGAGCACCGCTGCGCGCCACCGACCTTAGGTATATTGTGCCGGTGAGGGCGCCGGCTGAAAAATCCCCCACCTCTGCCGGTCGAAAAAGCCCCCACCCGACGGCCTGAGCGTCGTCCGGCGGGGGCCGGACCCCTCGCTCGGTCAACGACCGAGGCGAGGAGGAAGGGCGTGCTGGACGTGGGAGAGGTGGGCCGAGATCCGCCGGATGCGCTTCGTGGAGCGGCTCTCGGTCCGCGAGATCGCGCGCCGCACCGGCCACGACCGCAAGACCGTCCAGAGAGCGATCTGCTGACACGTCGTCGAAGCGCTCCGCCGCGAGGATCGCTGAGGTGCTCCGGAGCACTCCGAGTGACCGGCTCGCCCCGAATGTGCCGTAGGATTTGCATCGGCTAGATAACCCCGTGCGGTACGGCGCACTGTACACTGATAGAGTCTGGGGAGATGCCGAAGCTGTGTCCGGACGATCACCCGCGTATTACTCAGGAGTTCGTGGCCCGGTGCTTGCGGCAGTACGGCCTGGCCGCCGGAAAGGCTGACGAACTCAAGGATGGCATTGAGAATGCGACGGTCAAAGTCCCCACGGGAAGTCGGCAGGTCGTCGCCCTCAGAGTCTACCGCCAAAACAAGAAGTCTAGACTGGGCGTCCAAGCGGAGGTGGAGTTTATGGAGTTTCTGCGAACCCATAGAGTCCATTCCATCCCAGTGCCTGAAGTTCTGCGGACTAAGGCCGAGGCCAGCGTCACGCGAGCCGAACACGACGGCAAAGACTGGCTTTGCATGGTGATGAACTTCATCGAGGGAGAGGCTCTCGATCACTACGACGACGAACTCATTGACCGGCTCGCAAGGCTACAGGCGCAGATGCATCTTCTCGGGTCCGAGTTTGCCAACACGCATACCCCGGAGGGGAGCTCGACGACACCTTCTTCCCTGCCTGTTCCCGACGAGGCGTTTCCGGAGGAGCCTGTGACGAGTCCGGCGCTACGAGATTTCCTTGACAATGCCAAGCTCTATAGAGTTAAGCTGCGTCCCACTCTACCTCTAGGCTGGTGCCACCTTGATTTTGGCCTGGGGAACCTTCTCTTCGACGAACAGAAGAGAGTGGTAGGGCTGTTGGATTTCGACGATTCAGCGTTCATGCCGTCCGTGGTTTGCCTAGGATATATGTTGCGGGACGTTCTCTGGGTCGATGGTGATACGAGCAGGCTCGAACCGTATGTCGCTGCTTACGAGACAGTACGCCCACTGACCGCCGAGGAAAAGTGCGTACTTCCTCGCATCATGCTGCTCCGCCACTATCATGGTTCCGGTGTCGACGCCCGGTTGAGGGGAGCCGACGCCGCCGCCGTGGGGAAGATGGTCTTGCAGGAGCGTCGAATACGGGAACTAGCTTTCTGCTGAGTGCAGGACCGGGTTGCGCCCGGCGGCCGGGCTTGCTCGGGGTCGCCCTGTCGGTCCCACCCTCTGCCTGCGAAGATGTCGTGCTTCACGTTCGGACGGCACCCACTGTCTCGGGTAGGGGGCTGCACCCCCCGTCTCGCAGATCGCACGCAGGGACGGGCTTTGTCGAGCCGGATTGAGTGAACGCCGGAACGTCGCGGCGGAAACATGCCATCGATCCGAATCGCCACCTTCAACGTTGAGAACTTGTTCGCCCGCTGGAAGTTCGACCGCAACGTCGATCCCTCCGAGGCCAATAAGCGCGGCTGGACGGTGGACGAAACGCTCTTCGACGAGCTGTCCGTGGACGACCGTGCGCTGACGGGCATGGCGATTCGCGAGGTCGATGCCGACGTCTTGGCGCTCCAGGAAGTCGAGAACGTCGACACGCTCAAGCACTTCCGGGCCGGCGCGCTCGGTGGCCGCAGAGGCTACCCGTACGTGGCCGGCATCGACGGGAATGACCCGCGGCTAATCGACGTCGCCGTGCTCAGTCGACTGCCGATCATGCACGTCCGCTCGTACCAGCACCTGCTTGACCCTGTGACGAAGACGGCGACGCTCTTCTCGCGCGACTGCCTCGAGGCCGACATCGACGCCGGCGACGGCAAGACGGTGACGCTCTTCGTCAACCACCTCAAATCGATGATGGGCGGCCGCGACACAACGCGCGGCAAGCGTGAGCGGCAAGCCGCCGCAGTCAAGGAGATCATCACCAAGCGCTTAGGCGGCTCACCGGGCGATGAGGCGTTCGTTGTGCTCGGCGACCTCAACGACTACCTCGAGACCGACGAGCAGGGTTCGACCGGAATCGCCGAGCTCGTTGAGTGGGACCAACTCGAGAACACAGTAATGCGGCTTCCGGAGGATCAGCGCTGGACGCACTTCTGGCCGAAGGGCAAGGCTTATAAGCAGCTCGACTACCTGCTGCCATCTCGCCGCCTCGTCGACACGAACGACCGGCCGCCGGAGATCATGCGCAAGGGAACGCCGCTACGCGCGGAGCGCTATACCGGCGAGCGGTTCGTCGGCGTAGGCAAGACCACCCGAAGGCGTCCGACCACTGCCCGCTGGTCATGGAACTTGAGGTCTGATACATGGGGTGGGAGATTCCGGGCTCCTGAGGCGGGATGCCGACGCCAACGGCAGCGAATCCCGCGGAGACGTCATCTTCGCGGTCCAGAACTGCCGCGGCGGGCACGCCTCGCTCAGGCTGAGCCAACCAGAGCACCGACCTGGCGCGCGCACCGGGAGCACTCACCGAGTTTGGGAGCGCTGCGTGGGCAGGCTCGGAGGAGCACCTTGCCGCGACGCTAAACGAGGTGTCGTCACCCCTACTGACGAGCGGGTGGCCGAGGTAACCACACCGGACTAGCAGGCGTACCGGTCCGGCCCGAAGCTGCCTGACGCGACATCAGGCGCACCGCCTCCTCGACTGGCGCACGGTCACGGCGACCAAGGCCGCGTTCGCCATCAGGAAGGGTATCTCGAAGTGACCGGCCGTCCGCGACGCTGACGGCCGGCTAATTCGCGTCGAGATGACGACCGAGTTAAGCCGACTACTGGGAGACCCTAGCCGCCTTGTGGTGGGTGGAGGCTACGGACTGTCGGTATGAGAGCGACTGTGGGCGCCGCCGGCTATCTATGCGGGGCTGGCGGCGCCCGTGGCGCGGTTGGCGGGCAGGTCCAGGGCGGCAGGTGCGGGTCCGAGCCGGGCAGTGAGAACAAGCCGCGGCGGCGCATGCGTGCGGTGCGGACGGTAGCGCGGTCAGCCCGACCAGGGTCGTCGAGCGCAGCAGGTTGCGGGCTTGGCAGCCCGCGGACCGGCTCCCAAGTGCGGGCGGCCCGAAGACGGGAGATGCCATAAACCGCCTGCGGAGTGACCGGTCCGATGCTCACTCTGGGGACATATCCCCGGGGTCTCGGACTCGGACGCGCTCCTCCATTTTCGCCCAGAAACCCTGGAGACGCTTAAGGTTTCCTCGTCCTCTTCTTAGCCGTCGCCGCCCCGTTTTCGTCTGCCACTCTGGAACCTTTTCTCGCCACGAAGCAGTTCCTTTGGCCACGGCAAAACGGCTTCAGTCAGTTCCCCGCGAAAGAGCCTGTCGGCCCTCCCGGGGTAAGGGCAGAGGTTAAAGGGACATTCCCTCGGACAGGCGTTCCCCCAACGTGTGTCCGTAGAGTCGGGCTGTTTGGCACACAGGTTTTTCCGATGGTCGGGATGAGCCAGGCACAACGGCGGCGACAAGCTGACGCGCGCCTGGACATCTGACGACTCGTAGTTGGTCGCGTTTCTTTTGCGCGTCGGCCACGCCAGCTTCGTCAATCCACACGTAGCGACTAGGACAGCACGGAGAACGCCGCCAGGCCTCGGTGGCGGCATTGATCGCGGTCCGTGACGGCGGGCCAGCCTCGGATGAAGGCGCACCAGGTTTGCTGATGACAGCGAGCGTAGCCGTTCCCTAGACGCGGGTCGCGTGCCGGCTTCTGACTGAAATGCGCAGAAATGCGCAGGCCGCCCCCTGCCACCGGCCAGCGCCTCACCGATCTCTACGGCCCTCGCCGTTCCCTGCGGGCGGCCTGGGTCAGGCAGCACCGAACCGACGGTCGGTGACCTCGCGCTCGACAGCCATAACAGCAGCGACCCAGCAGTGCCGTCCTTCGAGGGCAACACCAAGACGAAGGACGTTGCGTTCAATCTTCAAGGTGACCGGCTGCACGGTGGGTGCCGACTCCGATGCCAAGGCGCGAGCCGTCGGTGATGAGGCGGACGCGGTCACATTCGGCGCGCCGGAGCCGGAGGGCGACCTGCTCCTCATCCGTGGGACGATAGATCCGAAGAAATTCGACCCTGGCACGCACAAACCGACCGTTCTCGTCAGCAGCGCTACCAGGCTGGTCAAATCGCAAAGCCTCCGGCTCACGCTGCAACGCAAAGAGCCGCCGCCGTGGCCAGTAGCGTTGTCGTTGCTTGCGGTGGCCTTGGGCTCTTCTATGCGTTCGAGTTGGCCCGTCAGGCAGCCATCGACGCGTACGACAAGAAGAAAGCCGAACAAGCGAACCAAAAAGCCCCGAAGAAGCCGGCTTTCGTGAAGCTGCTGGTGAGGAGGAAGCCACATGAGGCCAAGTCAAGTACGGTGGCCGTGCCTCCTCTCAACGTGGCCGTCGGGGCCGCCGCAGTGGCGGCGCCGCCTTTGGCACGGGCTACATCAAGTCCGCCACCCTAGTCGCTGGACTTCCCGAACGTCCCCATCCTCATGGTCCCCGTCGGAGCGGCCGCCGCGGCGGCGCAGCTACCGGGCTGGCCAAGGCGGTCACCCCCATGAGCTTCCGCAGCCCCCCGACGGCAAGGGCTAACTGACCGCCCGGTTCGAGGGACGCTGGAGGAGCTGGCGGAGTTACCCCCGCCGCCCGGCCGCGCGACCTCCTCCCTTAGTGCCGCCTCGTAGGAGGCGGGCGCCGCGGTACGCCGATGGAGTGGCCGGCTACCACGCTCTGTGATTTGCGGGTCGCTTCGCGCGATGAGGACAGGCGACCATACCGGCCGTTTTTGGCCACGAACAGCACGTCGCGCTCGGTGGCCTCGATCACGTTGCGATACGGGTCGGCCAGCCGGTCGCTTGTGACCAGGACGTCGTGGTGCCGAGGCGCTCCTCCCAGCCCAGCGCCGCGGCGGGGTTGCAGTGACCATCCGACACAGCGCCTCGTCGGAGAAGTGGCGCCCTTGTTGGTACGACCCGTAACCGCGCCACCGCCAGCAGTTCGAGTCTAACCGCCGGGGACCCGAGCCAGCTGCTCTCTTGAGGGCTCGAAGCAGAGCGGGCGCCGAGAACCGTCCCGCCAGGTCCAGCCCGGCCCCTCCTGACCTACGCCTTACGGCTGCCACTCAACTTCGGTCAGGAGTAGGAGGCGTCGTCGCGCATGTGTGCGTAGTCGCGATCGCTCTCGGGGTACGTCCGCGGATCGTCGCGCATCGGCTGACTCGACGCTTGCCCCGGGCGCCCGCCCGGTCAGCCGCCTCACGTACTCGCCGGGCGCGATCGCCAGTACCAGCCGGCGGCCGGGCTCTAAGCCCCTGCCGGATGGCTGGCCCTCCCCGACGCGCCTATCCCCCGGAGCTATACCCCTAAGCGGGTTGCGCCGCGCCGCCCTCCGCGCCGTCCACCAAAGGCGAAAGCAGCTCTCCGATCGCCGCCCCGCGTACCAGCGGGTGGCGCAGCGGCAGCTCGCAGTTGAGCTCGTAGACGTTACGGGCTCCCACGCGGTGGCGGGTGATATAGCCCGTCTCGGCGAGGTCGTTGACGATCTCCTGGACGGCGCGCTCGGTGATCCCCACGCACGCCGCCATCGCGCGCATGCTCGCCCGCCGCTCGCGCGCGATGCAGACCAGCACGAGCGCGTGGTTGGTCAGAGAGGTCCAGTCGCCCACGGCCGGCAGGCTATAGCGGCTCGAGGTCGGAAACCTCGGTCCCCGGTGTCCGGTCCGCAGCGCCGCGCGCTTGGGCGAGGCCTCCGACACCCGTTAGCAGGCGGGCAACACCCCTGTAGAGAGCTTGGCTTATGGGAGCGCTTGACAGGAAGCCCAGGTTGTGTATATGGT
>JALZBR010000163.1 GCA_030863485.1 Actinomycetota bacterium
ATCGCAAGACGGGACACGGCCTCCCACCTCCACGATTCGGGAGGAAGAAGATCCTTCGTGCCCTTGGGCGCGCCAAAACCCCTGGTGTCTGCCGACATAGCGAGTCATCCTAGTTGCCCACGACTCCACCCGGTTGGGTGCGGAGTCAGGCACAGAAAGGAGTGCAGGGACATAGTGAGCAGACTCATGGTCGGGTTCGCCGCCGCACTCCTCGCGGCGATGTCCGCCGCTCCCTCGCCGGCAGAAGGGAAGACCGCGGCGGCCTGGACCTCACCCGAGGCAACCGCCGTCGAGACCTACATCCGGGAAGCCCACTTCCCCGTCGACATGGCCTGGCAACTGGGGACTCGCACGATCTTCTTCACGGAGAAGAACACTGGGAAGATCCGGGTGGCCGTGCGCGGCCGGCTTCTTCGGCGCCCCTGCGCCCGGTTGGACGTGGAGAGCTCTTATGAAAGGGGCGCCCTCGGGATAGCCCTGCATCCCGAGTTCGAGCAGAACCGTTACCTCTACGTCTACTACTCGAGCGGGGCGGTGCGCGACAACCGCGTCGCTCGTTTCGTCGTCGACGACAACAACAGGTGCCGCCAGAAAACGGTCTTGATCAAAGGGATCCCCGCGGCCAAGCACCACCAGGGAGGCCAGATCGAGTTCCTCGACGGCTACATGTTCGTTTCAACAGGGGACGTGCGACGCCCCTGGAAGGCTCAGAACACTGCGATCACGCCGGGAAAGGTGCTGCGCTACAACGCCGATGGGTCGATTCCCGAAGACAATCCCTTCACCTCCCCGGAGCATCCCAATCCCGTATGGAGCTACGGACATCGGAACGCGTTCGGCCTCGCGGCGCGCCCCGGGACCTCACAGCTGTTCGAAAGCGAGAACGGGACCACTTGTGGCGACGAGATCAACCTCATCGAGCCCGGACGGAACTACGGATGGGGCATGGGCTTCCCCGAGAACTGCCAGGGTGCCGGCGTGGGCCCCGATCCGATCGCTCCCATCTATAGCTGGACGCAGGTGATAGCGCCGACCGACCTCACCTGGTATCGGGGAAGAATCGACGCTCTCTATGACACCCTCGTTGTCGGCGACTGGATCACGGGCAGCATCCGCAGCCTCCGCCTTTCTGCCGACGGCCGGAGGGTCGAGTCCGCCGAGACTTTCCTCAGAGGGTCGGCTCCGATCTCCGACGTCCACGAGGGCCCCGGGGGCTGGCTGTACTTCCTGACGATGGGGTCGATCAAACGCATTGTCGAGGTCCCTACGTCCGATCCCTAGAGGCGCGAAAAAATCAGGGCGAGGGGGCCACTTCTGCACGCGGGAGCGACCTTGGGCTGTGATTGGATATGCGAGATCAGAGCCGATACCGACCGACCTCCGGGGGGTTTGATGCCCGCAGCTCGCACCGAGGACCGAGCACGCCAAGAAGAGATCGCGAGACAGATCCGCCGGGACATAGTCAAGTCCACGACGGCGGCCGGCTCGGGCCATCCCTCGACGTCGCTATCGATGGTCGAGGTGCTCACCGCGCTGTTCTTCGGCGGAGTCCTCCGCTATGACGCCTCTGAGCCGAAGCATCCCGATCGCGACAGGTTCATCCTCTCGAAGGGCCACGGGGCGCCGGGACTCTACGCTGCCCTCGCCGAGGCCGGCTACTTTCCCGCCGAGGACCTCACGACGCTGAGAAAGCTCGGCTCCCCGCTCGAGGGCCACCCGAACATGTGCCGGCTCCCGGGAGTTGAAGCGTCCACCGGTTCACTGGGGCAGGGTCTTTCCATAGGCGTGGGACACGCGCTCGCAGCGAGGGTAGACGGGCGCGACTACCGCGTCTACGTCATGGTCGGCGACGGTGAGAGCCAAGAGGGTCAGGTCTGGGAGGCCGTCATGTACGCGGGCAACCGCGGGCTCGACAACCTCACCTTGATCCTCGACCACAACGGATACCAGCAAACCGACGCGGTCGACCGCGTCCAGCCGCTCGACCCGCTCGGGCCGAAGTTCGAATCCTTTGGCTGGAGTTCGACCGAGATCGACGGCCACTCCCTCGACGAGGTCCACGGAGCCTTCTCCTGGGCGCGCGAGACCACGGGGGCTCCCCAGGCGATCATCGCGAGGACCGTCAAGGGCAAAGGTGTGTCGTTGCTCGAAGAGACGCCGGCAAAGTGGCACGGCAAGCCCCTCGCCGCGGACGATGAAGAAAAGGCGCTCGAAGAGATAGGAGCCTCTCGGTGAGTTTCGGAATCAAGCACCTCGATCTGCCGAACGGCCCCGCAACGCGCGAGGCGTTCGGAGATGCGCTCGCCGAGATCGGACACGATGAGCGTGTAGTCGTCGTCGACGGCGACGTGAACAACTCGACCTTCACCAACAAGTTCGCCCAGGAGTATCCCGAGCGCTTCTTCAACGTCGGCATCGCGGAGTCGAACATGGTGGGCGTGGCGGCAGGGCTCGCCGGCTCCGGCAAGATCCCCGTCGTAGCGTCCTTCGCCACGTTCTTGATGTCGAACGGCTTCGACCAGATCAGGATGTCGGTCGCGTTCCCGAACCAGAACGTCAAGCTCGCGGGAACCCACGCCGGCATCTCGATCGGCGAGGACGGACCA
Organism: Actinomycetota bacterium; assembly: GCA_030863485.1. The sequence continues at coordinate 2,607 of JALZBR010000163.1, forward strand.
TCTCAGATGGCGATCGAGGACGTCGCGCTCGCCTGCGCGCTTCCGGGCATGACGGTGATGGTCCCCGCCGACGGGCCCAGCGCGAGGGCCGCAACCCGCGCGATGATCGACCGGGAGGGCCCGACATATCTCCGCTGCGGTCGCCCCAAGGTGCCCGTGCTTTACGACGACGAATCCTCCTTCCACGTCGGCAAGGCGAACCCCTTGCGCGAGGGCGAGGACGTCACTCTCATCGCCAACGGGATCATGGTGGCGATGGCCCTCGATGCTGCAGAGGAGCTCTCGAGCGAGGGGGTCTCGGCCACCGTCTTGGACATGCACACGGTCAAGCCGATCGACGTCCAGGCGATCGAGCGAGCCGCCAACGAGACCAAGGGGATCGTCGTCGCCGAAGAGCACCTCGCTTACGGAGGGCTCGGCGCGACCGTGTCCATGGTCGTCTCGGAGCGCCACCCGACCCAGATGGCTTTCGTGAACGTCGGCGACACGTACGCAACCTCGGGAAAGCCCGACGAGCTGCTCGTGCAGTACGGGCTCACTCCGGGCGCCATCGCCGACGCGGCCCGGAGGATCCTGAAGACCTAGCGGTCCACTTGGATCTCCCTAGAAGCTCTTCTCCGAGTCGAGCAAGAGAGTGATCGGACCCTCGTTGGTCAGCTCCACTTGCATCGAGGCCCCGAACTCGCCGGTCTGTGTGATGACTCCCAGCTGTCTCAGGCCGGTCGCCACCGCTTCATAGAGGCGCTCTGCCTCAGTGCCCGAGGCCGCTTTGACAAACGAGGGCCGCCGGCCCTTGCGCGCGTCTCCCAGAAGGGTGAACTGCGAGACCAACAGAGCCTCGCCGCCGACGTCCAGCAGGGAACGGTTCATCTTGCCCTCGTCGTCCGAGAAGACCCGCAGGTTGGCGATCTTCTCGACCATCCACGCAGACCCGTCGTCCGAATCGTCGACCGACACTCCGAGAAGGACGGCCAGCCCCTTCCCGATGGCCCCGACCACTGAACCATCAACGAGGACGCGAGCACGCGAGACACGCTGGACGACGGCTCGCATCAGGTGAGCGGGAGGACCGCCTGCAGGATCTGACGGGCCAGGGGGGCCGCAACCTGACCCCCGATCCCCCCCAACTCCGAGACAACCGCAACCGCGACCTCCGGGTCGTCGGAGGGGGCGAAGCAGATGAACCAGGCGTGGTTCTTGATCCCGCCGTCGACGTAGACCTCGGCAGTTCCGGTCTTTCCCGCCACCGTCGGCGTCCCCAGGTTGGCGGCGGTGCCCGTGCCTCCGGTGACCACCAGCTCCATGAGGTCGGTCATCTTGCGAGCGGCGCCCTTGGACATGGCCCGCTCCCCCTCGGGCGCGTCCGCCTTCAGGATGCGAGGCTCCATGCGCACCCCGTCGTTTGCAACGGTCGCCGCCACGGTCGCCATCTGCAGAGGCGTCGCAATCACCTGCGCCTGACCGATCGAGCCCCACATGAGATCGCCGAGATCGTCGGGGAAGGGAAACGAGGGAGTGGCGGCCTCGAGCGGCATCGTCGGCTTCTCGTTGAACCCGAAGCGCTCCGCGTACTTCGTCATCGTCTTGGCCCCGAGCTCCTCTGCTATCTGAGCGAAGGCGGTGTTGACCGAGTTCTGGGTGGCAACAGAGAACGGTATCGACCCGAACTCACCGGATTCGAAGTTGTGGACACCCTTGTACTCCTTCGGACCGGTGACGGTGGTGTTCGGTTTCACCACCCCGGTGTCGAGCGCCGCGGAGGCGGTCACCACCTTCATGGACGACCCGGGCGCATACGTTCCCGAGAGGGCCCGGTTGAACGGCGCTATATCCGGAACGCCGACATAGTTGTTCGGGTCGAAGGGCGAGGAGGACACCACCGCCAGCAGGTCGCCGTTCTTCGGGTTGATAACGACCGCCCCGCCGGTGGTCCCGCCATAAGCGTTCTCGGCGGCGCGCTGGATCTCGATGTCGAGCGTGACCTTTACGTCGTCGGGCTTGCCCGGAGGGCTGCTCCCCACAACCTCGAGTTTCTTTCCCCGCTCGTCGACGACGAAGAGATCACCGCCCGCGCCGGCCGTGAGCAGATCTTCCAGGCCCAGCTCGAGCCCCGAGGCTCCCACGAGGTCTCCCTCTTTGTGGACCTCGTCCGCTTCCTTCTTGGAGACCGGCTCGATGTGGCCGATGGTGCTGCCGGCCACCGAACCGTGGGGGTAGCGACGCGACTTCGCCGGGCCGGTGGCGAGAGTCTTTCCGTTCCGATCCACGATCTTTCCTCGTTTGGCTTTCTTGGCATCGATCGCGAAGCCCGCCGCCCCCTCTATGCCGGGCCACATGTTGGCCTCGCTCCAGGCGATCTGCCAGCCCTCGGCCTCCCCGTATGTCAGGTCCAGGGTGCCTTCGAACTCGACCGGTTCCGTCGCCACTGACGAGGTGTAGGAGATCGTGTAGGGGGCCGAGGTCTCGAGCCCCTCGAGCTCCTCTTCCGATTCGACCTGTGGCGTCTCGAGCGATCCGGGCTCCACTACGAAGCTCTCAATTCCCCCCGCGATCAATGTCTCGTCGAGCCATGTCTGTAGCTCGGTCTCGGTCCACGCCGAGGCCGAGGATTCGTCGAAGGTCTCGAGCATGGTTCCGGCGTCGCTGCTCTCCCAGGCCTCGGCGAGCACCTCGACCGACTCGGACGGGCGGGGCACCTCGACTTCCTCGGTGCAGGCGCCCGATAAGAGGAGGAGGCTCACAAAGAGCGCGGCGCGCGCGCTCCAGGAGTTACGGAAACGACGCATGACGATCAGCCGCGGGCGCCGGACGGGACGATGCGATACGCGTCGAAGACGGACTCGATCCGCTTCACGCTGTCGATCACGTGCGTCAGATGGTCGGGGTCGGCGAGCTCGAATGTGAAGGTGAGGTTGGCGATCCCATCGCGCCCCGTCCGGGTCTCAGACGACAGGATCGAGATCCCCTGGTCGGAGATCGTCGAGGTGACGTCTCGCAGCAGCTTCGTCCGGTCCAGCGCCTCGATGTGGATCCCTGCGAGAAAAGTGCTCTTCTGACGGTCATCCCACCACACATCGGTCATCCGTTCCTGGTCGGTGTCGCTCAACACTCGAGCGTTGGGGCAACCTTGTCTGTGGACGGAGACCCCTCGGCCCCTCGTCATGAAACCAACGATCGGATCGCCCGGTACCGGCGTGCAGCAGCGGGCCAAGCGGACGAGGAGGTCGTCGTGTCCCTCGACGATCACTCCCTTGCCCCTCGGGCGCCTCGAGGGTCTCCGGCGCGGCGGCTCGGCGATCACGACCTCGTCTTGCTCTTGTCGTGATTCGGGTTCGGTCAGGCGGATGAGACGGGATGCGACCGTTTGGGTCGATACTCGCCCCTCCCCGATGGCGACGTAGAGAGTCTCGAGATCCGCCAGGTGAAGGTCCTGGGCGACTTTCGCAAGGAAGTCGCTCTTCTGGATCTTGTCCACCGCCAGCCCGTGCTTGCGCAAAGACTGGATGAGAGCCTCTTTCCCCTGGGCGAGCGCATCCTCGCGCCGCTCTCGAGCGAACCACTGCCTGATCTTGTTGCGGGCCCTGGGCGTCTTGACGATCTGCAGCCAGTCGCGCGATGGAGAGGCCGGTCCCTTCGCGGTGATGATCTCAACCGAATCGCCCGACTCGAGCTCGTGGGTCAGGGGGACCAAGCGGCCGTTCACCCGGCCCCCGACGGTGCGGTGGCCGACCTCGGTGTGGATCGAGTAAGCGAAGTCGAGAGAGGTCGCGCCCCGAGGCAGGGCGAGAACATCGCCCTTCGGCGTGAAGACGAAGACCTCGTCTGCGTAAAGGTCGATCTTCAGGGTCTCCATGAACTCGCGCGGGTCGGAGGACTCCCGCTGCCATTCCATGAGACGGCGCAGCCAGGCGATCTCCTCTTGCGGGAGCTTGGCGTGCTGCTGGCGCTCCTTGTAGAGCCAGTGCGCCGCGACGCCCAGCTCGGCGGCTCGGTGCATAGAGGTCGTGCGGAGCTGGACCTCGATCGGGCGGCCGCCCGGCCCCATCAGTGTCGTGTGCAGGGACTGATACATGTTGAACTTGGGCATCGCGATGTAGTCCTTGAAGCGGCCCGGAACTGGCGTGTAAAGGGTGTGGATCGCGCCCAGCGCCGCGTAGCAGTCGCGCACCGATTCGACCACGATGCGAATGCCGACGAGATCGAAGATGTCCTCGAACTCCTTACCCTTCAGCACGATCTTCTGGTAGATGGAGTAGAGGTGCTTCGGCCGTCCCGACACCTCTCCCTTGATCTTCACCTCACGCAGCTTCTTGGCTATCTGATCGCATACCTCGACGAGCAGGCCCTCCCGCTCGGGCTGGCGCTGCTGGACCATCGCGCTGATCTCCTCGAAGCGCTTGGGGTGAAGCTGCTCGAAAGCGAGGTCCTCTAGCTCCCACTTGATCGCGTACATTCCGAGCCGGTGGGCCAGCGGCGCGTAGATCTCGAGCGTCTCCCGCGCGATCATCGTGCGCTTCTCCGGCGCGAGAGGTTCGAGCGTCCGCATGTTGTGAAGCCTGTCGGCGATCTTGATCAAGAGGACGCGCAGGTCCGTCGCCGTGGCAACGATCATCTTGCGGAGGTTCTCGGCCCGGGTGTGCTCGGGCGAGCGGTAACGGATCTTGTCGAGCTTCGTGACCCCGTCGATGAGACTCGCGACCTCGTAGCCGAGCTCGTTCTCGATGTCGACCAGCAACACGTTGGTGTCCTCGACGGCGTCGTGCAGAAGGGCCGAGGCGACGGTCTTCTCGTCCATGCCGAACTGAGCCACGATCAAGGCGACATTCAGCGGATGAACGATGTACGGGTCGCCGGACTTGCGGAACTGGCCGTCGTGGGCCGCGGCAGCCATCTCGTAAGCCCTCTCGATGATCTTGAGGTCCGTCTTGGGTCGCTGGTTGCGAACCTCTTTGAGCAGGGCCTCGAGGTCACCGTCCTGGCGGGGGCCGCGTACTTTCTTGAGCACGGCCTTGACGCCGCGCGGAGACTGATCTACCGAAACAGAGAATCTGTCCGCGTGCTCCTGAGTCGAGGCCATAGCTCATTGTAAGAGCGGCCCGGCGACGGAGTGAGCCCATTTCTCACTTTGATCTGCGATTAGGTCCTCAAGAACGGACGTCGTCGCGCCGGGCGAAGACCACCTTGGACTCGTCACCGATCATCTCGACGACCTCCCACCCGGCCGTCAGCCAGGCGCGGCTGTGCATCTTGCGATCGTCGTTCCGCCACCAGGAGGGGAACCGGGCGTTTCCCGGAAGGGTCTCGCCCACGAGCTCCTCGACATCGTTCAGGGTCATCTCGATCCGTTTGACCGTCTCGGGCTGACCCGCGAGGTGGGCCGCCAGGATGATGTACCTAAGAGAGCGTCGTTGCTGAGCTCCGTTTGCCCCGGTCATAGCCCCAGCGTAGGGAGCTTGTGGCGGCGCGAACAGGGGGTACACGGAATTGTCCGGTGTGTTCCCCGATCTAGTAGGAGATGAGGCTGAGGACCTCGTAATCGCCGAGCTTCTCCCGCCCATTCAAGAACGACAGCTCCATGAGAGTCGCGATGCCCGCGACCTTGCCCCCGCACCGCTCGGTCAGTCTCGCCGTGGCGCTCGCGGTGCCTCCGGTCGCAAGGACGTCGTCGACGATGAGGATGCGCTCCCCCGGCGTGATTGCATCGCTGTGGATCTCGAGGTGGTCGTAGCCGTACTCGAGCTCGTATTCCTCGGCCTCGACCTCCCACGGGAGCTTGCCCTTCTTGCGCACCGGTATCAGTCCCGCCGTGAAGCGGTAAGCAAGCGGGGCCGCCACCATGAAGCCGCGCGCCTCGATCCCGAGCACTTTGTCGACCTCGTCGCGGTCATAGGTGTGGGCGATGGCGTCGATCGTGTAGGTGAAGGCCTTCTTGTCGGCCAGCAGCGGGGTGATGTCTTTGAAGACGACTCCCTCTTTGGGGAAGTCGGGGATGTCGCGTATGTATTCCTTCAACCAGTCGTGGTTGGGCTGGTGGGTCATCGCTCCCCTAGCGTCGCTTCCGTCGCTTTGCCTTCTTGCTTCCCGCCCGCGGCCTGTCTGCGGTCGTAGTGGTGGTCGACGGCTTCGGCTTCGAGGCGACGGGAGCCGGAGCCGACGAGGATGCCGACCCCGTGGAAGGCTCGCCTCCCGCAGTGGCAATCGCCGGCCTTGCAGGTCCGGTCCTCTTGGCTTCGCGCAGGACCTTCTCGCGCACGTTGCGGTATTTCGGCTCCCGCTCCTTCAGTAGGGCAAGGAACGGCGTCGCCACGAAGATGGATGAGTACGCGCCGATGATGAGCCCGACGAGAAGCGCCAGAGCGAGGTCCTTGAGCGTCGACGCGCCGAGCAAACCGGCGCCGATGAAAAGCAGGGCCCCCACCGGGAGGATCGTGGACAGCGATGTGTTGAGCGAGCGCATGAAGACCTCGTTCATCGCCTGGTTCGCCGCGTCCTGATAGGTCATGCGGCCGGTCGCCGCGAACCTGGTGGTGTCCTCCTCGACGCGATCGAACACGACCACGGTGTCATATAGCGAGTAACCAAGGATGGTCAGGATCGCGATGACCGAAGCAGGAGTGACCTCGAAGCCGACGAGCGAGTAAACGCCGGCAGTGATCGTGAGATCGTGGATGAGAGCGAGCATCGCCGCGGCCGCCATCTTCCACTCGAACCACAGCGAGATGAAGATCGCCACCACGACGATGAAGATGATCAGCCCGCGGATGGCCTTGTTGGTGATCTCTCCGCCCCACTTCTCGCCGATCTCCGACAGGTCCTCGACCTCCGCCCCGACCTGCTCTTCGACCGCGCCCTGGAGCTCGCCCGTCCCGCTGCCCCCCGCGACCTCTTTGGTCTGAACGATCACGGTCCTGCCGTCGTCGTCGGTCGCCACCTGGACCTGCGCGTCGGTCGCCCCGGCTTCGAGCACCGCTTCTTCGACCTGCGTGACGATCTGGGTGTCCGCGGCATCTCCGAGCGGTCCGTCGTCGGGGACCGGTGCGGAGATCTGCACGCCTCCGGCGAACTCGATGCCCAGGTTCAGCTGGCGGGTGAGCAGCGAGCCGATGCAGATCGCCAGGACGATCGTCGAGATGATGAACCATGTCCGGCGTCGGCCGATGAAATCGATGTTCGTCTCGCCGCGGAACGCGCGGCCGAACTTGTCGCGCAGGCTCACGTCTGTGCCCCCAACGCTTTCTTCAGGCCCATGAAACGACCCGAAGTCATCAGGCGGCTTCCGGCGAGCACGTGCACGGCCGAGCGAGTGAAGAAATAAGCCACGAGCACGTCGATGATCGTCGCAAGGCCGAGCGTGAGCGCGAAGCCTCGCACCGGCCCGACCGCGGTGAAGAACAGGATCACTGCCGCCGAGCCGGTGACGAAGTCCGCTACGAGGATCGTGCGGTACGCCCGAGCCATCCCGCGCTCGACCGCCGCGCGCACGCTCTTGCCCGCCCTGACCTCATCCTTCAACCGCTCGAAAGCGACGATGTACGAGTCGGCTGTGACCCCGACCGAGACGATGACGCCGGCAACCCCGGCGAGGCTCAACGAG
>JALZBR010000178.1 GCA_030863485.1 Actinomycetota bacterium
GGCTCGGCCTGGAGAGTCTCAACGAAGCGGTCGGTCACAGCGAGCTCCTGCAGCGCCGCGCGGTGGAGGAACCGAGGGCCACTTCCCTGGAGATCGAGCGGCTGCTGATCCCTTCCGACCGAGGACAACGAGCGTTCACCGGTTCCGTGCCGCTCCAACGACCGCGCTCCGAGCTGGGCGACCGGCTCTTCACCGAAGCCTTCGGCGAGCTCGCTCGCGGAGCGTCGGTCGACCTCCACTACGCGATCTCGACGAGCGACAGGTCGGTCGGGGCGCGCCTCGGCTGCGCCCTCGAGCGCGAGCTCCCCCACAGGGATGCGAAATCTCAGGCGAACGCGCACTTCGAGGGCTACGCCGGACAGAGCTTCGGTGCGTTCATAGCCGACGGTGTGAACCTCGCGCTGACGGGCGAGGCTAACGATTATGTCGGTAAGGGCATGGGTGGGGGACGCATCGTGATCAAGGCCCCGTCCGACGATGTCGGCGAGCCTTACCTCGTCGGTAACACCGCGCTCTACGGCGCAACGGGCGGGCGACTGTTCGTTGCAGGTCGAGCCGGAGAACGATTCGCGGTACGCAATTCCGGAGCCGTCGCCGTCGTAGAGGGGACGGGGGACCACGCCTGCGAGTACATGACCGCCGGAGCGGTGGTGATCCTCGGACCAACCGGCATCAATCTGGGGGCCGGCATGAGCGGCGGCGAGGCCTACGTCTACGACCCCCAGGGAACGATCGAGCAGCGCATCAACGACCAGCTCGTTTCGCCTTACGCACCGACGCCGGGGCAGCTCGAGTCCCTGCGGCGCGTGTTGCAGCGCCACGGGGAGCTCACGGCGTCCAAAACGGCGCGAGAGATCCTCCAATCCTGGGACGTCGCCGCGAGCCACTTCTGTCGCATCGCGCCGAGAGCCGAGGTGGCGAGGCTAGAGGCTCTCTTCGAGGGCACCGCCACCGCGGCCGCTTGAGCTCCAGGGGAGCCGGGCTCAGAAGAGCTCTGTGGCTCGGGTGAAGACGGCGTCCAGCATCGGCTCCGTGAGCTTTCCCGTGAAGGTGTTCTGCTGGCTCGGGTGATACGAGCCCAATAGCACGAAGGATCCCAGGTCGCTCTCTGCGAGATGGCCGAACCTTGGCTTGGGAGTGATCCGGCCCCCGGTCACCAGAGCGTGTGTGCGCAAGACCGCGTCCCACGCGAAGGATCCCAGGGCCACGACTACTTTGAGCCTCTCGAGCGCCCGCACCTCGTCGGCCAGGTACGGCAGGCACCTGTCCCGTTCCTGTGGGGTCGGCTTGTTGGCCGGAGGCGCGCAGCGCACGGCTGCAGCTATGTATGTGTCGTGGATCTCGAGCCCGTCGTCTTTGTGCACGGAGTGAGGCTGGTTGGCGAGACCGCAGCGCCATAAAGACGCGAAGAGCCAGTCCCCCGACCGGTCCCCGGTGAAGATGCGCCCCGTGCGATTGCCCCCGTGGGCAGCCGGCGCCAGGCCCACGATGAGGAGCCGAGCGGAAGGGTCTCCGAAGCTCGGCATCGGGCGGCCCCAGTACTCCTCGTCGGCGAACGAAGCCCTCTTGTCGCGCGCCACCGCCTCGCGCCATTCGACGAGCCGCGGACAGGCCCGGCACTCGATCGCGACCGCGTTGATCGCGCGAAGGGATTCGGCAGGCGTCATCTGCGTGAGCTTATGCAGGGAGGTCGATGCCGATGTCCTGAATTCTCAACGCCAGGCATTCCATCGTGTCGACGGAAAGCTCTGCCTCGCCGAAGGGGAGTCCGCTGAAGTCATTCGATCGGGCGGCGGCTTCGTTTACGACGCCCTGCACCGAGGGGAGCGCTTCCTCTATCGTCGCTTCGATCTTGGATGCGTCGGCCGACTTGGATCGAGAGACATCGGCAAGGGCCTCTTGCAGGAGCCGGATCCCGAAGTGCGCGTGCCGCGTGGTGTCTCGTGCGAGGCCGGACAGGCCCGTGAGGAGACCTGGGAATCCGCCGCGCTCCTCCAACCAGGGTCCCAGCCGGCGCAAAGACGACGCCGCGAGGACCCCGTCGAGGAGGACGTTCAGGAGGAGCAAACCCTCGAACAAAGCCGGCCCCGGATTGCGGTCGACGCGGACTTCGTCGGCTCGGGGTGCAACAAGATCGAGCAGGGTGCCCAATTGATCGTTCGTTCGGATGAGGGCCGTCACCGAGCCTGAGTCATCACCGGGCAGCTCGGAGCTGAGGCGGTCGCAGAACACGACCGCTCGCGCCTCGTCGACGAGCTGGCTCGTGAGGAAGACCTGTTCCTCCTCGCTCGGAACGGCATCGACGAAGGGGACGAGCAGGTCTCCGATGCGTCCGGAGGGGACGAGAAAGCAACCCAGGAGCACTCCCATCGAGGCGCGCTCGTCCTCGGCGAGTGCGGACCAACTCGAACGGTCCTTTGCGAACGCCAACGCTCCGGCCTCCCACTGCTCGCTCTCCCACCGGTAGTAGAGGGAGCGGGGGTCTGGAGGGGCGTCGTCGAGCCGTCCGAGGAGGTCGACGATCCCCGCATCCGCGGGTCCCTCTGAGGTCGGACCTCGGCCGCCGCTCCTGACACCCAAATCGCCCACCGGAGTATCAGAGCACGTGCGAAAGGAAGGCTTTACAGCGTTCGTCTGTCGGATTCGAAAAGACCTGACGCGGGTCTCCGTCCTCGATGATCTTGCCGTCGTCCATGAACACCAGACGGGTCCCGACCTCACGAGCGAAGCCCATCTCGTGCGTGACGATCACCATCGTCATCCCCTCTTTGGCGAGCTGGGTCATCGTGTCCAGGACCTCTTTGACCAACTCGGGATCCAGGGCCGACGTAACCTCGTCGAACAGCATCAGCTTGGGCTTCATCGCGAGTGCCCTTGCTATCGCGACTCGCTGCTGTTGCCCACCGGACAGCTGGCCCGGATAGTTGTCTGCCTTGTGCTTCAGTCCGACGTGCTCCAGCTGCTCGAGGGCGCGTTCCCTCGCCTCCTCCTCGCCCAATTTCAAGACCTTTCGCAGAGCCATCGTCACGTTCCCAATGACGTTGCGGTGAGGAAAGAGGTTGAACGACTGGAAGACCATGCCGATGTTCGTGCGCGCGTCGTTGAGGTCCGTCCGTATATCCGTCAGCTCTTTCCCGTCGAAGATGACCTTGCCGGACGTGGGCTCTTCGAGCAGGTTGATGGTCCTCAACAACGTCGACTTGCCCGACCCAGAGGGGCCGATCACCACGACCACTCCACTCGGCTTGATCGCGAGGTCGATCCCCTTCAGGACATGAAGATCACCGAAGCTCTTGTGGATCGCCTCGAGCCTGACAAGAGAGCCGTCGTCGTTCATGCCCCGATCCCGACCAGACCGCTCCGCAAGCGTGTCTCGAGGAAGGTGACGAACCGGATAAGCGGCAAGGTGACGATGAGGTAACCGACCGCGGCCACGAGGAACGGGGTGGAGTTGAACAACTCGGCATACGTGTCACGCCCCCACGCCAGCAGCTCGCGTTGCGCGAACGTCAGGCCGAGGAAGGCGACGAGAGACGTGTCCTTGATCAGGATGACGAACTCATTCGTGAGCGGCGGGATGACCCGCCGGACGGCCTGCGGGATGATCACGTAGCCCATTGCCTGGAGATACGACATGCCGAGCGACCGTGCGGCCTCGAGCTGACCTCTCTCCAGCGACTGGATCCCCGAGCGGAAGATCTCCGCCGTGTAGGCGCCGGCATTCAATCCGAGGATGAACGCGGCGGCCCGGTAGGCGCTGACGTCGAGACCGAGCCCGGTGATGAGTCCCAGATATCCGATGGAGAGCTGGACGAGCAACGGCGTCCCCCGGACGACGTTGATGTAGAAGCGAGCCGGGGCCCTCACCACTACCCGGTTCGACAAGACGAGAAGCGACAAGACCAGGCCGAGGACCATTCCGATCGCTTGGCCCGACACGGCTAAGAGGATGGTGTTCTTCGCGGCGTTCAGGAATTGATCCATGAACGGGCCGAGCACGTCGAAACTGAGGAACTGACGTACGAAGATGTCGAACTTCTCGCCGCTGCGGAACCACAGGAACAAGCCCGCTAGAAGGACCGCCTGCACCCCTAGAGCTGCGCCGGACACGGCCGCCTCCTTGGCGGCCTTCGTAGGCATCCTCTTGTAGGTGAGGAACCCGGCCGCCGTCGCGAGGATCCCTAGAGCCCCACCTGTGTAGAGGATCGTGCCGGCATTCGTGCTGACCATGGTCTCGGCGAGCTCCGCCGCGGGAGTGAGGCCCTCGATCCATAGATACACGAAGCTGACTACGACCACGACGAAGAGCGCTGCCGCCCCGATGCTGAGCACGCCCATGGCCGGCGTCGTGAGCTCGCCGAACCATTCGCGAAATCGCTCGCGCCGATTCTTCACGCTGCCGCCCCGGGGAACCCAGAGCCCGTCACGTGTCTAAATCGGAGGACGGGCTCGGTTGATTGCCTATTCGGCGGCGGCGACGTTGCCTCCCGGCGGAAGGTCCTCGTAGCGCGAGTAGATCTCTTCGTAGGTCCCGTCCTCGATCATGTCGGCGAGGTGCTTGTTGACCTCGTCGAGCAGAGGCTCGTTACCCGGGTCGACGGCGATCCCGTAGACCTCACCGGTGTCGATGGTGTCGACGAGCTCGAGGCCGGGCCTGTTGGCGATCTCCGCCAGTGCCGTCGGTTCGTCGTGGACGACCGCAACTACCTGACCGGCTTCGAGAGCCGTGTACGTGTCGGGCCCCTCTGGGAAGGCGCGGATCTCGACACCCTCGGGGACGTTCTCCTCCGCGTACGTCTTGCCGGTGGTGCCGTTCTGCACACCGACGACGTCTCCCTCGGACAGGTCGTCCAGGCTCTGGATGTCGGTGCCTTCTTTGGTGTTGATGGTCAGCGATTGCTGGTTGTTGTAGTAGGGATCGGAGAAGTTCACTTCCTTCTCGCGCTCCGGCGTGATCGTCGAGGCGGCGATCACGACATCGAAGCGTCCTCCAGCTAGCTGGGTGAAGATCGTGTCGAACGACGTGTCGACGATGTCGGTCTCGACGTCCATCCTCGAGGCGATCTCGTTGATGACGTCGATGTCCAGCCCGACCAGCTCCCCGCCCTCGCGGTACTCGAACGGCGGATAGGGGATGTCGGAGCCAACCGTGAGAACGCCTTCCTCTTTCGTGGTGACCTCGCCGCCACCTTCCGTCGTCTCGGTTTCCGTACCGCCGGTATTCGTCTCTTCCTCATCTGGATCCGCGCAGGCGGCGAAGAGAACGAGAGCCATCGCCAGCAGAGCGACGAGTTTGATCAGAAAGGTCTTGCCCTCTCGGTTCCTAGTTGCCATCATCCGGTCCTTCCTCCTACGACTAGTCCTGAGACACGGCCTGGGCTTGTTTACTCTTCTCCGAGGTAAGCCTTGCGAACATCGTCGTTGCCGAGAAGCTTCTTCGCGTCGTCGTGCAACGCGATCTCCCCGGTCTCGATGACGTAACCGCGATCGGCGGCCTGGAGTGCCATCGATGCGTTTTGCTCAATCAAGAGAACTGGTGTCCCCTGCTGGTTGATCTCGTCGATCACGTCGAATACGCGCTCGACGAACTGGGGTGCCAGGCCCATCGACGGCTCGTCGAGCATCAACAGCTTCGGGTGGCCCATGAGGGCCCGGCCGATCGCAAGCATCTGCTGTTCACCGCCCGAGAGGGTTCCTCCAGCCTGCTTTCGTCGTTCCTTGAGGACGGGGAACAACGAGTACACGCGGTCGGCGTCCTCGTTGAACTCCGTTCGGGCGGATTTCCGCTGGAACGCGCCCATCTCGAGGTTCTCGGCGACCGTCATCGTCGGAAATATGTGACGACCCTCGGGAACGTGCAGGATCCCGCGGGCGACGATGTCGTGGCTGGGGAGGCTCGTGATGTCCTCGCCGTCGAACATGACTTGGCCCGACGCCGGGGGATGGACCTGGGAGATGGCCCGAAGGGTCGAGGTCTTCCCCGCGCCATTCCCGCCGATCAGAGTCACGATCTCGCCCTCGTTCACGGTGAGATCGATCTCGCGCACGGCCTCAATCACGCCGTACTTGACGGTCATCTTCTTGAGTTCGAGAAGCGCCTTGCCGGCCATCACATGTCTCCTGAGCTACGCGGTCTGGCCGGTCTGGCCATCACCGTTGGAATCCTTCTTGCCGGCCTGACCGCCGGCCCCGGACCCAAGATACGCCTCGACGACCCTCTCGTCGCGCTGGACCTCCTCGGGCTTGCCCTCGGCGATCTTCTCGCCGTGGTCGAGGACCGCCACCCGGTCGGACAGTCCCATGACGACCTTCATGTCGTGCTCGATGAGCATGACCGTGATCCCCTGATCGCGGATCTTCTTGATGAGGTCTCGCAGGCCGTTCTTCTCGACGGGGTTCATCCCCGCCGCGGGCTCGTCCAGCAGGAGGAGCTTCGGCCCCGTGCCCAGCGCCCTGGCGATCTCGAGTCGCCTCTGGTCTCCGTAGGCGAGGTTCGTCGCAAGCTCGTTTGCGAACTTACGGATGCCGCAGAACTCGAGGAGCTCGAGGGCCTTCTTCTCGGTCTCCTCCTGTTCCTTGCGCACGTGCGGGGTCTTCAGCATCGAGCGGATGATCCCCGTCTTCGAACGGGCGTCGACGCCGATCATGACGTTCTCGAGCACGGAGAGGATCGGGAACAATCGGATTTGCTGAAAGGTCCTGCAGACGCCGAGCTGGGTGATGTCGTGAGGCTTCTTGTTGGCGACTTGGCTCCCGAGCACCTCGACCGTTCCGGAAGTGGGGGCGAAGATGCCGGTGACGGCATTGAAGAACGTCGTCTTGCCCGCCCCGTTTGGTCCGATCAGGCCGAAGATCTCTCCCTCGTCGATGTACATGGTGACGTCGGAGAGGGCCTTGAGGCCGCCGAACTGCTGGGTGACGTTCCTGACATCGAGGATGCGATTAGCCACTCTTCGCTGCCTCCGATGATGCCACGGTCGGCTCGCTCGCCGCCACGTCTCCGTGCAACCCTCCGCCCAACTCCGCGCGCCGTCGCGC
>JALZBR010000217.1 GCA_030863485.1 Actinomycetota bacterium
ACGCGACCGCGCCGCGAGTCTGCAGCTAGTCTAAGAACCGAGTGCAGGGCCGCTAGCTCATCTGGTAGAGCTCCGGACTTTTAATCCGGCGGGCAGGGTTCGAGTCCCTGGCGGCCCACCATCTTGGTTGCCCGCTTCCTCACGGGCCGTTCGAAGTCGTCGAGCAGACTGTCGTGCACCACGCCTTCGATACTGAGCTGCTGTGGTTTGTAACCGGTGACGTGCACACGCACGTCCAGCAGGTCCAGGACGACGCCCTTCTCTTCGAGAGTCATGCGAGCCATGCGCTGGTGTGCGAGCTCAGCGAGTTCCCACAGCTTGCGCATGAGCGCGCTCTCCGCTTCGGCGTTCGCTTGCCACGCCTCGATCTGACTTCTATGACTGGCGAGCAAGCGTCCGGTCGAAGGGGTAGCGTATGCGGATGGACGGTTCTCGTGGCACACGTGGCGCGCTCCTACTCGCCGATATCTCCGGTTACACGGGTTTTATGCAAGCTGTGGCGGGCGCGCATGGTGAGGAAATGGCGACGATGCCAGAACTGCCTGCCGCTTATCCTCTCGTCACGAGTCTGCTGGACGGGATCGTCACGCGACTTGTACCGCCATTTCGTTTGTCGAAGCTCGAGGGCGACGCCGTCTTCGCGTACGCGCCGAGCGACGAGTTCGAGTCTCGCGGCGGTTCCGTCATTGAGTGCATCAAACGCTGCTACGAGGAGTATCGAGAGCGCCGTGATGAGGCGGTGAAACTGATGTTCTGCAACTGCTCGGCCTGCGAGCGTCTCCACGAGCTCGACTTGAAGTTCGTGCTGCACTGGGGAAACTATGTTGTACAGTCGATCGCTGGTCACGACGAGCTCTTGGGTCCGGACGTCACGATGGCCCACATCTTGCTCAAGAACAAGGTCTCGAACCTCGTGGGCCGCTCGGGGTACGTGCTACTCACCCAGTCCGCCGCTCAGCGCCTTGAGATCCCTCTCAACGAATCATTGGCACCCCACACCGAGCGCCTCGATCACTACCCGCCCATCGAAACTTACATCCTTACGCTGTAGCGACGCACACCGGATCTCGTAGCGCGTCCCAACTTGGTCCTGCACGTGTCTCCACGCTGCCGTTCTGGCGTGCTCGGCGTGCTGTGCGCCAGATTGCGTCCGGCCGCCGTTCCGGCGCCCGGCCAGCTGACTCCTGCCGCCTTGAACAACCAAGCGGACCTGACCGCTCGGGTGACCCCACTCGAGTTCGCGGGACCCGCAAGCGCGCCGCGTCGGGTCGGCAGCGGCGACGGTCGGGCTTGCTGAGAACGCCGTCGATCCGGCATGCCAGGCGGCGAGGTCCGGCCAATAAGCCGCTTCGGTGGTGATCCGAGCCCACCGGGCCCCATCAAGCGCTTGTGGCCTAGCCACTGTCGAGCAGCCCGGCGAGCGCGGGGACAAACTGAAACGCCGGTGTTGTTCCCCGGCCCTCCCTTACCCTGCCTGGTGGGCGACGACCTCCCCAGCTGTAATCTCGGGCGGGTTTGGAAGCAAGGACGCCAAATTCTCCTTCACCCAGTCCGCAGCCTTCCTGTTCGACTCCTCGGCGCCCTCTCGGCTCTCAAAAACGCTCGTCGACACCATCACGCCATTTCCGGCGTCCACCCAGTAATAGGCAAGGAAGCCCGGAACCGCGCTGATGATCGGGACAAACCCTTCTTCCACACGCCGCCCCGCCTCCCCGGGATCAGTTACGCCCTCGTAGCGACGTACGGTTGCGTACATATGCTCCTCCTTCCCTCGGGGGCGCGCATTGTGGCATAGGAACCTAAGATTCGTCACTGAGTCCCCGGACGCCTACCGCCGGGTCCCCTCCGGGAACGTGGATCAGGCTCGGTGGAATCTTGACTGGAGCGCGTTCTCGGCGCTAGAGCAATGCCGGATTGGGCGGTTCGTTTAAGGATCGGGGCACTGTTCATCCTGCCAGTCTCGGCGTGGAGGCTCTCGGTTTAGGCGGCCTCGACTAGGCCGACTACGAACGGCCGTCCGTGCGGGTATCCCGGCTGCGGGGCTGCTGGCGGCCCACCCTTCGACCTTCCCGTCGCCTCATCGGCTTCTCGAGTTGCTCGGCTGATGTCTCGTACGGGACGACGCCCTCCCCGGACGGGCGCAGGCAACCCGTTCTTCCCCGATAAGTGCCTCGGACACGGGTGCGCAGCGTGGGGTGTGACGAGTGCACTGGAATTCGCCGACGACTTCTTCAAGAGAGTCCAAGTCCAATCCCCTTACGAGCACCAACGCCCGCATTTAAGAGCGCATCCCCGCTAATACTCGAGACGGGACCTTACGCCGCCACGTCAATCAGGAACGGACAACCCAGTCCGCTGGGAAGGTTCGTGAACGAGTCCGGCCCACAGGTAAACGTCGCAACAACCCTCGAGGATTGTTTGCTTCGGTCATGGCGGCTCTGATGAGGCATCAACGCGCCAAAAGCTGATCCGCTCGACCGCTCCAAACGCCAGTTACGGAGTCAGGGGCGCAAACAGCCGGCTTCGATGACCACGCTTACTGGGCGTAGGCGAAAAGACGGAGTGGCTCGCGCAGCCCCTTGAGTGTGTGCACCCCTCTGTCCTCGAAAGACATCTCGCCGCCACACAACACCTTGACGGTTTCGCTGACGAAGATCTCGCTAGCCCCCGCCGTTGCCATGACGCGAGCGGCTTCATGAACGGCGACGCCTCTAACGTCATCGCCTACAGCGTCAACCTCGCCGATGTGAACGCCGATCCGAACCCGGAGATCGTCTCGCAGAGACACGGCTCGGATCGCGGCAGCGCATCGGACGGCAGCGGCGGGGGCATTGAAGACCGCAAGGAGTCCGTCTCCGGTCGTTTTCACCTCGCGCCCCTGGAACCGCTCCAACTGCGATCTGACCAGCTGGTAGTGCGTGGCGAGGAGTTCCCTCCACGCGACATCCCCGAGCTTCGCCGCCGTGGCGGTCGAATCCACGAGATCGGTAAACAGCAGCGTGGCCAGAACGCGCCCGTGGGTGCCGGTCATGCCGCGCGCGAACGTCCTCAGCCCCGACCACTCGATGAGCACCGCGGGTTCCTCGCCGATCGTGTAGCCGTCGTGACCCGGCGGGACGTCGTAAACGTCTTCCGGACCCAGCTCCAGCTTCGACCCATCGCGGAAATCGACGCCAAAGCGCCCCGAGACAACTACGCCAACGTGATGCGCTTCACACCACTCGCCGCCGACGATGGGCTTGACATGGGTGGACCAACGCCAGCCGGGTGCCTGAATGGACCGCCCGACCGTCAATTCCCCGACCTCGACGAGGTGCTCGGTGATGCCCGGCAGCTCTATCGATTCGTCGGGCCGGCGCAGATTCTTCGATTTGCCCGCCACAGGATCAACTTCTTATCGAGCGCGAGAGCCCGTGGTAGTGGAAGCCCTCCAGGTCGCCCCCGGCGTTGGTGAAGACATCCCCCACGCACAGAAGTGTACTCCCCGGCCCCTCAAAGGGTCTTGAACGAGTCCCGGACGGCTTGTGCCCTGGTCTCAAACCCTTCGATCATTCAGGCAACGCCATACGCGGTCCCTCGCACATACCAAGCGCGCGCGGTGAGGCGGAACGAGCCGGTGGGGGAGCCGAGGCGCGCTTGCATCTCGCTCCGCAGCGCCCGCCTCCGTTCCGAGTCGAGCGATCGATACAGCTCACCCGATTTCCCGACGCCCGCCTCGATGGGCGACCAGAGATCGTCGAAGTTCGCGTAGGCAGTGCTTGCCTCCAGACCGCCGACGGAGACGTCGCCCAAGCCGACTTGTCGCCACAACGCCCACAGCTGCTCTTCTCGGTACCCCACACGGCCCGTTTCGGAGATGGCTACGACCGCCTCTGGAGCAACCGCCAGCGCTGCCTCCCAAAAGCTTTGCAACAGCGGCATCCCATCGTCGGCCCACACCGACGCGACGACAACGCCGCCCGGCCGGGCAACGCGCGTCATCTCCCGAACGCCGGCCTCGGCGTCGTCGAGAAGGTTGAGGACGAGAAGGGCGAAGACGAAATCGAACTCCCCGACGCCGAAGGGGAGCGCTTCCGCTATCCCCAAGCGGACATCGGCGCCCGGCGTCCGTTGGCGGCACGCCTCCACGTAGGGTTCGGATGCGTCGAGGGCCGACACATTGTGTGGTCCAACCACCCGGGCGAGCTCCGCGGTCAACGCACCGGGGCCGCAGCCCACGTCGAGGGCCCGCTGCTGCTCGCGAATTCCTGCTACGCGGATGAGCTCCCGGGCGAGCTGACCGCTGTAGCGCCCGATGTACCGGTCATAGGCCTCGGCGGGCGACGCGAACTCCGCCGCGCCGTCAGCGGAAGTCACAGCGTGACCGTCCCACCACCACGAACAGACCGTCAAGCGCTCTGAAAAGATTAGGGATGTGGCAGCACGAGGCGGCGTCCAGGACAGGGGACTCGGCTTGGGACAGAATGGAGCTCGGTGGTCGCTTTGCTCGTATGGAGGTTCAAGATGAAGCTCGTTCGAGGAGTGGCGGGTGGGCTCTTAGTCCTTTTCCTGGCCGCCGCGTGCGGCGAGGAAGACGAGACGTTGTCGAAGGCAGAGTACGTAAGGCAGGCCAATTCGATCTGCGCGGCCGGTCAGCAGGACTTCGACCGCCTCTTTGAGACCGACTTTCCGGCCACGCGCGAGCAGCTGCCCGCGTTCTTTCAGAAGGCCGCCCCGATTGGCAAGAAGCAGATGTCCGACCTGCGAGGGCTGGAGGCCCCCGAGGGAGACGAGCGCGAAGTGGAGGCGATGCTCAGGGCCGGAGACAGGGCGGTCGCCGACTTCGAGCGGGCGACTACAGATGTCGCCTTCGGCGCCCGGCTCTTTCAGCAAGAAGGCGGCAAGAACATCGAGGACTTCGAGAACAAAGCAGCGGCCTACGGCTTGACGAGGTGCAGGGAGGACGAGCAGGAGGGGGCTGAGCGGGTGCCCGTCGCGGAGCTCCCGGCAGAAAGGCGGCGCTTCCTGGTCCAAGCCGACGCCGTTTGCAGAAGGGGAAGCGAGCAGATCAGGGCGCTCGAGGGACAGTACTTGAGGACGTTCCCACCCCCGTTGGAGGGGTGGGCTCGGTTCCTTCCCCGGGTGGCGCCGATCGAGCGAGCCACACTGGCCGACCTGAGGGAGCTGGCGCCTCCGCCGGCTGACAGGGCGAGGATCGAGGACCTGTGGACGCGGCGGCAGGCGACGATCGAGAAGATCGAACGCGCGGGCAGGCTTGCCGCGACGCGTCAAGAACAGGCCTTCGAGCGAGCGGTCCAAGACCTGTTCCAGAGCTTCGAGTCGATCGACCAAGAGATGCGCTCGTACGGCTTCCAGGTCTGCGGCTCCGAGGATGAAGAGCAGGAATAGGGGCTTCCAGCTCGAGCGACGCCATAGTCGGTCGCCCTTCTCCTAGCTCGACGACTTCCGGGCAGGCGAGGGCACGCAGGAGGGGCCGGGCGCTAACCGGCTCCCGTTAAGCTCGGCGGACGGCGAATGTCATTAGGTCGGCCCAGGCGCGGGCGACAAGCCGCGGTGGGGCTGGGAGGACTAAGCAAGAGAAAGCGGGCCAGAGGCAGATGAAGTTAGTCGAGTGGCTGAGTCGACCCAAACGAATGGACGTGTACGAGATCGGTCCATGCCTCTTCATGTCCGGCAGCCTTGCCAGATCTATGGACTATCTCAAGCGGGGAGTGACGGCAGTCATCAACCTCAAGGAGATTCCGGACTCCTTCCTTCCCAAGAAGCTGCACTGGGGGCTGTACCTTCACTGGCCCATAGAAGACGGACCGATGCCCGACGCGCCAACGGTGAGGACGCTTGCGAAGTTCATCGTCGGCCTGATCCAAGACGGGCGCAAGGTGTTGGTTCATTGCCACGGAGGAAACAACCGCTCCGGTCTCGTCGTCGCTCGCACTCTCATCGAGCAGGGGATCCCCCCGGAGGAAGCGATCGAGCGAGTCAGACGGGGGCGAGGTCCCACCGCGCTGAGTAATCAGCAGTTCGTCGAATGGTTGCTGCAGGAAGGGGCTGAGCGCCCCTCTTCCCTCTCGCTGCCCAGCTGACGCCGTTTCCACTCACGAAGGCGCCCGCCGGCGGCTGGCGATGCCGGCGTCGGCGAGCAGCAACGTGGCCGCCCTCGTCGAACGCCGCGCAACTCGCGACCCGATCACAGCCGAGGCCGACGACCGAGATCGTGCCTTCACTTCTCACCGTCCTGGCTCCTGCACGCTCGCGAAAAGCTTCTCGGAAGCTCAATGCACAACTGTTTCAAGTTGCTTCAAGCACGACCGAACACTGTTGGGGATTAGACGAGGACGCACGCCGGGTCGTGCAGCCGCGCTCGAGCGTTTTGTCCTCCTTGCACACCATCAGACGGGATGTCGGACTTGTCGAGATGAGACTTAAAAACGAGGTCCCGAAGTCGCGCGCCGCCGCGGCGGAGTTCGGGCTGTACTCTGGACTTCGCCCCTCATGACACAAACCAGACAGCCGCTCCGCGAGGACGACTCCCCGGGTTTCATCTGGCCGGCCGCGGCCGTTCTGTGGTCAATCGTCATCGGGCTGTCGGTCGCTTTCGCGGTTCGGCACTGGCTCGCGGCCATGCTCCGGCTCAGGCCCGGACCAGTGGGACGACAAGTGATCGAGGCCACGATCAACCGAGCGGCCATCGGACTAGGCCTTGGCGCGGGACTAGTAGTCCTGGCGGTGCTTGTGGCGCTCTTCGTCGTTCGCAGCTCCGAGACGCGCGCCTTCCAGTGGGTCTGGCACATCGCGGCCGTCCTGGCTTCGGTCGTGATCGGAGCTGCCCTCGCCTACGGCAGCCGCCACTGGCTGGCCGCGACGCTGCGCCTGCCGGCGGGTCCCGTGCCGGGCAGCCCCCTGGACGGCACGATGAACCGGGCGTCGCTTGGAATGGGCGCTGCAGGTGGCCTTGGGCTCCTCGCCGTGCTCACAGGTTTGGGCGCTGTGCGCGGGTGGTTAGCCGGGAGAGTGCGGCTCAGAGAGGACCTCGCGCTGCGAGAGCGTGCACAGTCCACCTGGCAACAAGAGATCGAGCGCTTAGCAGCACAGGCGCAGCTCGCTGCGGCCGCACCCGTCGCACAAGAGGTGGTGCCCCCTGCTGCCCCACAAACGTTAGAGCCTGCGCGCGAAGGGGGGGAGGAAGAGGCGGCAGCCAGAGCGCCGGCTCGGGGACGCAGGACCGCCAAGAAGACCGCCCAGAGGACCCGCCGACGGCGCGCGGCGGCCGAGGCGAGCAGTGAAGCTCGGACCGACGCCGCCGAGACGACATCAAAGGCCGAGCCTGGACCGGCGGAAGCGACCGCGGCCACGGAGGCGCAGGCGGAAGGAGCGAAGGCCGCGCCGAGGTCAGGACAAACGGCGGCGGTTCCCACGGTAGAGCCTGCCACCGAACGAGGCGACGGAGAGGTGAATCAGCGCAAGACGACGACTCGGCGGCCGAAGTCTACGAAGAAGACCACTAAGAAGACGACGCGCCGGCGGGTCCGAGCAGAAGCTCGTTCCGGACAAGCAGCGGAAGCGCCCGAGAGGGCCGAGG
>JALZBR010000224.1 GCA_030863485.1 Actinomycetota bacterium
TATGTGGCGCTTTTCGCACATGAAACGAATCTAGGGGCCAATCCTGGAGGTCGTCGCAGCTCTACCGGTGGTCGTCGGGCAGCTGGGGCCGCACGAGCACTAAGCTTGGCGGGACTCTCCTTTCGACGCGCCTGCGGTCGGGAGCTATCCCGACGGCTCCACCGAGCCCCGCGATAACGAGGAGCCGAGGCCGCCCACTAGCGGCCAGTCGAGCAGGAGGGGCGCCCCAGCCACCAGAGCGAGGATCACCACGGCCCCCGCTAGGAGCAGCCCCAACGGATAGCGGGGCGCGCGCGGCTGCGGGGACAGCAG
Source organism: Actinomycetota bacterium (assembly GCA_030863485.1). The sequence continues at coordinate 313 of JALZBR010000224.1, forward strand.
CTCGGCGGTGAAGACCGGACGTTGCCAGTGGGCGGGACGCCGGGCGCGGTGAGGAAGGAACTCGATCACCCCTTCCCCCGCGACCCTCTGTCGGACCGTCTTCGGGAAAGCCTCCAGCGAGGCGTAGACGGGCAGGGCGGTCCCGAGGGACTGAGGCGTCGGGAAGCGGGCCTTGAGGGCCCCCAACGCCTCCTCGACCTCCGGGCCGGTTCGTTCGGTGAGGAACCAGTACCGGCCGGCCGCCGGGAGGTCGCGCATGGCGAAGTGGACCTCGCCGAGTAGTTGCAGGACCTCCTGGTCGGCGGGATCTCTGCTCAAAAGGCCGGTCAGCCGATCGCGCGCCTTCCACAAGCGACCCTCGTCCACGTCCACCCTCGCTCGGAGCAGCCCATTGGTCTCACCCACACCCCAAGCGTGACGGGGGCCGGCGATGAAGACAAGCCCGGGAGGTGCAAGCGCCCCTCGTCAACCGTTCTTTGTGCCGAAAGCGACGTATGGCGAACGTTTGGGCGCAAAGAACGAGCTCTGGGCCCCGGAGCCACCCGCCGGGGGCCGGGAGGACCGTTCGGTATCTTTGGCCCCCATGCGTGCCCTCCCCTCGATTGCCGATCTCGACGTCGCGGGCAAGCGCCTGCTCGTGCGATGCGACCTCAACGTGCCCTTGGCGGACGGTCGCATTACCGACGATCTCCGCATCCGGGCATCGCTTCCGACGCTCGAGGCCCTCCTCGACACAGGCGCTCGACTGGCCGTGTGCTCGCACCTCGGGCGCCCGAAGGGGAAGTTCGTAGAAGAGCTCCGGCTGGCCCCCGTCGGTGAGCGTCTCGGCGAGCTGCTGAGACGCGACGTGGTCGTAAGCGAAGACGTCGCCGGTCCTGGATCGCAAAAGGCCTGCTCCTCCGAGGCAGAGGTGGTCCTTCTGGAGAACCTGCGCTTCGAACCCGGTGAGGAGAAGAACGATCCGCGGCTGGCGAACGATCTGGCGGACCTTGCGGAGGCATACGTCAACGACGCGTTCGGAGCATCGCACCGCGCGCATGCCTCCATTGTCGGAGTCGCCGAGAAGCTCCCGTCCGCCGCCGGTCTGCTTCTCCACGAAGAGGTTGCGCAACTTGAACGGCTTCTGCAGGAACCCGAGCGACCATTCGTAGCCGTGCTCGGGGGCGCCAAGGTCTCCGACAAGCTCGGGGTCATCGATAACCTGCTCGATCGATGTGACTCGCTGTGCATCGGCGGGGCGATGGCCTTCACGCTGCTCGCGGCTCAGGGCAAGGAGGTCGGCCGTTCCCTCGTGGAACGAGACCGCGTGGACGAAGTGAAGGGGGTCCTCGAGCAGGCGGAGCGAAAGGGAGTGAGCATCATCCTCCCGAGCGACGTCGTGGCCGCGGATTCACCCGACGAGGGGGCCGCCCATGCCAACACTCCGCTCGAGTCCATCGGAGACCGCATGGGGGTCGACATCGGCTCGGAGTCGCGGGTCCGTTTCGCTCAGACGATCAGACGGGCCCGAAGCGTCCTGTGGAACGGACCGATGGGGATATTCGAGATCGACGCCTACGCGGGCGGGACCAAAGCGGTGGCCGAGGCCATGGCCCAGGCCACCAAGGACGGAGCATTCACGGTCGCCGGTGGCGGCGACTCGGCCGCGGCGCTGGCCGCACTCGACATGACGGACGCGGTTTCGCACCTGTCGACCGGCGGCGGTGCGTCTCTGGAGCTACTCGAGGGGCGTGAGCTCCCCGGCGTGGCGGTGCTTAGGAAGGAGAGTCAATGAGGACTCCGCTGATAGCGGGCAACTGGAAGATGAACGGCACCCATCACGAGGCCATCAAGCTCGTGCAGCAGCTCGGCTACGAGCTGTCGGGGCACAATCCAAGCCAGGTCGAGGTCGCGGTCTGTCCGCCGTTCACGTCTCTACGAACCGTGCAGACGCTCATGGAGTCGGACCGCCTGGAGTTCTCGCTCGGCGCCCAGAACATGCATTACGAAGCGAGCGGCGCCTACACCGGCGAGGTCTCGGCTCAGATGCTCAAGGCCCTGCGCGTCAAGTACGTGATCCTCGGACACTCCGAGCGCCGCGAGCTCTTCGGCGAGACCGACGAGGGCGTGAACAAGAAAGTCAGGGTCGCGTTCGACAACGACCTCGTTCCGATCATGTGCTGTGGGGAGACCGAGAGCGAGAAAGAAGCGGGCGAGACGCGGAGCAAGGTCGAGCGCCAGGTGCGCGCCGGTCTCAAGGGACTGCGACCGGAGCAACTGCGCGAGACGGTGGTGGCCTACGAGCCGATCTGGGCCATCGGGACGGGCAAGACCGCGACCCCCGACGACGCACAACAGACAATCGGATACATCCGAGAGGTCATCGCTCAGGAGTTCTCCGAGGAGACAGCCGGCGAGGTGCGGATCCTGTACGGGGGAAGCGTCAAGGCCGGGAACGCCAAGGCGCTGATGTCTCAGACGGACGTCGACGGCGCGTTGGTGGGAGGAGCCTCACTCGACGCCGCCGGGTTCGCCGCCATCGCCAAGGCGGCCAGGTGAGCCCTCACCGGATCGTTTATGTGATCCTCGACGGACTCGGCGACGATCCGCTCGACCCACTGGGCGGCAAAACACCACTCGAGGCGGCTCACACGCCGAACCTCGACCGACTTGCCGCCCGGGGACGCAACGGCTACGTCACGACGGTCGGCGAGGGGATCGCCCCCGAATCAGACATCGCTGTCTTCTCCATCCTCGGTTACGACCCCCACCAGCACCACACGGGCCGCGGCCCCCTCGAGGCCGTCGGAGCCGGTCTTGAAGTTGCCCAGGGCGACCTGGCCTACAGGGTGAACTTCGCCACCGTCGAGGAAGAGAGCGGAGGCTGGACGATCGTCGATCGGCGAGTCGGCAGAGACCTCAGCTCCGAGGAAGCTCATGCGCTGGCAGCCGAAGTCCAGGAGAAGGTCTCGATCCCGGGCGCCACGTTCGACTTCCGGGCAACGATCGGTCACCGCGGCGTGCTCGTGCTCCGCTCCGACAAGGGCCCCCTGTCGGCGGAGGTGGAAAACTCCGACCCCGCCTACGGACGGCAGGGCAAGCTCGGAGTCGCAAAGGAGACCTTCGACAACAAGGTCGTGCACGTAGCTCCGGTCGAAGGCCATGAAAGCGACGAGGGAGCGCGGCGGGCGGCGCACCTAACCAACGCCTGGCTCGGTGCCTCGTATGAGGTGCTGAACTCGTCCGAGGTGAACCGGAAGCGGACCTCCTCGCGCAAGCTCGCCGGAAACTTCGTCCTGACTCGAGACGGGGGAGACCATCTGCCCGACCTCGTCCCCTTCAAGGAGAAGTTCGGCCCTTCGATGGGCTGCTTCGTCGAGATGCCCGTCGAGCTCGGCATCGCCCGGCTCACCCGCATGGGTGTGGTCGAGGCCCCGACCGGCATCCCCCCCGAAGAGCAATACCCGCAGTGGGCCGAGCTCGCCCTCGAGGCCATCGAGGGATACGACGGCCTCTACATCCACATCAAGGGCCCCGACGTCCCGGCTCACGACGGGGATCACGAGGCCAAGATCGCAAACATCGAGCTCATCGATCAGTCGTTCTTCACCCCTCTGCTGGACCGACTCGACCTCCGTACCTCGATAGTCGCCGTGACCGCCGACCACTCGACCAGCTGCGCCCGCAAGGCCCACACGGACGGGCCCGTCCCCCTGCTCGTCGCCGGCGGTTCGGTGAGCTCGGATTCGGTCGAGGCCTACGGGGAAACGGCATCGCGGCGGGGGGCGATGGGCCACCTGCGGGGGCCGGAGATCATGCCGAACCTCGTGAACCTCGCTCGGGGCTGAGGACCACAACCGTTTTGCCTAGGGCGCACGGGCGGATAACCTAGTTCGACCGCGATCGGCCCCCCGGGTCGATCAGATGCGATCCCTTCATACGAAGAAGAGGTGCTCGGTGACCGGAATCCTGCAAGTCATACACATAGCAGCGTCGCTGGCCCTGATCCTGCTCGTCCTACTCCACGCGGGCCGGGGCGGAGGCGTCTCGGAGATGTTCGGCGGAGGAATGCAGAGCCAGGCGATGGGGTCCACCGTCATGGAGAAGAACCTTGACCGGATCACGGTCATCATCGCGATCATCTTCGCCGGGACGACGGTTGTCCTGGCCATGCGACTGTCGTAGCCGCGGCCTTACCCATCGGATGAACACCAGATTCGCGCGAGCGCTCGCGCTCTTGACGCTGGCCGCTGTGGGAACCGCCGCTTGCACCCCCGCCGAGGACACCCGCGCCCAGGGACCTCAGGCAACGGTGTCCGCGGGCACCGAGGCCTCCCCCGAGACGACCGAGGGCGCCTCCCCGTCCACCTCGCCGGGAGACGAAGAAGATGGGGTCACGCCGGTCACCGCCACCAACCCCTTCGATGACGCGGACGAGATAGTCACGATTGCGATCAAGGATCCCGCGACCCTCGACCCGCTGCTCATCGGCGATCCCGGGTCCGCGCTGGTTGCCCGCCAGCTCTACGAGGGCCTCACCCGGTGGGACCCCGAGCGGCGCGAGGTCGTGGGGGCCCTTGCGCGCTCGTGGAAGACGAACAAGAAGGGAACCGTCTACACCTTCAAGCTCAAGCCCGACGCCACCTTTCACGACGGCACGCCTGTCACCGCCGACGATTTCATCTTCGCCTTCGACAGGATCGCCGAACGCAAGAACGCGTCGGACCTCGCGTATGTCCTCCAGCGTGTGAAGGGGTTCACGGCCGTCAACCAGATCGGTAAGTCGCAGCATCTCGAGGGCCTGCGCGCCCCCGACCCCACCACCCTCGTCATCGAGCTGACGGAGCCCGACCAGGACTTCCCCGCCGTGCTCACGCATCCGGGACTGGTCCCTCTCTCAGCGAGCGCCGTCAACAACGCCAACGAATTCCTGCGCAATCCCATCGGTAACGGTCCGTTCCAGATGGCCCAGCCCTGGGATGTCGGAGGTGACATCTACCTGGAGGCGTTCGCAGGTGCACCGCGACAGCCGGACATCGACGGACTCCATCTCGTTCCCTACGACGAGGCGGCGACGTCCTGGCTCGACTTCCTCGAGGGGGAGCTCGACATATCGGAAGTGCCGGCGGGACAGATCGAGGACGCGGGAGAACGTTACGGCGAGCGCAACTTCCAGCCGCTCATGAACGGGTACGCCTACGGGTTCAACCTGACCTCGAAGGGCCTGGACGATCCGAAGCTCCGCAAAGCGGTGAACTTCTCGATCGACAGAGGGACTATCGGAAAGGTCGTCTACAACGGGATCATGGAACCGGCCCGGGGGATCGTTCCGCCCGGCGTCCCTGGGTTCGAGAAAGACATCTGCGAGAAACTTTGCTCTTTCGAGCCAAAGATCGCCAAGCGGCTCATCAAAAAGGTCCCCGCCGGTAAGCGCAAGCTGACGATCCAGTTCCCCGACGAGACCCCGCACGACGAAGTCGCAAAGCTCATGAAGCGCAACCTTACGAAGACCGGCTTCGAGGTCAAGCTCGACGGGCTCTCGTTCAACAAGTTCTTCGATCTCCTTCAGACCGGCGCGCACTCGACATACCGCCTTACCTGGATAGCCGAGTTCCCCTCGCCCGACGCCTACCTTGCACCGCTGTTCGAGTCAGACTCCCCAGACAACCATTCCGGGTTCAGCTCGAAGAAGGTCGACGCTTTGCTAGAGAAAGCGCGCTCTCAACCGAAAGAGACCAAGCGACTGAGGCTCTACAGGCGAGTCGAGAAACTCATCTTGAAGGAGGTCCCGATCGTCCCGATCGGATACTTCACCTCGCATTGGGCGGCCCAACCTGAGATCAAAGGATTGAGGGTTGATTCAACGGGAGGGTTCGACGCGGTCACCCTCACCGTGACCGAGGAGAGCCCGGACGACGAGGAGGAGTAGGTCCGCCGGGGTCACCGTTCTATACTTCCCGTAGCCCCGTCCGCCGGGGCTTTTTCGTCGGAGTGGCGGAATTGGTAGACGCGCTAGGTTGAGGGCCTAGTGGGGTTAATCGCCCCGTAGGAGTTCAAGTCTCCTCTCCGACACCAGTCCGTCCGGCGTCGTCCTCTACGATGAGGCCATGATCGATCTTCCCGTGGGAGAGCCGCTCGAGACGCGCTTAGACGAGCCCGAGGGATCTCTCGAACAGCTCAGTGCCGTGAACTCGGCCGAAAATGCCGCGGCCGTGGCCGCGAAGTGGCCGGAGTGCCTCACTGCGTGGGCGGCGCTCGGGGAGGCGGCCCTCGACGCCAACCAGAACGTGCAGGCTTACGCGTACTTCCGCGTCGGCTACCACAGGGGTCTCGACCGGATCCGCAAAGCGGGGTGGCGGGGATCGGGAACGGTCCCCTGGAGTCACGAACCGAACCGAGGGTTCCTTCGTTCTCTCAGAGGTCTGGGACTGGCCGCAGAGGTCATCGGAGAGGACGCCGAAGCGACGCGCTGTCGCGACTTCTTCACTCAGCTCGCTCCGGACGCTCCCGCCAGCTCCTGATCAGGTGTCGACCGAGGTCGTAACCAGTCCCTCGAATCCGCACCTCAAGAGAGCCCGCAGGCTGAGGGCCCGCAAGCACCGGGACAAGCAAGGGGCGTTCCTCGTCGAGGGGATCCAGCCGGTGACGCTCGCGATCGAGCACGGTGCTGGGATCGATTTGCTCATCGTGGCTCCCGAGATCGTTGGTGACCACCCAGTGATGGAGCTCGTCGATGAGAAGGCCGGCGGTGCCGACCTACTGCCCGTGAGCAGGGATGCCTTTGCGTCGATCTCGGCGCGTGACGATCCCTCCGGCATCGCCGCGATCGTCCGCGCCGCATACGCGCACATCAACGACTTGGAGGTCAAGGAGGACTCGGTCTTCGTTGCACTCGACGAGGTCGGTAACCCCGGCAACCTCGGAGCGATCGTGAGAACGCTCGACGCCGTCGGCGGGGATGCTCTGGTGCTCATGGGCGACGTCACGGATCCGTACCACCCGACCGCCGTGAAGGCGAGCATGGGAACGATCTTTGCTCGTCCGATCGCGAGGGTGTCCGACTTCGACGAGCTGCGAGCGTGGACCCGGGAGAGGGGGGTCACGGCGGTCACGACGTCGGCGAAGACCACGCAGACGCACTGGGACACGCCGATCGACCTCCCAGCAATCCTCGTCTTCGGCAGCGAGGGGAAAGGGCTTCCACAGGATGTGTTGAACGCCGGCGACGTGGCGCTGCGCATCCCCATCGAAGGAAGCGCGTCCTCTCTCAACCTCGCGATCGCAGCCAGCGTGATGCTCTACGAGGTCCAGAGGAGGCGCCGCACTTCCTCTTGATCGCCGGCCCCGGACCGCAGCTCGTCGCGCCCGGCGCTATCGGGCAGCCGGTGACCTAAGCCTCTGCGAATTCGGGCATTACGGTCTCGATGAACTCATCTAACCGCTCCTTGCCCTCGGACGGCCAGCTCGCAACCAGATAGCCGACGCCGGCCTCGGCGAAGCGCTCTATGTTGCGACGCACCTCGTCCAACGGCTCCGACAGGGACAAGGACGTAGAGCGCAAGATCGTCTCCGGGTTGCGGCCCGCCTTTTCGGCAGCCCGCGAGATGATCTCGAACTTGCGTCGGAGGTCGTCCGCGTCGCCGAAGCCATGCCAGGCGCCCGCGTGACGACCGACGATCGGAAGCATGAGCTTCTCGCCATTCGCCCCGATCCACAGAGGCGGGTGCGGGTCCTGCACGGGCTTGGGGTTATATGAGGCGCCCTCGAGACGGTAGAAGCGCCCGTCGAAGGAGGCATCGTCCTCTGTCATCAAGAGCTTCATGACCAAGACCGCTTCCTCGAGGCGGCGGGCGCGCTCGGCGTTGGGCGGATAGCGGATCCCCAGCTCTCTGTGTTCGACCTCGAACCAGGCCGCGCCCACTGCGAGCTCTATCCGGCCGTTCGAGATGTGGTCGATGGTGACCGCCTCGGTGGCCAGGATCGAGGGAGGCCGATAGGTAATGCCGGTGACGAGAGTCCCGAGCCGGACGCGCGAGGTCTTCGCAGCCAATCCGGCGAGGAGCGTCCACGCCTCGAAACAAGGACCCTTCGGATCGCCGTACATCGCCTTGAAGTGGTCGAAGACCCAGGCCCCCTCGAACCCGGCGTCTTCCGCGAACCTGACCCGGTCGACGATCTCGTCCCATGTCTGTTGGTGCTGCGAGCAGTCGAGGCCGAAGCGCATGCCGATCCTTTCTCGATGTGATGGATCCCAGCTAGACGAACCCGTTCAACCACTTGGAGACCTCGTCCGCGAGGTCTTCGTACTTGGCCCAGAAGAAGTGGTTAGCGCCGCGTAGCTCGACGAGCCCGCAAGACGGAACGGCCTCCACCCACTCCCGGCAATCCCCGATGCTCACGAGATCGTCGTTGACCGCGCACACGAAGAGCAACGGGCTTTCGAGAGAGATCTCCGAGGGGTGGGGGAGGCCTGCGGTCACCCCCTCGCGCGGCTTGACAGACGGAGCGATCGCCACCCCCGCCGTGATCTCGGGGTGCGCACCCATCGTCCTGACCGCAACGGCGGCCCCGAAGGACCAGCCTCCGATCGTCATTGGCAGGTGGGGGAAGCGCTCCGTGGCGAGGTCCAGGGCTCCCTCCGCATCCGCGACCTCGGCTACGCCGGTCGAGGGCTCACCTTCGGATGACCCGATGCCGCGGAAGTTGAAACGCACCACGGCCCACCCCTCGTCTACCAACCGGTCACGGAGCGCGCCCAGAAGGGGGGCGTTCATCGTGCCGCCCATCTTCGGGTGAGGATGGCAGAGAACGAAGACGCCCCGCACATCGGCCGGTTCGTCCACCACCCCCTCCAGCTCCAACCCGTCGGTGGAGCGGATGGTCACCTCCTCGGTCCTCATCCCTCGGCCCCCGCTCCTGTGATGGCCGCCCGGATGGCCTCCGCGGCGCCCGTCATCTCGCCCGGCTTGGGGCGGTGGCGGGGCCAGAAGAACCCCCTCAGACCGTCCTTGCGCCGGCGCGGCACGACGTGGACGTGGAGGTGGGGGACGCTCTGGCTGACCTTGTTGTTCATGGCGACGAAAGTCCCCTCCGCGTCCATCGCGTCCCTGACCGCGCGCGACAGCATCCGGGCGTTCGCGAAGAGGGGGCCGACGAGCGCGGACGGGAGATCGACGAGCGTCTCGTGATGCTCCCTCGGGATCAACAGCGTGTGGCCGGCGAACAGCGGGCGGTGATCGAGAAAAGCGAGGCTCACCTCGTCTTCGAACACGATCTCGGCCTCGAGATCACCCGTCGCGATGTCGCAGAAGATGCACACGGTTCCAGGGTATCGACCTGGGTAAGGTGCGGCCGTGGAACCCGCGGACGCAAAGACCTTCACGATGTGGGCGGATATCGCCTGCCCCTGGACGCACCTCGCCGTCCACCGCTGGCGCCGGGAGCGCGCCCGAAGGCATCTCGAGGACGAGGTCCGCCTCGACGTGAGGTGCTTCCCGCTCGAGCTCTTCAACCGGCGGGCGACACCCAAGCGGGTCCTCGACGCAGAGATCCCGGTCGCCGGGGGACTCGACCCCGACGCCGGCTGGATGATGTGGCAGCGGGCAGAGTCCGACTACGCGGTCACCACGCTTCCTGCCCTGGAGGCAGTGATCGCCGCGAAGGACCAGAGCCTGGCTGCAAGCGAGGATCTCGACTTCGCTCTTCGCCGCGCCTTCTTCGGGGAGAGCCGAAACATCTCGATCCACCACGAGATCCTCCGCGTTGCCGAGGAGTGCGAGTCGGTGGACGAAGAGGAGTTGGATAGGGCGCTTCGGAGCGGGAAAGCCCGCAAGACGGTGTTCGAGGACACGGCAGAAGCTCAATCCTCGGACGTGATCAAGGGCAGTCCGCATTTCTTCGCGTCCGGAGGTCAGAACTGGCACAATCCCGGCGTGCAGATGAGGTGGGTGGGGAAGTCGGGCGAGGGCTTCCCTCTCGTCGAGAAGGACGATCACACGATCTATGAGGAGATGTTCGACCATATCGACGCGGACTAGACCAGCGGCCAATGGCCTCGGCCGACGACACAAGAGCGATCGTCGTGACGATCGCCAAGGGAAGGGAGAACGACGTGGACGAGAACACGATCCGACAGCATGCAGAGGCCCACGGTCAGGCGGTCGTGGCCGGCGATCTCCGTAAGGCGTCGAGCGACCTGAACGACGAAGCCAAGCAGCAGGCCCCCACGGTCATGAAGTCGCTGCCGCGCCCGACGACCTCCGCCTCGGTGGAGGACGTCACGGCGGAGGGGGACGCGTTCGTCGCGCGCATCCTCTATTCGGGAGAGAACAGCAAGGCGACGGTCGCTTCGCGCTGGGTCGAGGAGAACGGGCGGCCGGTGATTGCCTCGCTGGAAATTGTTTAGGTAAGTTAGCCGTATGGAAGCGGACATCGAGGGCTATCAGCGAAAGGTTGTCTCGACCCGGGTGGCTCCGGCGCGGGTGACGTTCGGCGACTCCGGCATCCCCATCCGGAAGGGAAAGACCCTCCCCTTCCGGCTTTCCCGCCAGTGGTCGGCACCTGCAGGTCAATACGTCGAGCGCTGGTATTTGGTCCAACCCGATACCCGAGAGGTCCTTCACGAGGGGCCGGCTCGAACGGTGTCGTTGTTCGGACTCCAGGCGCTGACCGAGATCACCGACGACGTGACCGTCCCCATCCCTCTCCAGCCCGGCTCCTATCAGATCTTCTACTCGCTCAACGGCCTTTTGGGAGGCCAGTTCGACGTCGAGGCCATCGAGGCGCCGGCGGAAGCGGCCTGATCAGGGGCCTTACGGCGCAATAGCGTCTCTATCTCCGATACGCCCGGTGTCCACGCGCTTCTTAGGAACCTCTTAGCGGGGGGGTTCCGAATAGCGCCCCCACGGCCCTATCCTCGAAGCCATGAAGAAGAGATCGCTTCTCCTGGTCGCCGGGGTCACCGCGCTGGCGCTGCTCGGCCCCGCATGCGACTTCCAGATCCGTTCCAACAGCGGCCAGGACGCCCAGAGCGACCTCGAGCCCCTGCCCGACGTCGTCTTCGCACAGAGCGAGGAGTCCCCGCCCAGCTCAGGGGTAGCGGACACGATCGAGAAGGTGCTTCCTTCGGTGGTGAACGTCAGGGTGACCGCGCTGCGAGAGGACTTGCTGGGCGGCATCGAGGAAGGCCGGGGACAGGGCTCGGGCGTCATTATCGACAAGAGAGGCGTCATCGTCACGAACAACCACGTGGTCCAGCAGGCCACCGAGGTGACCGTCGTCCTCAACGACGGGCGCAAGCTCGATGGAACGGTCATCGGGACCTCCCCCGAGAACGACGTGGCCGTCGTGCGGGTCGAGGCCGACGACCTCACTCCGATCGAGTTCGGCCGATCGGAGGCCCTGAGACTGGGCGACGAGGTGATCGCCCTGGGCTTCCCGCTGGGCCTCACGGGCGGACCGACTGTGACCCAGGGGATCGTCTCGGCTCTGGAGCGGAAGATCCAGGTGGGTTCCACGGGCGCCTCGACCACCCTCGAGGGACTCATCCAGACCGACGCGGCGATCAACCCGGGCAACTCCGGCGGACCTTTGGTGGACCTGAACGGACGACTGGTGGGGATCAACACCGCCGCGGCGGGGGCCGCCTCCGCGGAGAACGTCGGTTTCGCCATCAACATCGACGAGGCCATCCCGGTGATCGAGGAGATCCTCACATCGCCGGCGGAAGATAGGCCGTGGATGGGCGTCCTCCTCCAGGACGTCGAGCCGGAGATCGTCGAGGACCTCGAGCTGGACCTGCCGGACGACCTCCAGGGGGCGCTGATCTATCACATCATCTCGGACAGCCCCGCGGAGGCCGAGGGCCTCGAGATCGGCGAGGTCATCACCGAGGTGGACGGACAAGACGTGACTCGGGCGCAAGACCTCATCGACACCTTGGCGGAGTACGAGCCGGGTCGTTCGGTCGAGCTCGAAGTTGTAAATGAAGAGGGGACACGCACGGTGGAGCTCGAGTTGGCGGTGCGACCCGGCGGGTTCTGATCCGCTTAGCTAGCGGCACTTCGTCGTCATAGGCTTCGGGCATGAAGGTGAAGCTTCGCAACCCCGATCGAATCGTCGAGGTCAGCGGCCCCCGGGTCGTGTCGACTTTGCTGAGCCACCTCGACATCGTTCCGGAGGCGGTGCTCGTCATCCGCGACGCGACGCTTCTCACCCGCGACGAAGCCCTGGACGAGGATGACGAGATCGAGATCCGGCCCGTTCTCTCCGGCGGCTCCAAGGACGAGGACCCCTCGTGAAGTGCAAGGTATGTCGGGGCCCCGCGGTCGTCGACATCCGGCGCCACAACGCAGGCTTCTGCCCTGAGCACTTCATCGCTCACATGCAGGGTCAGGTCAGAAAGGCCATCAAAGAATTCAAGATGTTCTCGACCGGCGACCGTCTCCTGGTGGCCGTGTCGGGCGGCAAGGACTCGCTTGCCGTATGGGACCTCCTGCTCGACCTCGGCTATGACGCAACCGGGTTCTACCTAGATCTGGGGATAGGCGGCTACTCCACGCGATCGAAAGAGGCATCGATCGCTTTCGCCGACCGGCGCGGCGCAAAGCTCATCGTCAGGTCTCTCGCGCAAGAGCACGACTACACCGTTCCCGAACTGGCTCAGCTGACGGGTCGCGTCCCCTGCTCGGGGTGCGGTCTGAACAAGCGCTATGAGTTCAACCGCGCCGCCCTCGATGAGGGCTTCGACATCCTCGTGACGGGTCACAACCTGGACGACGAGGTGGCGACGCTGTTCGGAAACGTCCTGCACTGGAACACAGACATGCTCGGCCGGCAGGCCCCGGTCCTGGAGGAGAGGATCGTCGGAGCCGGCCACGACGCGCGGACGGTCCTCGTGAAGAAGGTCAAGCCCCTCGTGCGGATCGCAGAGCGAGAGACGGCCGCCTACGCGGTCATCAAGGGGATCGACTACATCATCGAGGAGTGCCCGATGGTCGAGGGCAACACGCAGCACCGGTACAAGGAAGCCATCACGCTCCTGGAGGAGAAGTCGCCGGGCACGAAGCACCAGATGTACTTCGGTTTTTTGGACAAGGCTTCGCACCTGTTCCAGGACACCTCGGAGGTCGAGGTCGTCGGCTGCTCGGCATGCGGCGCGCCCACCGTCGCTCGTGACGACTCCGAGCCGGTGTGCTCCTTCTGCAAGATGAAGGGCCTGGCCATGCGACGAAAGCGGGACCCGGAATGGAAATCGTCGGGCCGACGTCCACGACAGAAGAAGACCCGGTGAACGAGCACGACCGTCCACTCGAGGCCGGCGAACGAGTGCTGCTGATCGACACACGCGATCGGCGCTACATGCTGACCCTTCAATCCGGACGCCAGTTCCACTCGCATCGCGGCACGATCGACCACGACGACCTCATCGGATCGCCTGCAGGCGTGACCGTGACGTCGTCGGGGGGTGCCCGGATGCTGGTGTTCCGACCCGGCCTCGCCGACTTCGTGTTGAAGATGCAGCGAGGGGCGCAAGTCGTCTACCCGAAAGACCTCGGTCTGATCCTGATCTACGCAGACATCTTCCCCGGAGCGCGCGTGCTCGAGGCGGGGTCCGGATCGGGCTCGTTGACGCTGGCCCTGGCGAGGGCGGTGGGGGACGCCGGTGGCGTGGTCTCTTACGAGATCCGCCAAGACCATCACGAGCGCGCCGTCGAGAACGTCAACTCGTGGTTCTCGGGAGTGGGAGGCAAGCCCGAGAACGTCGAGATGAGAGTCGGAGACGTGTTCTCCGAGCTCACCGACCGTGGCTTCGACCGCATCGTGTTCGATCTGCCCGAACCCTGGCGCGCGGTGGGGACGACCACGGAGGCACTCACCCCCGGTGGGATCATCTGCTGCTACCTTCCGACCGTTCCTCAAGTGCAGCAGACGGTCGAGGCGCTTCGCGGAGGCGGGTTCGCGCTGGTCGGTACGTTCGAGGGGATGCTCAGGACCTGGAACGTCGATGGCCCTTCGGTGCGGCCGGACCACCGCATGGTGGCGCACACGGGGTTCATCGTGACCGCCAGGAAGCTTGCCGCACAGGGGGAGCCACCCCAGCCGGCCCCCTGAGGATGCGCCTATTCTTTCCACTAGGGGAGTAGTCTTGGCGTCGCCGAGGAGGTGATTGAAGTCCCTAAGGACGACATCGAACGCACGATCGCTCAGTATGACCAGCAGGTCCAGGAGCTCCGGGGCCAGGTAAAGCTGCTCGAGGAAGAGCTGAGCCTCTCGCGGCGCAAGCTAGATGCGGCCCCGCGACAGATGCGTGCGCTCGAAGAACGCCTCTACAAGACCGGCAAGGAGCTCGACCAAGCTCACGAGAACAACGATCGTCTCGCGAGCACTCTGCGCGACGCGCGGGAGCAGCTCGTCGCCCTCAAAGAGGAGATCGAGAAGCTGACTCAGCCTCCGTCCAGCTACGGCGTGTTCCTCGAGGGTTTCGAAGAGGAGTCGACGGCCGACGTCTTCACGAACGGCCGAAAGCTAAGGGTGCACGTCTCACCCGACGTCAAGGTGGGCCAGCTCCAGCGGGGCCAGGAGGTCATGCTCAACGAAGCCCTGAACGTCATCGACTCCTTCGACTTCGAGATCCAGGGCGAGGTCGTGACGCTCAAGGAGGTCCTCGAGGACGGCAAGCGCGCCCTCGTGATCGCCCGCGCCGACGAGGAGAGGGTCATCGAGCTCGCGGACAGCATCCTTGGCGGACAGACCCTTAGGGCCGGAGACAGTCTTCTCATGGACACGAAATCGGGCTTGGCCATCGAGCGGCTGCCGAAACCCGAGGTCGAAGAGCTCATCCTCGAAGAGGTGCCCGACATCTCCTACGAGGACATTGGAGGTCTCGACAACCAGATCGAGGAGATCCGCGACGCCGTCGAGCTGCCGTTCCTTCACGGCGACCTGTTCAGAGAGCACAAGCTGGAGCCTCCCAAGGGGATCCTTCTCTATGGACCGCCAGGGTGCGGTAAGACCCTCGTCGCGAAGGCCGTTGCCAACTCGCTGGCAAAGAAGGTGGCCGAGAAGCTCGAACGCACGGGGCGCCAGTCGTACTTCCTCAACGTCAAGGGCCCCGAGCTCCTCAACAAGTACGTGGGCGAGACCGAACGACAGATCCGACAGATCTTCCAGCGCGCGAAGGAGAAGTCGGAGGAAGGCGTCCCGGTCATCGTCTTCTTCGACGAGATGGACTCGCTGTTCCGCACACGAGGTTCCGGGATCTCGAGCGACATCGAATCCACGATCGTGCCGCAGCTCCTGGCGGAGATCGACGGCGTCGAGAGCCTCAAGAACGTCATCGTCATCGGGGCATCGAACAGAGAAGACCTCATCGACCCCGCGATCCTGCGCCCCGGCCGTCTCGACGTGAAGATCAAGATCGAACGTCCCGACGAGCGATCCGCTATGGACATCTTTGCCAAGTACCTCACGCCTGAGATACCGATCTCGCAGGACGAAGCCCGAGTTCACGGATCTCCCGAGAAAGCGATCTCCGCCATGATCCAGGCGACCGTGGACCGCATGTACTCGAACGAGGACGAGAACGGCTTCGTCGTGGTGACCTACGCCAACGGAGAAAAAGAGGAGCTC
>JALZBR010000243.1 GCA_030863485.1 Actinomycetota bacterium
GTCCCGATCCCCCCCTCGCTACTGGGAGAACTCAAGCAACATCTCGGGGAGAGGGTCGAGAAGGGCCCTGACTCGCTCCTTTTCCGAGGGCCGAAAGGTGGCCCCATCAGGTATCGCTACGCATACATGAGGGTCTGGCGGCCGACGCTCGAGCGGCTCGGTCTCCCCTCGACGGGCTTACATACCTTGCGCCATTCAGCGGCAGCGCGCCTGATCTCGGCAGGCGCTTCCCATAAGGCTGTCCAGGCCATCATGGGCCATCGCTCTGCAGCCTTCACGCTGAACGTATATGGGCACGTCTTCGAAACGGACCTCGACTCACTTGGGGAGCTACTCGATGGTCCTACTCGCGACGACCGCTTATCGAATAGTGGATTATGAGTCCGCCGCTCTGACCAACTGAGCTACGCCCCAACGCCTCTATTTGAATGGGAGTGAGGCTGGAGACTCATAGAGCGCACTCACTTTCCCCCCAGTGAAACCACGCACCGCCTCCCTAACCTTCGGCTCACGTAGGTCGAGGACGCGCAGGCTCCCGTCAGCCCCCTCAGCGATCGACTCGATCCGTACGTAACGGTCCTGATACTGCTCAGCGTAATCAGCTAGCGCCTTCAGCTTGGCGTTGGCATCCGCTAAGTGGTCTCCATGGGGATCAACTATCGAGACACCCAAACTTCCGTCATTGCGACGCGATGCCACCAGAAAGTCGACCTGCAAAGAGGTCCAATTGTTCGATTCATCTTGATAAGCGATACGTAGGGCGGCGGGACTTGCTCTTGAGGGATTGCGGTACCACCCCACGAAGGACGGTCGGCCGATTTCAGTTTGGATTACGTGAGTCTCCCAATCATTGAGCTTGATGGGAAACAGTCCGTTCTCATCCGAGTAGACGTGACTCTGAAACTCAGGTAGGGCATTCCCTTTGCTATCGCATGTTGGAGCAAGCAGGTTGTCGCGAAGCGTGATCGTGGTTGGTTCGGCTTTAGAGGCTTGCTCTTGGACTTTCAGGTAGGCAGCCTTCGAAGCGCCAGTCGTATTCTTGATCTCCACCGCGAACTGCTCAAGGCGGTCCCTCACCCATTTCGTTGCCGCATCTTCGAGCTCTCTGGAGACATTCTCAACCATGAACAAGGCGGCAACCTCGGTCCGGACGTCAAATTTGTTCGACTCCGCCCCAGCCTTATGGACGCGGTAGGCGAGGTAATCCTGTCCAACCCCTTCCTTTACCGCACGAATAATCTTCTTTGTATCTCGATCAACGTCCTGTACATGCGTGGTCGTCACCCGACTCGTCGTTGTGGCTTCGCCGCCTGTTGTGGAGAGACGGGACTGATGAACACGCAACGTGACGATGTCCTCCACGTTCTTCGATACCTCGTCTTGGTATTCAGCAGCTAGCCCATCCAACCGCGCATTGAGACTCTGCGTGAGCTCTTCACCGGCATTCGCGAGCAGGGGGGTCCCACCAGCATCATCCGTAAGAAGCCTGGCCAAGGCTTTAGCCCGGCGCAGCGGGCTCGCCAATGCGTCCGGAGCAGGAATGCTCGGCAGGCTTTCGATCAAGTTGAAAGCCTCAGCTTCGATGTTGGGGTTCCTCTCAAACACACGGGGTCGGCGGACAACGTCCGCGCCGACGCGCTGATCGCCGTTGTCCTTGCCACGACCTTCGAGCTCGTCCTTGATAGTGCTGAGCGCGTCACGATCGAACCGCGGGAGAAAGCACATCACCGAGTTGAGCGTGTCGTCTGTCGGGATGCGACGAGCCAGGGGCTGTCGGACCATTCGGCCGATGATCTGAGCGATGTGCGTCGCGTCCTTGGCGGGTCGTTCCGAATAAAGAACTTCTGCTCGGGGGCAGTCCCAACCTGTGGAAATAGCCTCCTTGGCCAGTACAACGCGGATGTCGGGGTCGCCTTGGATGGATTCGGGATGCACCCACCGAACAAGTCGATCGCCTAGACGAAGAGCCTCGTGCTCTCCAAAGACGTGAGCAACCGCGTCAGGGGGAAGTCGCGGCCACTCACTCTCGATGACGCCCAACAGGTCGGTGAGCGCCGATGCGCTCACTTTGTCGGGTACCTGCACAACAAGAGCTGGGACAACTACTGGTTCGTCTTGTGCAGCGGCGTACGCAGCCCAGCGACTCTCGTAGTCCTTCGTGGCTGAAACCGCATCGCGAAGGAGCGTGGTGCTGAATGTCCCCTTTTCATCCGGTTCATCGACGCCGATTTCATCTTTGATAAGACCGGACTCTCGAACCTTCTCAATGTCGACCTGCACAAAGGGGTAGGAGGTGCGGTTAGTGACCCCCTCCATCGCCCGGAGGTACCGCTCGATTGTTGCGGATATTCCCCAAACCACCGGCGCCGGAGGATTGGATTCCCCATCCCCACTGATGATGCGCTGGACAATGGTCTTGCGGTCCGCGATCCTGCGCATACCTCTATGAGCCTCATCCAGCACTAGATACAGGTCTGTGCCTTCACCATTGATGGTGTTGGTGAGGATGTCCCACATGGAATGCTGACGAAGGTTGTTCCCTCCTTGCGCTAGACCGCTCGACTTCGACAATTTTTGAACATTCAAGAAATACACGCGGCCTGGCGAGAGCTCTGCGTTAAGGAAGTCGTTGTTGAGGATTACCAACCTTGCTGGCGCCAGGAGATCAGAGGCCTCAAGCATCTTGTTCCGCGTTTGGCGATTGAGGGCCGGATCGTCCGTCACCCAAAGAAAGGTCGCCCGTGGATCGGATTCCACATCAAGGTCGCTCGAGCCATGAATCATCGCCTCAATGACCGCAGTCGCGATGACGGTCTTGCCAGCACCAGTCACTGCAGAGAGGGCGAACGAAGACAAGCTCTTGTGGCGATTCCAGTCCTCCCTCCCTCGCGAGAGATTCTGCAGGACCCCTAAAGCTGCATGCCGCTGATAGTCGATTAGGTCGAATCGCATGTCATGGCCGCCGGTAGTTGATGGCGAACGTCGCCAAATAGTTCTCGTAGAGCCTTACCGCCTCGACTCCGGCCGGGAGCTCAGCAACGATGCCTGTGAATACGGTCGGTGAATCCGTCACGACGAAGACCGTCGATACAGATGAGTCGAGATCATTAACGAAGCTTCGCCATCTATCTGTGTCGAAGAGAACGCCGTATCGAGGGGTCGTCGCATACGGGAGTAGTTTTCCTTCGTCGTTCACCCGTGAGGCAATGAGCGGCCCCTGTGAGCCCGCTCTGATCCAGAGCAGAGGTGCCACCGACTCAAAGGCGAGATCGAGCTCGACATCATCGGGATCGAGATACATAAGTTCGAAGAAGGCTAGGTTTTCGGTGAAGCCCTCACTGATCGGGAACTCGTCGATGAACTTGTACTCACCGGCGATCGGCTCGCCGTCAGGGGTCTTCCCTGTGACCGCGGCTTCGAGCCGTGGACGGGTGATGAATTCGTAGATGCCCTGGGCCTCCCACTCGGGGTCTCCAGGACTCAGGCCTGCTTCCCGCAACTCAGCTGCCTCTTCTGCCGAGACCTCGTTGTTTGTGATCATGATGGAACGACGCGAGCCGCCGTCTTGTCTGTTGAGACGCATAACAGCGTGAGCCGTCGTCCCTGATCCCGCAAAGAAGTCGACGACAACGGCTTCGGGCTTACTTGCTATGAAAAAGCGAAGCGCATCCTCAACGGCATAAAGCGACTTCGGAAAAGGGAACTTTCGGCCCGGCAGGAACGACGCCAAGAGTCGCGATCCGTACTGTGTGGCGTCATGACT
>JALZBR010000269.1 GCA_030863485.1 Actinomycetota bacterium
GGGTGTGGGGGAGAGTCAACTTCGAGGCCGCCTTGGACACCCAACGGAGGGGCAGTCGGCGGACATGGGCCCTCAAGACCTCCCGGCTCAACGGCAGGTCGAACGCCGACCAGGCTTCCCGGCACCCCTCGGACACTCGGCCCCAGACTTTACCTGACGAGGATCGCCTCACGCACTCCGTTCTGCCCAGTGCGGGATCTCTTGGAGCGTCTGCAAGCCCTCCGACTTGTTCCGGTTGGAGAAAACCAGCTGCCCCGTCTGATTCGAGATGAAAGATGGGCCGAGTCCCTGGACTGGGACTCGGCCCTGTAAAAAAGGCGGTGTGAGCGGGACTTCGACGTCCCGGGGAGAGCCTTGGGAGGCGCTGTCGGAAACGGGGTTAGAGGTTAGTCGACCTTGACGGCGGCGATCTCGAACTCCAGGGTTACCTTCTCGCTGACGAGAACCCCGCCGGCCTCCAGCGCCATGTTCCAGTTCACTCCCCAATCCTTTCGATTGATGGTCGTCGAACCTTCAAACCCGATGCGCTGCTTGCCCCACGGGTCGAGTACCGCACCTAGATACTCGAATTCGATGGTGACTGGCTTCGTCACGCCTCTTAGGGTCAAGTTGCCCGTCAGAGCAAACCTCGTCTCGTCGATCCTCTCGGCGGACGTAGAGACGAAGGTGATGTCGGGGTACTCGTCCATCGCCAAGAAGTCGTTGCTTCGGAGGTGCTCGTCTCGCTGCGAGTTGCCCGTGTCGATGCTCTTGGCCTGGATCGTTACCCTGGCCCAGGACCTCGACGGGTCGTCGACGTCCAGGTGAACAGAGCCCTCGAACTCGTTGAAGGAGCCCCGTACTTTCGTGACCATCGCGTGCCGCGCCACGAACCCGATGCGGCTGTGAGCCGAATCGATGACGTAGTCGCCTGTCAGCTGCTCGAGCTGAGGTGATGTCAAGACGGCCATAGTTGATCCTTTCTCTCCCCGTTGAGCTACTCTTTATTTACTAGTAGCTATTAGTTTGATATTGGCTCAACGGTGATGCAGCTGGAGTTATTCCCGAGGCAACTTCGGCAAACGGATGTCCGTGGATTTCCCGTACGGCTGTTTTCGACAGCTATTCTTTAGGTGTTCGAACAATGGCACCTGGACGAGAGGGCCCGATGCAGATCGAGAGCGACCGCTGTCCTGGTTATCAATGGGCGGTGGACATAATCGGACGACGCTGGGCTGGTGCGGTGGTCCGGGCGATGCTCCTCGGCGCATCGAGGTTCAGCGACATACGGGCGGCGATCCCGGGCATCACCGACCGCGTACTCTCGCAGAGGCTGAAGGATTTGGAGGCCGACGGCATCATCACGCGCCAAGTCTTGGAGGAGCGTCCGGTCCGGGTTGAGTACACGCTCACCGAGCAGGGAAAGTCGTTGGCCGGGGTGGTGGATGCCATTGCTTCATGGGCTGATGAGTGGTTCCCCGCGGGCGAGCAGGTGAGGCCTGCCAATTGAGCCGGCCCAAGCTGGGGATAATCATCGGAAGCACTCGTCCCTGCCGGCTCGGCGGACCGATAGGGCACTGGGTGCTCGAGCGAGCGCGAGAGCACGGCGCCTTCGACCCCGAGCTCATCGACCTGGCGGACGTCAACCTTCCCTTTCTGGACGAGCCCGAACATCCCCGGCTGAGGAACTACACCCAAGCCCACACGATCGAGTGGAGCGCTCGAATCGACCCCCTCGACGCGTTCGTCTTCGTGACGCCGGAGTACAACCATGGATTCTCGGCGCCGCTCAAGAACGCCATCGACTTCCTCCACCAGGAGTGGCTGTACAAGCCGGCCGGAATCGTGAGCTATGGAGGGGCCTCGGGCGGAACGCGCGCGGCCCAGATGCTAAAGCCGGTCCTGACGGCTCTCAAGATGATGCCGATGTTCGAGTCGGTCGCGGTGACGTTTGTGAGGAACCTCGTCGATGAAGACGGGCGGGTTTCCGCGACCGAGGCAATAGAGCGGTCGGCGGGCTCGATGTTCATGGAGCTTGAGCGTTGGTCCCGCACGCTGGCTCAACTACGCGTAAGGGTTTGAGCCGGCGCTTCTGATCTAGGGGACTAACAGTGTCCGCGGCCCTGTTTGCCGGGGCGATGGTTGCATACAACAACCTGATCAACTGCTGGCCGCAATTTCATCGTCTGTACTTCCCCATCAATGTCGGGGTCGCGGCAGGGATAGTGGTTCTCGCCTTGGGTCCCCTAGACCTCCGGCCTGCCGACGTCGGCCTCGTCGGAAACACCTTCTCCGAGGCCGGCATGGGTGTTGCGGGAGGTCTCTTCTTGGCCTCTCCCCTGTTTATCGCGCTCGTGTCGCCCAGGACTGCAAAGCTAATAGCGGACCGGCGGCTGGAGGATTCGTCCGCGGGGGAAGCGCTCTTCCGGATCTTGTTTCGGGTTCCGTTGGGAACGGCTCTGCTCGAGGAGGTCGCTTTTCGCGGCGTGCTGTTTGCGCTCCTCGTTCCATACGGCCCGGTTTGGGCTGCGGCGATATCCAGTGCCGCCTTCGGTCTATGGCACGTGGTGCCTACTATTCACATGGCGCGTGCGAACGGCGTTTCGAGCATCTACGGCGCAGTTGCGGCCGTGGTGGCGGGGGTAGCGCTCACATTTGCCGCCGGGATGATCTTCGTGTGGCTAAGGGTGCAGACGGGTGGCTTGGCTGCTCCCTGGGCGATGCACTCGGCGGTAAATTCGTACGCCACCCTGGCTGCGTTCCTGGCTCTGAGGGTGGAAGGGGTTCGCGCCAGCGCCTAGTCCGACTCTTCCGTCGTGTCCTCATCCCCCTCTTCGGCTTCACCCCCACACGCCGGGAGGGCAAGAACGAACAGCATGAGGACGGCTGCGACCTTCTTTCTCCAGCCCATCGACCCGCTCCTTTCTATTGCGCGCTAATAGCGCTTCAAGGATTTCTCATTGTCCAAGGAGGTCGACCCGCAAACCTCGCAGCATGAGCGGTCACTCCAGCGCAGGCCTCAGGGCAGCGAGCTCTTTCTCCGATACCAGGGAATCACGAATACGAAAGAGCTCTCGTCTTCCTCGTCAAAGTCATGGGCTTCGTTCGCGGCGTCCGCTGCGATCCCGCGCCTCACTGCGCTCAGATCGTCCGGCCCCGTCTCCTCGTCCATCAGGAGGACAAGTCCGTATTCCGCCAGGTCCTCGGCCACAACCCCGTCGTCGCTCCGTCCCCACCGGCTCATCGCCGGCTCTCCCCGTCTTCCAGGGCAGGATCGCTCCAGGCGTGCTCGCTGCCGAGGCCGCGCATGAAGTCCTTGACCAAGAGCGCCGCCATGGCGGCCCCCGGTATCAAAAGTGCTAACAGAATCCAGTTCATCATTCCTCGCCTTTCAGCTCTTCCTTTCGGGGCTGCCTGCTGCGGTTGGCCCGCAGCCGCTCGCATCGCCGGGGGTCGGCGATGGCTTTGCGACGCTTTCCGGAGCCTCCGCAGCTCCGCCTTCACCACTCTCGTCGGGTTTCGGGGAGGGAGTTCTGTTGCCCGCCGGACACGTGTTCTGCCCGGGGCTCCCACTCGACCCGCTCCCGGATGTGCCTGCCGATCCAGTGGCCCCCTTGCTGTCCGACCCGGCCTGACCACTTTCTCCGTGGGGAGCGCTACCGGCAGCGCCCGGAGCTCCACTCGCCGCGCTCCCGCCTGCGCTTCCCACCTCACCGCCAGCCTTGGCGGGGGGCGTTGCTTCGGCCGCTCGCTTGTTTGAAGCCTCGTCGTTAGCGCTAGGGGCGGCCGGGTTTTTACCGGCCTGGTCACCCGACCTGCCCGGCCCTTGGTCGCCGGTCACCCCGATGCTCCAGTCCCCGGCCCCATCGCCGAATCCGAACCGGCCCAGCCCCTTCGTGAAGCCGACCCCGCCGACCATTGCAAGGACGAGGGTGGCAC
>JALZBR010000271.1 GCA_030863485.1 Actinomycetota bacterium
AAGGCGTTCCGAGCGAGTTTCAGCCACAGCTTTTCCAACGATTCCTCACTGCCCCTCGCAACCCCAGTGGAACGCCGAGCATCGGACTGGGGCTATCGATTGCTCGCGACCTCGCCCGAGTCCAGGGGGGAGACACCTGGTACCAACCCAACACGCCCTCGGGTGCCTGCTTCGTAGTACGTCTACCTGCCCACCCCGGGCCCGACGAAGACCCTCCTCACAGCGAGGCTCCCGAGCCCCAGTCGGTCCCTTGACAGTGCCGCTTCACCCGGCAGAGGGGAAGAAGACCGCGCACTTATCCTTTCCCACACGGCAAACGCAAGAAAAGGGCGACTACCCCAGCACCGCAGCATGGCGGTATCGGCTGAACCAGGAGGGCCCCGCGAGCGTCGGGGTTAGCGCATGGTTATAGCCGGAAAGCCCGGATGGATACTGCTCGGGTCCAATCACGAGGTCCGGGAAGCGACCTTTATGAGCGCCATGAAGAGTAAACCAGCAGCAAATAAGAACAGAGCTCCGATCGTCATCGGACCAAGGACACCCCACACAAGGAGAGGAATCAACGCAACGAGAAGCAATACGAGGCTCGTCCGAGGGTGGCGCGACAAGCCGGCGCCAGCCGCACACAGGCTCGCGACGAGGAGGCTCGTGATGATGCCCACCACGATTGGCACGTCCTCATGAGTCACGCCCTCCATGAAAGAACGGCGTAGACGAGCGCGGACGCGGCAACTAGTACTGCGCTCATCCACGCCTGCCACGGCGTCTTCACCAAAAGACTTCCCAGCCGCCTGTAACGCCAGCA
Source organism: Actinomycetota bacterium (assembly GCA_030863485.1). The sequence goes on from JALZBR010000271.1 coordinate 806, forward strand.
TCACCCGTAGGCTAGCCCCGTCGCCGATGAAAGCGGTTGCGCGAGTTGTTCTCGCCCTGGGAGAGACGTCGGGCACACCACATCGTAATTGCGAACACGAGGCGAAGGAAGAGCCCATAGCCGACACCCAGCGCCAACAGGAACCACGCGGAGACAGCAGGTCCCGGAGGAGATGCCACGTGCCAAACCGCGGTGACCACGGCCAACAAAATCAAGACTAGGGCAACGCTCATGAAAGCCCGGAACCAGAGGGCAAGGCGAAGGTGTTCGGCAGCCCACCCCCGCGACTTCGACGCCCACCGAACCAGGGCGCCAGAATTCGAAGCCCACGCGTAGAAGAGGGCAACCCCGACGAATCCGACAAACGCCACCATGACCAGAAGCGCGAGCGCACTGCGACTCATCGAACGAAGCATAAGACATGCGCCCTGTACTACCGTCGTTACATGAGACATGCATGCAGGCGAGGGTAGGCGCGCAGGGTGTTTCTAGAACGGGGTCACGAGGTCGCGTACCTGCCGGGTTAGCGCGGGCTGCGGCCTGAGCAGCTAAGAATGGTGTGCGCGCTACATACGCCTTACGAGAACCTTTCTTTAATGGAACGTCAAGGCACCCCCTGAGGCCCATATGCGCTACCCGCTTGACCGCTACCTTACTTCCTGTGTCAGAAGTGAGAGAACCACGCTTTCCGAACAGCAGTGGCGCCTGATCTGGGAAGGACAGCTTGATCCCGAGACTCGTCGCCGTATCTGGCGCGCCGCCTTTACTGGAGCGCCCATCAGGCAGCGGGACGAAGCTGCCATAGCGATTGAGTTCGCCCGGCGACGCAGACGACTCGCACGTTCGGCTGCGATCATCAACTCGGTCATGTTCGTTGCCTTGCTCTTGACGATGGCGATTGTGTATGACCCGCCAGTGGCCTCGACGTTCTGGTTCATGGTTGGTGTCTGGCTGTTTGGCCTGATTGGCTCACCCGTGGTGGCCCTTTTGTGGAGACAGAGGCTTCAGCAGTGGGAGGAGCGGAATCGGCGAGTCCTCAGAGACGCGGACGGGTAGCACCTTGTGCAGTCCCTATCGCAGTCGACCATGCGGTATCAGGCTGCTACGGGAAGGGATCTGGCAGGAGTGACCGGGCCTACATATGGTCAGTGCCTGCTTCTGGTGCTGCCGGTGACTGCGAGGAGATCCTTCGCGTACGGGTTCCTTCCGTGGCAGCAGTCTCTGCCCCTGTGGTAGGAGGAGCCTGCAAAGGTGTAACAATACCGGCAAGAGCACCGGCGATGGCCGCGAGTATGGTTGTGAACGCGTCTGGGGCGGAGATGCCGGCGATGATCATCCACGTCCAGGCAAGAACACAATCACGAGGTAGAGTGCCAGAGATGCCACTATGATCACGTACAACCACTCCTGCGCGTATTGGACCTTACGTAGTGGTGCCATGAGATGTTCTCCTCTCTGATCTGGATGGGGCGAGTTTTGGGCAGGGCCGCTAACCTATCGGTAGCGGCTGATACGCGACGCCTGGTAGCGCTACCCCTTCCAGGTGAGGCCTGTGCCTGCAGAGAGTTAAGCTCGGCGTAGAGGCTTCTCGGGCCATGAGCCTCGTGGTTCCACTTCGAGCACCTGCACTGGAATTCATCCCAGGGACGCCTCTATACACCTTGCCAAGGCTGGTCCCTCATAACGCGCCAGCACCCGCAGCCGGAGTGTTCCGGAGGCGATATCGCCGCCGCTGGTAGCTGCCCACGATTCGAAGGTACCGCTCGCCCGACTGAAGGGTTTGCCCCCTTGCAATCCGTGGACTGGAAGGTGGTCTGAGCCCTTCGTAGAAGGCGCTTCCCTGATCGACAGGCTCCGAGAAGACTGCACGAATCGGACAGTCACGGGCGCTCGAACGGATGATAAGTCAGTAGGGTAAGCGAGGAAACCACCAAGGCCGGATAATCCAACGGCTACACCACAAGCAAGCGACATACATCAGGAAAAGGCGGCGGGAGCAGAACCGAACCATTCCCAACCGTGACGCGGGCTACGGCTCCCACTGCTTGTCCCCGGGCTGTGACGACCCAGACTCTGGGGTTCAGTCCTGGCTTCGAAGACACGCGTAGACCGTTAGGTCGATCACGACCGACGAATGTCCGAGCCGCTTGCTCACCACCTCGGGGGACACGCCGGCGCGAGCGCTGCGGTCGCGTACGTGTGGCGCAAGCCACGGATGCCGATCCGCGGCAGAGCGGCACGGTCCACCTCGGCGAAGGCTCACGACAGCCGCTTGGGCGGGTAGCCGCTTCCGTCCTCGCGGGTGAACACGAACCCGGTGTCGGTCCACGCGCCCGGCGTGCGGCCAGGCGCTCCTCGGCCTGCCGGGACCTCCAGGGACGCAGCGCGTCCACCGTGCGGGCATCAACGCGAACGAGCGCTCGACGGCCTCGGTCTTGCCGTCGTCCTGTACGACGAGATGCCCGCGTACTTCGATGACTGTCCGGCTCACATGGAGCCTCGCCTTTTCGAAGTCGCCGTCCGCCCAGCGCAGCCCACACAGCTCGGCGCGTGGGAGGCCGGTCGTCGAGGCCAGCTGCCAGAGGGGAACGCAGCCGTTGGCCTTGCATGTCACGCCGGCGGTGCGGCACATGCCCGCCCGCCTTCCGTGAGGTTCGAGTTGGCGGTACAGGCCGTGGACCTGCTCGGCCGTCAGGTTCGACAGCGGCAACCCCCGAGCCGTGGGATGACGCGACTTCGGCCGCGACCCGGTAGTTGTCCCGCGCGGTCGGCTTGACCGTCAGGCCGTCGAGGCAGGCGATTAGGTAGGCGCCGAGACGCTGACGTGAGGGACGTCACGTAGGTGCCTGCGAGGACCTCGCCCAAGATCTCGGGCAGGGCGGCCCCGGCGGCCTTCCGCGTGGCGAAACCACGCCGGGTGCCGCGACGACGCTCGTCGGATTGGACGCCCGATGGAAGATCCCCTCCGGCGGGTCGCGCCAGCTCCGCCGGAACTCCCGCTTGGACGGCGTCAGCTACCGCAGAACTGTCTCGGCTGTCCGCGGCCGATGACGGCCGGTCGGGAAGTAGCTGGCGAGGCGGCACCTACCACCGGGGCTAGCGTCCCGTTGGTGAGGAGCCGGTGGCGACCAGACTTTGCGGACGCCACGTCGTCATCGCGTCGAAGCATTGCGCGTACCCGATGGGTCGGCGTCCGCACGGCCTTGCATCGTCGTGTAGCGGTTGTGGCGGTTGCTCTCTCGGTTGCTACCGCCTGTACGCCTTCTGGCCCCAGCGCGGTGCCGACGGCGAACGATCCCTCCATCTCGGTGCCCGGGCCAGTGGCCGTCACCACCTCGTCAGGGGACGGACCCTCCGCGGGCGACGACCGGCAGCAGGCGGAGCCGCAGTTCAGCGTGTACGCCGTTCCCGCCGGCAGCCGGCCCCATGACGTGGCGCCCGCGGCTCATGGCCGTGTCTGGTACACGGCCCAGGGTGCCGCTGCGCTCGGCGTGTTGGACGCGAAAACGGGGGCCACTCACCACGTCCCTCTGGGGCGAGGGTCTGCCCCCCATGGGGTCATTGTGGGTCCCGA
>JALZBR010000284.1 GCA_030863485.1 Actinomycetota bacterium
GGTCATCCTGGTCCCGGATGGTAGTGTGGGTATGCGAGCCGCACGCCGTCGGCACCGAGGCGATGTGGACCGGCGTCTCCGGCCGGGTCACATCGAAGATGCGCAGCCCCTCGAACCCGGGCTGGACCAGGGTCCGTACGGCAGCCGGGCAATCGGGTGTCGGGATGTCCGGCGTCGGCTCGCACGCCGGGACGCCGAGTGCGAGCGGCGTGTCCATGCTCGTCGGACACTGCTCGGTGGTCTGCGGCCGGTCGATCGACTGGATGAGCAGCAGCCGATCCTGGGCGCGGTAAAACGAGACGTCGCTCTGCGGCCCCCGGCACTGCATCTCGCTAACGAGGACGGGCTCGTCCGGATCCTTGATGTCGAAGATCCGGAATCCGTCGTAGTTCCCGGCTGCGGCCAGCTCCTGGTGCGGCCCGCGCACCGCGCCCTCCTTCCAGAAGGCGAGGTCGGAGTTAGTCGTCTGTGGATTCGGCCGGTTGGCCGTGTGGAACATGTTCGGGCTGGCCAGATCGGCGTTGCCGTGCGACGAACTTCCAGGTCCGTCGAAGACCTCGAACTCATGCTGGGCGTCGGGCTCCGGGCCGAAACCGTCTGCGGCGACTACTGCAGGGAACGCCAGCAATGCGACCGTGCAGGCGGCCGCAACGACGCAGCGAGCACCAAACCCCACGTTTACCTCCACGCCTCTCGGCGACCCCTCGTCCGGTATTCGGGCGAGTCTATGCCGGGCTGGAGGCAAAAGTCAAGGCTCTAGTTTGGCGGCGCGGAGTCAGGCCGACCTGGCGCCGTCCGAGCTTCGATCGTCTGGACTTTGATGTGCTCCGGCAACATGGTGTCAATACGCCGGAGGCCGTAAAGATTTGGCTCGCCGGGCTCGACACCGGATTCTCCGCCTAGCTCGCGCGCAGCTGTGCGTCAGCTGTAGCCTGGCCGAACCTTGAACCCGAGCTACGACGCTCGGAGCAGGGCGCTCGCGAAGCACTTCTTCCGGCCAGACCCGAGGTGCCGGCGGTCTATCTCTCGTCGATGACGAGGAGCTAAGGAGCTCGCCTCGACTGTCGGGCCCGAACCGAAGCGCGCGGGCGGAATCCCTTGCCAGGGCCGTGCGAGCGGAGTTCACATCCTCACCGGCGTGGGGTTCGGTGTCACGCCGGCACACACCGATAAAGGCACTAGTGCCTTTATTCAGGGCCGATGTGGGCCGATCCCGGGCGATCCTGCCAAAAGAAAAGCCCCGCACGTGCAGGGCTTCCTCGAGATGGAGCTAGCCGGACTCGAACCGGCGACCTCCTGGGTGCGATCCAGGCGCTCTCCCAGCTGAGCTATAGCCCCGCGCCGCGATGCCGCGGGCGGCTGCCATGGTAGCGCCGACGGCCCCGCCGGCTGAGGTGTCGCAATCCCCTGCAGGGCTGCGACCGGGGGGCGCGGTTGTCAAGCTGTTCAGCCTCACGCCGATGACCCTTGGTAGTCGCTTGATGCGGTCTTTCGTCCCCCGAGCCCCAGCAGCCGCCTGAAGTACGTCCTCCCCCGATGAGCTTTCGCGGTCGCCTGACGCTCTTCTTCGTGATCATCGCGGTGGTTCCCACGGTTGCCGCGGCCGTGGCGCTGTTCGCCATCATCCCCGCCAGCGAGACCGGGAAGTCGGACGCTCGCCTCGCGGGCGGACTGCGCGCAACGCTGGTTCTTTACCGCGATGCCCGCACGCGCGCCGAGCCCCGGCTCGCGCGCGTAACCAGGGACCCCGCGCTCCGGCGGGCCCTCCTCGCGGGCCGCTACGACCGCATCCGGCGGCGGCTGGAGGAGTTCGTAGCCGCAAGGGAGGCCGAGGCGGTCGTTCTCTATGACCCCCAAGGAGCACCCCAGGTCAGGGCAGGAAACCCGGCTGCGGTGGCCTTCGCCACGGTGGCCCCCGCAACCCCGGAGGGCTTCCGGATGGGAACCCTGGCCCTCTCCGTGACGAGCGCTCCTCGCTTCGTCGCGGCGGCCAAGCATCTGACCGGCCTCGAGACGCGCCTCTTCCGGGGCGGGGAACGGCTGGCCTCGACCCTCCCCGAGGGGGAGTCTGCCGCGGCTGGGGATGGAGAGGCCGCGATAGCCGGGCGCCGTTGGCGTGGCCGGTTTCAGGAGGTTCCCGAGGCGGTCGGGCCGCCCGTTCGCCTTGGCGCCTTCGAGGACTCGCAGCGGCTGGCAGCCGCAATTGAGCGTGCCGGTCTTCTCGTGGCGGGGATCCTCGCCGGCCTGGTGGCATTTGCCTTGGTGGGCGCCGCGTTTCTGATCCGCGGACAGCACCGCCTGATCGTCCGGTTCCTCGACGCCGCCCGCGGCCTCGGAAAGGGTGACTTCAGCCGCTCCGTGGCGGTCGAGGGAAGCGACGAGTTCGCCGCCCTTGGGGCCGAGTTCAACCACATGTCGGCGGAGCTGGCGGCAAGGACCCATGAGGTCGAGAGCAAGCAGCGGGACCTCGAAGAGACCATCCGCAGCGTCGGCAAGGCCTTCGCCGCAGGGCTAGACCGTCAGGGGATCGTGGATTTGACCATACGGACGGCGGTCAAGGCGTGCGCGGCCGAGGCGGGGAGGTCTCTGCCGCTCAACTCGGACAAGGTCCAAACCACCTTCGTGGGGCTCGCGGGCGATGCGGTGCGGGAGGCTCTTGGGGACGCCGAACGGAAGGCCGTCCAGCGGGCGGAGGAGGTGCCGGTGGCTGGGGCTCCTCCAACCGGCTCCGGTGCGGCCTCCGGCGTCGGTGTCCCCGATGGCCCCATAGCCTCCGATGGTTCCGGCTCCTCCTCCCACGGTTCGGGCTCTGTTGGCTCTGACAGCCCCGACCGCGGTCGCGTAGCCGTCTGCCGCTCCGCCGTGCGAGGAGCCCATGCCCTGGCCGCGCCGTTGAACGCCCGAGCGAGTGCCGGAAGTGAGGTCGCCTGCGTGGGGGTGCTGTCGATCGCACGGGGGGGCGAGGGCTTCACTCAGACCGAGTGTGAGCTCTTCTCGGACCTGGCGGAGCAGGCGGCGTTGTCGCTCCAGAAGGCCTACCTCCACGAGCGGGCGCAGCACGAAGCGGTGACCGACGAGCTCACGGGGCTTTTCAACCTGCGCCACTTCCATCGGGTTCTGACCGGCGAAGCGGAGCGCAACCGACGCTTCGGAGACAGTGTGGGGCTTCTGATGCTCGACATTGACGACTTCAAGCCTGTCAACGACACCTACGGTCACCAGCAGGGCGACCTCGTGCTGATCGAGGTCGCTCGGCTTGTCAAGGACATGTGCCGCGAGATTGACGCCCCGGCCCGCTACGGCGGTGAGGAGATTGCGATAGTCCTGCCCCAGACGGACGTCGCCGGGGCCGAGCGCCTGGCCGAGCGGCTACGGCTTTCGATCGCGGCACTGCAGATCCGACGCCTGGACGGGCACGGAAGGCTGAGGGTCACCGCCAGCTTCGGTGTGGCCTCGATTCCTCACTCGGGCGAGGACGAGAGGGGTGCGATCGCCGCCGCCGATGCCGCTCTTTACCGTGCGAAGCGCGAAGGGAAAAACCGCGTGGCACGAGCCTGAAGCGGCGGCCACATCGCGATAGCCTACGCGCCCCCATGGGAGTGCTCGACGAGGCCATCCGGGACCATCTCGAGCTAAAGCGCCGTCACGGCGCCAGCGAGGAGGAGATCGCGAGGACCGAGGCCGAGGCGCTCGGTCCGGCGCGCCGTGAACCCGAGGAGATGGAGCTGCCGCCCGAGGGGATCGTCGTCTCCGAGGAGGGAGGGCCGCCGCTCCTTGAAGAAGAGCTCGAGGAGGGGGAGTGGGCACCCCTAGCGGAGGAGCCGGAGGAATTCGAGCTGCCGCGGCGGCTGGGGATAGAAGCCGAGGAGCTGCCGCCCGAGGGAGAAGCCGAGGAGCTGCCGCCCTACGTGGAAGGCGAGGAAGTCGTGGTCGAGCCACCTGCGCCTCGTGGGTCGTCTCGCCCCAGCGCGGCCGAGTCGTTCTCGGCGCCTGGTCCGGCACCCGCCGCGGAGGAGGGCCCGACGCCCGTCGATTCTCTCACCGACGACCAGCCGCCGCCAGGCGACGAGGTGCCCTTGCTCGAGGGCGAGGAGCCAGCCGGGGAGGAAGGCCTATTGGCTGAAGAAGGACCCGAGGACCAGCTCCCCGCCGTCGAGGCAACGGAGGAGGAGCCGCTGTCCGAGGAGGGAGTCGAGGAGGAGCCGCTGCCCGAGGACGAGCCGCCGTCCCTTGCCGGGGAGACGGTGCTCGAGGAGGATGAGCTCGAGGAGGATGCCCCCACAAGGCGCGACGCGGGCGAGTTGGACGCGAGGGCGGCACCTCTACCCGGCGGGGATCCCCTGTCCGAGGAAGGCGAGCCGCCCTCGCCGGGCGCGGGCGAAGGTGCCGAGGCCCGGGCCGCCATCCAGGACACCGGGCCGGAGGCCGTCGAGGAGGAGAGCGTCGGGACGGCGGCTGTCGACGTCGAGGACGGCGGGATGGAAGCCGAGAGAGCGGAGCTGTCGGGTGACTCCCTCCAAGAACCGGCCGGCTCCGTCGGAGAACGGCCAAGCTCCCTCCAAGAACCGGCCATCGCTTCCGAGGAGGGCGCACCGGAGCTTGTGTACGAGGGAACCGGGACTGTCGGGACCGAGGGGGCATCCGAAGGGGAACGCACCTTCCAGTCCGCAGGCCAGAGCCCGGGCGAGGCCGGCGTGGACACCGACGCCGAACGGCTGGAAGCCGCGGGTCCCGACACCGTCGTCTACAACGTGGAGGCCGGCTTAGAGGAGGAGTTATCCGAGGAGGACCTCGAGGCGGAACTCGCCGAAGGAGAGGACCCCGAAGCGGGGCTCGAGGCAGAGTTCGCCGAGGAGCACGCGCTCGTCGGAGAGAACGAGCTAGTCGAAAGGGGCTTGGAGCCCGACCTTGCGGAGGAGGACTCCGAGGTGGGCCTCCACGAGGAGGCCCTAGCGGAGGAGGATCTCACCGTAGTCGAGGACGAAGCGTCCGACACGCTCGGTCACGAAGACCGACCCCTGCGGGACGACCCAAGCGTCACGGCGCAGCGCATGACCGTCACGGACGAGCCGGTCGAGGACAGGTCGTCGTTCGTCGGTGCGCCGGACAGGCGGGGATCCGAGCGGAAGGCGGCCCCGGACTTCGACTTCGACGACTAGCTCGGTCCTCCGGCTTCCTCGGCCGCGGGGCTGCAGAACTGGACGTTTGTTCGAGTGTCTGCTCCAGCAGTTACGGAGGCTGCGCCCCCGGTCGACATCATCACCACGGCGGGCATGGAGGGCACCGTCGTCAACAGCGGCAAGACGCCGCACCCGGGGATCGGGGGCCGCCAGGATGGCGGCCCCCGATCCTTGAGGTTCCTCGAGTCAGCCCGCGTCAAAAGCGCACTCCGCAAGAACCTCTTTGCAGTGCTTGGAGCGTGCACCAACGGTCAGCGGCCTGACCTGACTGAAGCGGCGCAGCCGCCTACGGCCTGAGATAGCCCCGCGCCTTGAGGGCTTCCATCACCCGATTCATGGCCAGCTCGTAGGCCGCCAGCCGCAGGGGGACACCGTCCTGGGCCGCGACCGTGGCCACCGCTCGGTAAGCCTGGCGCACTTGGTTCGCCAGCTTCTCGTTGACCTCGCGCTCCCCCCACTGGAAGTGCTGGAGGTTCTGCACCCACTCGAAGTAGGAGCCGATGACCCCGCCGGCGTTGGCCACCACGTCCGGAACCACATAGATGCCGCGTTCGCGGAGGACGTCGTCAGCCGCCGGCGTCGTGGGACTGTTCGCGCCCTCCACCACCATCTTGCACCTCAAGCGGTCGGCGTTTCGGTGGTGGATCATGCCGCCGAGCGCGGCGGGTACCAGTACGTCACAGTCGAGCTCGAGCAGCTCGTCGGGTGTGACCCTGTCGTATTCCCCGCAGTCGCCGATGGTTCCTCCCCGCGCCTGGTGCCTTAGCAGGCCGTCTACGTCCATGCCCTGGTCGGAGTGGATTGCTCCGGTTACGTCGGAGACCCCGACGACCCGGCACCCGAGCTCTGCGAACAACCTCGCCGCCCAGGACCCCACCTGTCCAAAGCCCTGCAGGACGACGCGAGCCTCTCCTGCCGGCAGTCCGATTTCCCGGGCCGCCTCACGGTAGGCATAGACCAGCCCGCGGCCGGTGGCCGCCTCGCGGCCGTAGGACCCCTCGAGGGAAACTGGCTTGCCGGTCACGCAGGCGGGGGAATGGCCGTGCAGCTTGCCGTACTCGTCCATCATCCACGCCATCGTCTGAGCGTCGGTGTTCAGATCCGGCGCGGGGATGTCCCGCGTCGGGCCGATGACGTGGTGGATCCGGTCGATGAAGAGGCGCGCGACCGTTTCCTTCTGGTTCGGGGTGAGCTCTTCCGCCGGACAGTTGACGCCGCCCTTCGCGCCGCCGTAGGGGACATTGGCTATAGCGGTCTTCCACGTCATGAGCTGCGCCAGAGCGCGCACCTCGTCCATGTTCACCTCGGCGTGAAACCGAACCCCGCCCTTGTACGGGCCTCGTGCTCCGTTGTGCTGGACCCGGTACCCGTAGAAGACCTGGTTTTTCCCGTCCGCGCTCCGCACCGGGATCTGGACGCGGACCTCCCGATAGCTCGAGCGCAAGATCTCCACCACGTCGTCCGCCAGGCCGAGGCGCGCAGCGGCGGCGTCGAAGTAGCGCTTGACGATCTCGTAGTTCGAGATGCGCGCACGAGTGGCCCGCCGCTCGTCGCCCTCGTCGATCAGCGACTCGTCCGGGGGCGGCGTCGCCGCGAATGTTTGATCGGTCTCCTTGGCTGGCTCGGCGATAGGGTCCTCCTTACGGTTTGACGATGCTGGTGCGCAAGGCCCCTACACTTGGCTGGCCGATAGTTTGGGGGCCTTAGCTCAGCTGGGAGAGCGCTACCTTTGCAAGGTAGAGGTGATCGGTTCGAGTCCGATAGGCTCCATTGCAGCGAGAATCCGCTCTGCGAGCGGATTTCTCGCTCCTAGCGACCTCGCCTCGATCTCGTCACCAGAGTCCCTCGGCGGTAGCTATCCCCAATACCACCGCCGAAACCCTCGCTCGCGCACGGCCCTAGAGAGGCCGAGCTGGGTCGCGCTTCCCCGGAAAGCGCCTGGCGGGTGGCCAAGCATCGGGTCGGAGTCTCTGAGGGCGACCGTACCGGCGCGGCCGCACACGCGACCCGGGGTATGCATGCCGGAGTCGCACCCCACCCCGGCGGGCGAAGTAAAACCCCCTGGCTCGGGGACCGCTGATGCAGACCCTTGATCGCGCGGTCATGCCTGTCGAGGGTTGTTGCGAGAGGCAACGCCCACGTCAAGCGGTCTCCGCCGGTCCCCCCTCGTGGCGGCGCAGCGAGCCGGCGTGGGCACGCGCCGTCGGGTCGCGCCGGGCCTTGATCAAGCTCGCCGCCGTGGTCACCGCGAGCACGGCGACGATCACGGTCAGCGACAGGCCGATCGAAACGTCCGGGAACGCGTCGTCCTGCTCGTGGAGGTAGTGCAGGACGAGCTTGGTGCCGATGAACGCGAGGATGAGGGACAGGCCGGTCGAGAGGTAGACCAGGCGGTCCAGCAGCCCGGAGACCAGGAAGTAGAGCGCGCGCAGGCCGAGCAGCGCGAACGCATTGGCCGCGAAGACGATGAACGCCTCCTCGGTGATGCCGAAGATGGCAGGGATCGAGTCCAGGGCGAACATGACGTCTGTGCTGCCGATGGCGACGAGCACGAGGAACAGCGGAGTGAGAACTCGCCGTCCCTCCATCCGGGTGACGAGCTTGCCGTCGTCGTAGCGATCGCTGAGGGGCAAGGCGCGCCGCGCGAGCGCGACGAGCGCGTTGTCGTCGAGCGAGGGATCCTCGTCGCGGTGGCGGAAGAGCTGGACCGCGGTGAAGATCAGCAGTGCCCCGAAGACCAGGAACATGAACGAGAACAGGGAGAGCAGCGCGGCCCCGAGCGCGATGAAGACGGCCCGGAGGACGAGCGCGGCGAGGATGCCGAACGTGAGCACGCGCTGCTGGTGCTCGGCGGGCACCGCGAACGTGCTCATGATGATTACGAACACGAAGAGGTTGTCGACCGACAGGCTCTTCTCGACGATGTAGCCCGCGAAGTACTCCGCGCCGAAGCGCCAGCCCGCCACGACCCCGAAGACGGCGCCGAAGGCGAGCGCGACGGCGACGTAGAAGATCGACCACCCGACTGCTTCGCGGAATCCCACCGCGTGCGGGCGCCGGCCCGCGACGAGCAGGTCGGCTGCGAACAGCGCGATGACCAGGCCGACGGTCGCAGCCCACGCCAGCACGGTCACCTCAAGCATGCACGCCTCCTCAGGCCGACGTGCCGGAGGCGCGGCGGTGGCCCCCGAGGGACACGACCGGCGGCCGGGGGATGGCCGCCCGTGCCCGTGGCGCCTGGTGTTCAGTCAGCGGGGAACGAATGGAGCCGTGCCGCCGTCGGCGGATCCGACGTCCCATCGCCTCCCGGTATGGCCCCGATGCGGGCCGCCGCTCCGTCCGCCGCGGCTCCTCGTCGGCGGCCTCGGCGTCGCGCCTACTCGCCTCGCGAGTCATCGGCGGGGACCACGGCGAGCTTCGCCGAGTCGGCGGTGAGCACGAGAT
>JALZBR010000317.1 GCA_030863485.1 Actinomycetota bacterium
GGACCAGCGCAAGCTGCGCAACCTCCGACGCGACCCCCGGATCACCCTCTCCTTGCAGACGGCGAACCGGAATGCCTTAGGGCTCAACGAGTATCTCGTCGTCAACGGGCGCGCTCGGGTGACCGAAGGAGGCGGCGCTCAGCTGCTCCAAAGACTCGCCGAAACCTATCTCGGACCAAACGTCAAGTTTCCGCCGATGGACGACCCACCTCCCGGGTTCGTAACGCGGATCTCCATTGAGCAAATCCGCGGCGTGGGTCCGTGGGCGGAAGGGGGTGAGTAGGAAGGCGGCGGCGCCGGGCGCTTAGCCGCTCTGCTCAGCTCTGACGCTCAGCGTTCAACGACCGGGCTAGGCGGCCGGCGACGTCGGCCACCTCGTCCACCACTTGCTCGACCGCAACCTGCCGCGCGACCTCTTTGGATCGCTCGAGCGCTCCCAAGCCTTTCTCTCGCGCCTGCTGTTTGAGCTGCTCGGCCATCGGCGCGACCAGCTTCGTCTCGCGACGGCTTTCCGGCAGGAGCAGGCCCACGGCAAAGCCGAGCGCCACCGCCGCGGCTGTGAGCTGGAGTGGGTTGTCGCGCACGCCCGCCAAAAACCGTGACTGCCTACGACCTGTCATCGACCGGCCGCTTCATTCCTTCTTTCCCGGCAGCTTGTCGCGCACCTTCGCCGCGACGTCATCCTTTCTTTCCGTAACGGTGGCGACGAAGGCGTCCTTTTTCTCCGACACCTTGTCCTTGACCTTGTCCTTGAGGTCCTCTTTCTTCTCGGCCACCTTCTCCTTGGCCGCTTCTTTGACGTCTTCCTTTACTTCCGACTTCCTCTCCGCGACAACTTCCACTTTCTCCGCCAGCCGCTCTTGAGTGGCTTCGACTTCGCGGCGAAGCTGCTCGGGGTCCTTGTCCATCTCTCCCTCCCGTTCTGCTGCTCGATCGATGGCTCTGAGGGCTCTTGCTACGGGCCCTGCTGCCAGGCCGATTGGAGCTTGTCTTTTGCGGACTTGGCGGTCTCGATCGCCTGACTGGGAACGAGAGGGGTGGCCTCCTGCACCTTCTTCCTGCCGGTCAGCGCCAAGACGGCCGTTATGGCGCCGTAGAGCGCGGTCACGATCAACGCCGCCAACCACGGAGCCACGAGCAGCGACAGGGCCAGGATCAGCAGGCTGGTAAAAGCGCCCGCGGTCAGCAGCCCCATCACGGCGGCCCCGCCGAACATTCCGGCCCCGATCCCCGCCGTCTTGCCTTTTTGGGCAAGCTCGGCCGTGGCCAGCTGTAGCTCTTGTCGAAGCAGGGTCGTCGTTTCCTGAGAGACATCCCTGATGACGTCGGCCAACTCTCGCAGGTTCTCGGTGGCCCCCCCTTCGCGCTTCTCTCCCGCGGGCGCCGCCGCTCCGGCCGCCGGCGCCGTCGGTTCCTGAGACGATCGGGGATCGCTCCCGCCGCCCGCGCCCTCGAGCTTCCTCGTCCAGGCTCCAGGTTCTGGAATTGACATGACCACCTCCGTGAGGCCGAGCGCCCCCAGTCCAACGATCCCTCCCTTACCAGTTGTAGGCGAGGGCAAACCTCTGATAGCTGAAACGAACTCACGTAGCAGGGAGTGAGTGTGGTAACAATCGTGGAGGGTTCCCAATTGGCAGCTGTGACGAACCTCGCTGAGCAGCCCGACGTGAGCGCGGCAAGCGCCGTCGCTTGGCCACGCGGAGGTAGAGGCAACCGATGAACTCACCGTTCCTTCAGTTCGCGCAGCGCATCGAGAAGATGGCAAGCCTCGACGGGATCGGATCGGCGATCCAAAAAGTCGTGGCTCGGGCGATCCCTCAGGAGAGCACGCTCAAGGATCTCCTCAGCGGGACCTGGCTCGGCCATCCGCTTCATCCCTTGCTCACCGACGTCGTGGTCGGCGCCTGGACGAGCGCGTTCTTTCTCGACCTGCTTCCCGACGAACGCGCGGCGCAGGGAGCAGAGGATCTCATCGCCATCGGCAACCTCGCCGCCCTTCCCACCGCCGCTGCAGGCTTGTCGGACTGGGCCGAGTTGTTCGGGGAACAGCGGCGGCTCGGCTCCGTTCACGCCGCGGGCAATGTCACCGCGCTGTCCCTGCAGACTCTGTCGTGGCTGTCGCGTCGGAGCGGCAAGCGTGGACGAGGAAAGCTCCTTTCACTCGCGGCGATGGGGGCCGCCGTTGCTTCGGCTTATCTCGGCGGGCACATCTCGTTTGCAACAGGCGTGGGAGTCAACCGGACGGCGTTCGAGGAAGGCCCGGAAGAGTGGACTCCCGTCATCGCGCTGGACGACCTGCCGGAGGAATCTCTCGTCGGCGCGAAGGCGAACGACGTGCCTGTTGCGCTTTACAAGAAAGGGAACGAGATCTACGCGCTCTCCGACACCTGTCCGCACCGTGGTTGCCAGCTTCACGACGGATGGATCACGGACGGGACTGTGACCTGCCCCTGTCACGGTAGCGCTTTCCGTCTCGCGGATGGTGGGCTCGTCAAGGGTCCCGCTACGGTTCCCGCTCCTTCGTATGAAACAAGGCTCCGCGAAGGAAGAGTGGAGCTGCGCGTTCGCTGATTCACGCGTGACCGCAAGGGTGCTGATCGTCGACGACGAAGCCGACTTGCGAATGCTCGTTCGCTTCATACTCGAACCCGGCGGCTACGAGGTGTTGGAGGCGGCCACGGGAAAAGAGGGTCTCGAGGTTGCCGAGGCGAGCAGCCCCGATCTCGTGTTGCTCGACATGAAGCTGCCCGACGTCGAGGGTTGGGTCGTCCTCGAAGCAATGCGCCGCGACGCGGACAACGCTCCCGTAGTGGTGCTCTCCGCCGACTCCAGCCCCCGCGCGCTTAGGAGGGCAAAGGACTCGGGAGCGGCCGCCTATCTCCTGAAACCGTTCGACGAGGAAGACCTGCTTGCCGAGGTCCGCCGCCTCGCGACGCCCGGTGCCCTCGGGATGGGTAGCTGACTCCTCGCTGACGATCTCTCGGGAGCCCGGGGGCGCCGCCCGTCGGGTCTAGTCATCTCCGGGCATCGGGAGCATCGACCTAGTCATTTTGAGAACCATGGAAGGCGCCAAACTTCATCAACTTTGCCTATTAGGACCGGCGGCCCTCCTGGCCGATACGCCCCTTGAACTCAACGTGAGATGTCGGCGTGAAAGGCACGAGCGGTATGTGGAAGACCGGGGCGGTCGCAGATCTTTTGATTTTCGTGTCCCGCAGGGGGGTCACGCTGACAGCCGAGCTTGCGCAAGCGGGCGAGGGCCCACGATGACGAAGGCTCGCGTGCTGCTTTGCGACGACGCGGAGGAAGTTCGTCTCTTGCTTCGCCTGGAGCTCGGATTCGATCCCGAGATCGAGGTCATCGGGGAAGCCCAGAACGGCGCCGAGGTCGTCGATGCGGCCCAGGAGCTGCAGCCGGACGTGATCGTTCTCGATCTCGCGATGCCCTTGCTGGATGGGCTTGAAAGCCTCGTCGAGATCCGCCGGCTGGCGCCTGAAGCGAAGGTCATAGTTCTTTCCGGATTCAATGCCGCTGCCATGGCAAGGCACGCGCTTGCGCTGGGCGCCAGCGCGTATGTGCAAAAGGGGACTCCCCCCGGCGAGCTTCTCCGGGTCATCAAGGACTCCCTCGGGCACGCCGGCGGCGGACCCAGGGAGGGGCAAGGGCCCGCGGAGCCGGCGCCCGTCCTCGGCCTGCCCGGGGCGCCCCCCGCTCAGGAGGCGTTCGAGGAGATCCTCGAGCGCTTTACCCGGGTCTTCGAGGATGCGGCCGTCGGGATGAGCCTCGTGGGCATGGATGGGCGCTTTCTGCGCGTCAACCGCTCCGTGTGTGAGATCACGGGATATGCGGAAGCGGAGCTCCTGGCCGCGAGCTTGCAATCGATCACGCATCCCGATGACCTTGCGCGCGACGAGGAGGTGGATCGCCGTCTCGTTGAAGGAGAGATACGTACCCACCACGTAGAGAAGCGGTTGCGTGGCGCGGGCGGACGCCCCGTCTGGGTCATGTTGAGTCGCTCTCTAGTGTGCGCGCGCGACGGACGTCCTCTCTACTTCATCGTCCAGATACAAGACATCAGCGAGCGCAAAGAGCTCGAGTGCAGGCTGGAGCATGAGGCTCTTCACGACTCCCTCACGGGCCTTGCGAACCGGGTGCTCTTCTTGGATCGCGTGCAGCATGCCCTTCTTCGCCGCGTGCGTGAGAAGCAAAAAGCCGCCGTCCTGTTCCTCGATCTGGATGATTTCAAGACCATCAACGACAGCCTTGGTCACGCCGCCGGTGATGAAGTGCTGCGCGTCGTAGCGAACCGGCTCGAGCGGTGCGTGAGGAGTGAAGACACTGTTGCCCGTTTGGGCGGAGACGAGTTCGCCGTATTGGTCGAAGGCGCGGAGAGCATCGAGTCGCTGCACCGCCTCGCACAGCGAATCGCGAATTCAGTGCAGGCTCCATTTGCGTTGCAGGGCAAAGACATGTTCATTCACGCGAGCATAGGAATCGCACTGGCTCACCGGCGGGGGGAGAGGGCGGACGAGCTGCTGCGCAACGCGGACGCAGCCATGTATGCGGCTAAGAGGAGCGGGAAGGGCCGCCACGAGCTCTATGAGGCGCACATGCACTCGGCGGCCGTCCGCCGTTTGAGCCTGAAGCTGGAGCTGCAGAAGGCGGTGGAAGCCGAGGAGTTCGTGCTCCACTATCAGCCGATCTATTCGCTGGAGGATCGGAGGATCTCTCAGGCGGAAGCTCTGGTGCGCTGGCTTCATCCGAGGCGCGGCCTCGTGCCGCCATTGGAGTTCATCCCCCTGGCCGAGGAGTCCGGGCTGATTCTCCCGATGACGCGCTGGATCCTGCGAGAAGCCTGTCGCGAGGCTGCGAGCTGGCACGTGCGATTCCCGGGACGGCGAGCCCCCGGGATCTCGATAAATCTCTCGGCCGCTCGATTCCAGCGTCCGAACCTCGTCGAGGAGATCGCGTCCGTTCTCGGCGAGGCCGGTCTGGAACCATCGTCTCTGATCCTCGAGATCACGGAAAGCGTTCTGATGCAAGACCGAGAGATGACGGTCGAACGACTCACGCAGCTGAAAGACCTGGGCGTGAGGTTGGCGATCGACGATTTCGGGACAGGCTATTCATCGCTCAGCTACGTGCGCGACTTCCCCATCCACATTTTGAAGATCGACAAGACGTTCATCTCTTCTCTGCTCGACGGGCCAGATCGGTCGGCCCTGGCGAGAGGCATCATCAAGCTGGGACAGATCCTGAAGCTGGAGTTGATAGCGGAAGGCGTGGAAGCTCGAGGTCAAATGGAGGAGTTGCAGTCTCTCGGGTGTGGTTTTGCCCAGGGCAACTACCTCTGCGAGCCCATCGGTACGGCGCGGATGCGCGCACTGCTCGCGGAGCAAGGGGTCGACCTGGCGTCCGGCACGCACGCCCAGTGAAGAGGTGCGGGAACGGCCGGCAAGCAGGCGCCTCGAGGCCAGGGCCACCAAGAGATTGTCGCGGCCTGCCCTAGCGATCACGAAGCAGTCTCACGACGGTCGCTCGCCTTTCGTCCAACGACCAGGAGCGTCTCGGAAGTCGACGTGAAGTCCTCCCTCTCGTACCCACCGTAGACCGCCTCCACCTCGAATCCGGCCCTCTCCAAGAGGTGCTCGGCTTCAAACCGGTACGTGTAACGAAAGGGCCACTCGACGATGCGTTTGCGAACCGCGCCGTCTTCGTCGATGAGCTCGTACTCGGAGCGGATGACTCGCACCTGAGCGGCGAGATCGGTGAGGACGACCGTCTCGGTGCGCGTGACGATCAGCTTCTCTTCGCTCACCTCGCGCGCCAGGTCTTGCCGGCGGCTTCCGGGAGGCTCGGCGAGCCAGGCCGGAGTCGGGTTGAGGAGATCGAGCGCGAGCAAACCGCCGGGACGAAGCTGACGGGCGCTCGCTCCAAGAACCGCCTGCTGGTCGGGGCGCGAGCGGATGTAAGCGAAGCTGCGCACGGCAACGATGGCCAGATCGAAGCGCTCGTCCAGCTCGAAGGACCTCATGTCCCCGTTCACGAGGCCGACGCGAGCCGCGATCTCCTGCCCCGCCCGCTCCAGCCTCGCCTGCGCCCGCGCGAGCATCGGCCGCGAGGAATCGAGGCCCATGACGGTGTGCCCCGCCCGGGCGAGCGGGACCAGCAGACGCCCGCTCCCGCAGGCGAGCTCCAGCACCCGCGGGCCCGCAGAGCTCGCCAGCTCGAGATAGAAGGGAATGTCGCGCTCGAACGGAAAGAGGTCGTAGAGCTCGGCGAGCGCGCCGTCGGTCCAGGGGTGATCTCTGGCCAGGGAGGCGGGGGGAGGCTTTGACTCCATGAGGCTGGCGTCTCCTCTGCGCTAGGGGCGGGCCGGCTGCTCCGATACTCGTGCTGTCCTCGCCGTCTCGGGCGGCTCCCGGCCCTTTGGGTCACCCTGGCACACGCCGCCGGGCGGGGCGGCGAACGGGTGCTTTCGCCCGTCGTCCTCGCGACGCTGAGCCGGAACTTGGCAGCTTGTCGCGAAATGTGCTAGCACTGTTGCCCGAGAGTTAAACAGTTGCCTAGTGAGGGGAAGGGCAATGAGGGACTGGGAAAGGTTTTCTTGGGACCAAGAGGCCGACGTGCAGCCCGTTCCCCTAGGACGCGCCGGCAAAGCACGCCGGCCGACGGCAGCCGAGGAAGCAGCGCCCTCACCCGCCCTCGAGTCCGAGGAGTCTCTCGACGACGACGCGCGCACTGGTCGCGCCGCAGAGTTCACCGACGAGTACATGCTCAGACCTCGGTCGCTCAGGCCGTCCCGGGGGTGGCGCCGGGCCGTCTACCGGGCGACCGGAGGGACGATCAACCTGGGACCGAGCGAGGCCGAGCTGCGCGAGCGCGATCTCGTGGCGAGGGTGAAGAACCCCGTCTTCGGCTGCCGGCGCATTGCCGTGATCTCACGCAAGGGGGGCGTTGGGAAGACGACGACCACGCTCAACCTGGGGCATACCTTCGCCGCTCACAGAGGCGACCGGGTCGTGGCTCTGGACGGAAATCCAGACGCGGGCTCACTCGGATACCGCGTCCGCCGCCAGACGGCTGCGACGGTCACCGATCTCTTGCGCGACTCACACGTCATCGATCGCTATTCAGACGTCCGCGCCTACACCTCACAAGCGCCCACCCGTCTGGAGGTGGTCGCGTCTAACGACGACCCTCGTATCACCCAGGCGCTCGGAAGAGACGACTACAAGCGCATCTCCGAGATCCTCGAGCGCCACTACAACCTCATCCTGCTCGACACGGGGACCGGCATCCTCGACTCGGCCACTCGGGGGATCCTCGATCTTGCCGACCAGGTGGTGGTAGTCATGGCCCCCAGCCTGGACGGGGCGCGCGCCGCAAGCTTGACGCTCGACTGGCTGGAGGAGCACGACTACGGCGACCTCGTCGACGGCGCCGTCGCGGTCGTAAACGGCGTGCGCTCTCGCGATGGCCTCGTCGAGCTCGACCGTGTGGAGGAGCACTTCGAGGGCAGGTGTGCGACGGTCGTGCGCATCCCCTGGGATCCTCATCTCGAAGCGGGCGCGGAGACGATGCCGGAGGACCTCAAACGTGGCACCCGGGAGGCCTACCTCGAGCTCGCCGCGGCGGTGGCGGGAGGCTTCGGTCCCAGCTGACCGCGCCTCGAGCTCGACCGACGAGCCAGCGGCGGGAGGTCACGAGGGAGACGGCGGGCGGGCTCGGGCCTGTGGCGCGATCCACGTCGTCCCTGCGGCCACGCGCAGCATCGTCGCGTAGGCCGTAGCCGTCGGGGGCCGGCCGCCCGGGTCCTTGTTGAGCGCCTGAAGGACCGCCCACGAGAGCGCGTCCGACACGTCCTCACGTCCGCTCGCAGGGTCGGGGGGAGCCTCTTCGAGATGCGCCCTGCCCACCTGGAAGATGCTCTTTCCGGCGAAGGGCGGCGAACCCGCCAGGCACTCGAACGCGATGCAACCCAACGAGT
>JALZBR010000211.1 GCA_030863485.1 Actinomycetota bacterium
TCACGATGGGTCGCCCAGGGTTGGGACCGATGACGTTTCACCACCGCCCTGAGCTCGCCCAGGATCAATTGATCCTTGCAGAGGGCGTTCTCGAGGTCATCGAACGAGAGCTTCTCGGCATCGCGAAGTACCGCTCGCTTCTCGTGCAGGGGGGTCAACACGTCAAGCGAGGCCTGCTTCTCTACGGACCTCCGGGAAACGGCAAGACTCTCACCATCCGCTACCTGCTCGGCAGGTTGCGGGAGCACACCGTCATCCTCCTGACCGGAACCGGTCTGACCGCCATCGCGCCCGCCGCTTCGCTCGCCCGCACCCTCGAGCCGTCGATCGTAGTTCTCGAGGACGTCGATCTGGTTGCGGCCGAAAGGACCGGGTACGCGAGCCATCCAGTTCTGTTCAGCGTTCTCAACGAGCTGGACGGGATCGCCGAAGACGCCGACGTGGCCTTCGTCCTGACGACTAACCGAGCAGACCTGCTCGAGCCCGCGCTCGCGGCGCGGCCCGGTCGCGTGGACTTGGCGGTGGAGATAGGGGTCCCTGACGACGATGGGAGGCGTCGCCTGATCGAGCTCTACGGGCGCCATCTCCAGTTGCAGATCAACGACCTCGAGGGGGTCATCGCTCGGACTCGAGGCGTCGCGGCCTCGTTCATGAAGGAGCTCGTGCGCAAGGCCGCCTTGCTCGCCGCTCACGACTCCGATGGTTCACAGGGCCTCACGGTGACGGAAGTACACCTGACCGCGGCCCTCGACGAGTTGCTCTCCGAGCAAAGCGCTCTCACACGCGTACTACTTGGCGCGGCGCCGCAGCACCCACCTCACCTCTCGCGCTCTGCGGGCTTTCTTAGCGAGAGATAACGCGCCGGCGAGACAACACCCACCTCGATACGATCCTTGTCAAGGCTACGCATCAGGACGTGCGCCTCCGCGTGACCGACCTATATGCGTTTCAAAGGCCGGACGTTATGAACACGACCACACTCATCCTCACTGCCCCCCGTTCGTGGCGGCTCAAACCCAGGCTTCCACCCAGACGCCATCTACCAGATCAACGTCGACGCCGACGGGGACGACCTAACCGACGTTGCCTTTCAACGTCACGTTCACCACCCTCGACGGTGGAACGCAGCGCGCGACGGTCAGACGCGCCACAGGCTCCGAAGCCAGGAGCTAAGAAGCGGAGGGAGAGGTCCTGATAGAAGGCGCACCGGCGTCATCTGACGCCGAAACCGGAAAGTAACTTCCAGCTCACAGGAAGCGACTACTTCGCCGGACGAGCAGGCGTCCAATCCTTTCCTCGCGACCTAGACAGTCGCGAGGACGAACCCCACGAAGAATCCTGCGGCGGTCGCGAACGAGTTGAGCGGCCGCCCATGCACGAACGCCTCGGGCATCAGTGTGTCGGCGAGACTCGCAAGCACCGCTCCGCCCGCGAACGCGAGCGCGAATGCGAGCGTTGCGTCTGTGACGTTCGAGAACACGGCGTAGCCGACGACCACGGCGACGGTCAACAAGAGGGCGGTGACGCTCCATACCCCGATGGCGAACTCCGGCGAGCGACCCGCGGCCCGCATCGACACGGCGCCGACGAGGGCCTCCGGGAAGTTGCTCGCGAAGATGGCTACGAGGAGCGCGGCCGTCCCGCCGCCTCCCCCACCCCCCAAGAGCGAAACCCCCAGGGCGAGGTTTTCGGGGACCCCATCAAGGGTCACAGCAGCAACCAGCGCGAACGCGACGCCGGGGCCGAGCTTGCCGGAAGCGGAAGCGTGCACCTTCTCCGTTTGCTGCGCCTCGGCACCCGACAGCTCTTCCGACATCTCCGCGGGCGCCGGGACGTCGTCAGGGTCACCGGCGGAACCAGCAATCCTGCTGTCGACCCACGTGTTCGCGACCACGAAGGTCGCTCCCCCGAGCAGGAGGCCCGCGGCGGCCGGGGCGAGTCCGGCGAGGTGAACCGCCTCCGGGAACAACTCAAAGGAGAGAGCGGCGAAGAGGGTTCCGCTGGCGAAGGCCAGAAGGACTCCGGAGACACGCGTCGGCGCCGTCCATTTCGCACCCAGCGCACCGCCGACAACGAGCGCGCTGGAGCCTATGATCCCGAAAAGCAGCGCCTCCGCCACGCACTC
Organism: Actinomycetota bacterium; assembly: GCA_030863485.1. The sequence goes on from JALZBR010000211.1 coordinate 2,126, forward strand.
ATCCTTCCCCCGGCGACCACGGATTACCCTCGGCCTGGCGGTCCTGTCTCGAGGTGAGGAGCGCTCGCGCGCCTTCTATTCGCCCCGGCGCAGAGGGGGGACGCCGTCGCCCTGCTCGTTTGGCGTAGGGACGAAAGTACAGGTTCAGCTGGGCCTCCGGCTTCCAGAGGAAGGTGCCCGAGAGAAGAAGTAGTTTGACGCAGGCCGAGCCCTGCTCGGGCATCCGCCATCTGCGGGCCGGTATAAGCCCAAGCGCCACCGGCGCAGGGAGCGCAAGGGGTCTGCGCAGTCAGCAAGTGAAGTGAACGAAGAAATCCTCTTCAGGAAGACGCTGCAGGGACGTCTATCGGAGCCATAGAAAAGCCCCGATCGCAATCAGCAAGCACAGCACAGCCGCCGACAACAGCATCCACCTTTGCCGTGACAGCTTCTTCGTTACTTCGCCGACCTTTGCGCCTTCATCGATGGCGACGTCAATAAGGCGGCTCGCCCATGCGAACCGCAGCGACAGAAGGGCCAAGCCGATCGGAATAACGATGAAAGCCGGGCCTGGAAACACCACCATTACCAGTCCCGCCGCTACAAAGACGGCCCCAAGCACAGACAGCGCCAGCTGCGTCAGCACTCCCGCGCTCCTGTACCGGTCTCGGACCTCCTGGATCTTGTCCTTCAAGCCCTGCTTCTGTGACGTAAGGTCCTCCTAGTCTGAGGCGGCGCATCGAATGCAGCTCGGCATCTCGGACAAGGTCTTCCCCGCCGCGTCTAGCGGGCTGCACTATCGATTCGGTTGCTGCTCGCCGAAGCGGGATAGCTGGCCGCGTGTCGATGCGCTGTCGGGCATCGGGTCGCCGTGGCGGTGGACGATGTGCCATTCACCGCCTCCAGGCCTCCGATCCGGCTCGCCAGGACATCGCTCGGCTTCTCCGACCGGGCCCTCGTCCGGCTGCCAGAGCTACAGCACATGTTCGCCACAAACCCTACCCGAGCCAAGGCGCTGCTTTTCACCGTCACCCTATTTCCAGCTTGACGCCGCGCTATCTGTTTGGTCGTCTTGCGTCATGGGATAGCTTCATCAACGGCCGCTCGATTTTTGCTGGGGAGCCCACACAGGAAGAGATGGATGCCCTCTCGGCAGAGATCGAAGGAAGGGTCGCGGAAGCAATTGCGGCCCAGCAGAATCTCTTCGAGAACCTCTGGGCGTTCGTCGACCCAGATGACACGCTCGGCAAGAAGGTATGGACGTTTTCCCTCTCGAACCTCGTAGAGGATGTGTCCGCGCCCCTTAACCAGCGTTTTGTGCAAGGGGATGATGACTGGGAGGTGAGTGGTCGCATAGTGGCAACTTTGCCGTGCGCCTTCGAGACCGCGAGCAAGGCCATGGTCGCGACCGGAGAGCAGCCCCTCGAGATCCAGGACTTCAGGCGCTTTCGCGACCAGCAGATGCCAAAGCGGCGCAACCTCGCCGACTGGGCGGATCTGCTACAACGCAACAGCACGAGCGTGGCGTCAACGATCCTCTCGGACAAAAAGGCGCGTCAGATCGTGCCTGAGCTCCTAGCAGTTGCCAAGCGGCTTCTCGCCGACCAGTCACAACCTATTCCGCAAGACGCGTTGCGACAGATCGACCAGTTGCTGCAAGCGGCGATCATGCATGCGTCGCCCGACGCGGCGCGGGATTTCCGACGGCTGAGGAGGGCGGCGACTCAACTAAAAGGAAAAAGAGGCGCCGACGCGATCCAGCTGCTCAGCAGATTCGGGCCGAGATCGGCCGAACGAGAGGCCTGACCGCTCCCCTACCGCGCCACTATGCCTATTAGTTCCCCGCGGCCTCGTCGTCTCTGTCCGAGAGCTCCGCCAAGAGCACGTCCGCCTCCTCGGGAGTCTTTCCCTGCGCGATGAGATGGTCGCGGAGGAACGCGTCCATCTCCTCCTCACTCGGCTGCCGCTCTCCGAAGCGCTCTTGCGCGGCGAACGCGACCTCCATGAAGACGTTCTGTAGTTGCTGCAGCTCTGGGGAAAGCTTGCCGGGCGGCTGCACCTCTGCCACAGTCCCTGGACGTCCCTCCGGGGTTGTGACCGCAAACCCCTCATCCGCCCACGCTTTGATTCCCCCTTCGAGATTCTGTGCCTCAAAGCCCTGCGACTGCAGGAGCTCCGCCGCCTTGCCGCTGCGCGCGCCGCTACGGCAGACAGTCACCACGGCCCGCTGAGGATCGATCTCTTCGAGGCGTTCAGCAAGCTCATCCAGCGGGATGTGCCGTGCACCCTCGATGCGGCCCGCCTCCCATTCATGGGGATGGCGAACGTCGATGATCTGCAGCTCATTGGTCC
>JALZBR010000336.1 GCA_030863485.1 Actinomycetota bacterium
GCATCTATCTCGCTGTAAACGCGAGCATGATTGACACCCATCACCCCGGCGCCGACGATTGCAGCTCGTAATGTCAAGATGGTCGGCCCTTCGCATCGGCGCCTCGGCACGACCGGCAACGTCGATCGTCCCCGCTGCTCTCGAGTAGGCGGGCCCCGCAGGCGCACACATAGCCGATCACCCTCCCAGGATTGCCGACCACGAGGGCGTGGTCCGGAACATCCTCGAGGACCACCGTGCCGGCTCCCACCAACGCCCACGACCCGATCGTTACTCCCGGAAGCAAGATGCTACCCGCCCCTACGGCGGCGCCAGAGCGGATCACGACTCCGAGTGCACTCCACTCGTGCTGCTGCCTCACGCTTCCGTCCGGGTTTATCGCTCGCGGGACGCGGTCGTTGGTGACGATGACGCCCGGGCCGAGGAAGACGCCATCTTCGACGACGGCAGGCCTGAATACGTTCACTCCGTTCTCGATCTTGCAGTTATTTCCGATGACGACATCCGAATCTATGTACACGCCCTTGCCGAGCACGCAGTTGGCTCCGATCTTGGCGCGCTCGCGTACCTGGACATGCTGCCAAAGCCGGGTGTTCACCCCGATTTGCGAGGCGGGCGAGATATCAGCTGTCGGGTGGCGAATCAGATGGCTCCTTTGGAAGGTGAGGCGTTGCCAAGGGGTAGCAGTGCCGTTTGGGCAAGTGGTTCACAGCTTTGCGCCTGTAGTTATCGCCTGCCTAACCTCTCGCACGACACGTTGCTGGTCTGGTTCCGATAGGTATGGATGGATGGGAAGGCTTAACGCCTGAGCGGAAAGTTGGCTCGTATTGCTCAGTCCGTCCGGGCTGAAGGGAAAGAGCGCATAAGCGGGTTGAACGTGCAGCGGCTCCGGATAGTAGACAGCGGAGGATATGGCGCGTCGTTGCAGATGATCGCGCACCGCGTCCCGCTCCTCGACTTGAATCGTGTACTGACCCCATGCGCTTTCAACTCCGGCTCGAACCGCTGGGACGACGGCGACGTCGGCGAGCGTATTCGCGTAAAAGTCCGCGATCCGCTGTCGCGACCGGATCTCCTCTGAAAGAATCCCCAGCTTCTCGAGCAGTACCGCCGCTTGGAGGGTGTCGAGGCGGCTGTTCATTCCGATGCGGACGTATCGCCCGAGCTCGTTGCCGTGCATCCGAAGCGATTTGAGAGTGCTCGCGAGCCTCGCGTCATTCGTAAAGATTGCCCCGCCGTCACCGTAGCAGCCGAGAGGCTTGGAAGGAAAAAAGCTCGTCGTCGTGGCCTCCGTCAATGAGCCCACTCGTCGGCCGTCCGCGCTTGCTCCGAACGACTGTGCCCCATCCGCGACGATCCGCAGCCCGTGCCGTCTTGAAACTTCCTCCAGCAGGGGGTAGTTGGCCGGATGGCCGAAGAGGTCGACAGGTACGACGACGGCAGGACGCAGCCCCAGCTCGACCGCGTAGGGAACCGCTTTTGCGAGACTTGCCCGATCCATCGTGTAATCGCTAGGGTCGATGTCGACGAAGACCGGAGTGGCACCGGCGAGAGCGACCACCTCGGCCGTCGCTGCGAACGTGTAGCTCGGAACGAAAACTGCGTCGCCGGGCCCCACTCCCCAGGCCATGAGCACCAATAGAAGCGCATCGGTCCCATTCGCGCACATGACCGCATAGCGGCACCCGCTGAACTGAGCCAACTGTTCTTCGAGGGACCCTACTTCGGGACCGAGGATGAACTGCCCGTGCTCGACGACCCGGGCGATTGCCTTTTCGATCTTCCCGTTCAATCTTCGGCGCTGTGCTTCAAGATCAATAGCTCGTATGGGCCGGGACGAGTCCGGCGCTTGTGTGGCTGCCAATGTGTCTGAAACCTCTCGACTGCTTAGCTCGCTTAGGCGACGAGGATCGGCCGCCCGCGGTGCTGCCGAAGACCTCGCTTCGGATACCTTAACCGGCACTGCCTGCCGTAGGTGCCAAAGATCGCTCCTTCTGCTGGTCGAGACGGCTGACGATGACGCAAAACCCCCTAGAATCCATCCAAGCGATGTTATTGGGGAGGGGTCATGCCGGCAGGAGATCCCGTTAAGGCGTTCGTTTTGGCCGGGGGTCGAGGAACCCGGCTGGCGCCGTACACGATGCTTTTTCCGAAACCCCTGATACCTCTTGGAGACCTCCCGATCTTGGAGATAGTTCTCCGCCAGCTACGCTGGTACGGATTCAACGAGGCCATCATCTCGGTGGGGCATCTGGCGTCTTTGATCGAGGCCTACTTCATGACGCGAGGACCGATCGAAGGCTTGGACATCACGTATGTGAGGGAGACGAAACCGTTGGGAACCGCCGGGGCTCTCGGCTTGCTCGGGAACGTCGACGACGACTTGCTCGTCGTGAACGGCGACGTACTTACGACACTCGATTACTCCACCGTTGTTACACATCACCGGAAGCAAGATGCTTCGCTGACGATAAGCGTGCATAGTGTGGAGTTACAGATAGAGCTCGGCGTGCTGGAGATCGATTCGGAGGGCGAGGTCGTGGGATACGTGGAGAAGCCGGTGACTCGCCACGATTGCAGCATGGGGGTCTACGTCTGCTCGCCGAGCGCAATTCAGGCCATCCAGGCTGGAGAGCAACTCGACTTCCCGGATCTCGTGCTCCGCTTGATTGAACGTGGCGAAAAGGTATCGGCGTACCGCACGGACTGCTACTGGGTCGACATAGGTCGCGAGGAGCAGTACCGGCGCGCCTGCGAGGAGTTTCTCGTCAGACGTCCTTCGCTCCTTCCAGATGAGCAAATTTCGCGGCTTACTCGAGCTAAAGGTGGATCGGGCGACTTACCTGTGGGTTGACGCGGGTAAGCCGACAAGTGGAATGCAGAGCGAACCCAGGGCTCGTGTTCTGCGGCTAATAACCAGGCTGAACATAGGCGGCCCCGCCAGGCACGCAATCACCCTCACGGAAAAGCTCCCGCTGTACGGGTTCGACGGGATGCTCGTGTCCGGATCAGTGGGGGAGCGCGAAGGAAAAATTCCCCCTCCCCCCGACCTGAACGCGATGACGCTGCCTTCCTTGGGACGCGGGTTCAATCCGCTGGCAGATGCCCGGGCGGCTGTAGCCGTGCGCAGCCTCATCAAACGTTTCGAGCCGACGATCGTTCACACTCACATGGCTAAAGCTGGTGCTCTCGGAAGGGTCATTGCAAGGGCGGCGCGCGTGCCGATAGTTGTGCACACGTTCCATGGCCATGTTCTTCGGGAGTACTTCTCCCCTCCTCTGAACCGGACCTTCCTTGAAGTGGAGCGCCATCTCGCCCGCATCAGCAACGCCCTGATTGCGGTCTCCACCCACGTGAGGAACGAGTTGGTCGACCTCGGCGTGGGTCGCCCAAGCCAGTGGCATGTCATTCCCCTGGGATTGGACCTCGGCGGGCTGAACGCTTCCACCCTTGCACCCGACGAGGCGAGGAACAGGATCGGGATCGTGCTCGATCGCCCTCTCGTGGGAATCGTCGGCAGGCTCGCGCCAATCAAGGACCACTGGACCTTTCTCAATGCATGTGCCGAAGTGGCGAAACAACATCCAACAGCAGAATTCGTCATCGCCGGAGATGGGCCTCTGCGCGACCGACTCGAGGCGAAGGCCCGGGAGATGCTTGGGGACAGGGTGGCGTTCCTAGGGTGGGTGAGAGACCTCGAGGCCCTCTATTCCGCGCTCGACGTGGTGGTCCTTACATCGAGGAACGAAGGAACCCCGGTGGCGCTCATCGAGGCTGCGGCCTGTGCTCGTCCGGTCGTCGCTACTAACGTCGGGGGCGTCGCGGACGTAATCCGGGAGGGAGTGAACGGCTACCTCGTGGATGCCGGGGACCATCGAGCAGTGGCCGAGAGGGTTGTTCGTCTGCTGAGCAACCGGGACCTAGCCGAATCTCTTGGCCGCGCCGGCCGCATGTACGTAAAAGAACGCTTCTCCGCAGAGCGCCTCGTTAGCGACATCGCGCAGCTTTATTCGGAGCTACTGCTAGCTGCCGACACGGGCCATGCCCGCTCACCGGCCGGCTGAGTCAGCTTGTCGGTATGGAGGCCAAACGAGGCGCCGGGTAGGGTGACGCAACTATCATGGGCTCATGGCACCAAAGCGCGTCGCGCACGTGATAAGCACCCGCGGCGTGGGGGGTGCCGAGCGATTTCTCAACGCCCTCTTGAAGGAAGGCGCGTCCAGACAGTGGGACCAGATCGTTCTTAATCCCTTTGCGAACGCGGGGTCAGAAGAGTTTGCAGAGCTTATCCACCCCATCCCATGGGAGGGCTTTCCGTGTGACCGCGCAAGACAGCTTCCCTTTCTTCTAAGGCGCATCAAGAGGCGTCTCACCGACTTCGATCCGCAAGTGATCCATGTGCTGCTCTTTCAGGCCATGCTCGCGGTGGCAGCGATTCCAATGCAGAAGCATACGGTGCTCGTTGCTACGAATGTGTACGGCGAGGGGGTGCGCGTCCTTTCTCGGCCAATGCTGCGTCAGGTCTTAGATCGATGGGCAGGGCTGCGTTACGAGCGATTAGTGGCGATTTCAGAAGCGGTGGAGCGCTTCCTGGTTTGCGAGTACCGGTACCCTGCCTCCAAAGTCACTTGCATCCCGCTCGGATGGGAGGGGCGTCCCCTGCCTGCCGAAGAAGGGGATCGCCCTCCAACGGTCGTTTGTGTCGCGAAGCTTCGCCCGGAGAAGGGCCATACCCTACTGCTGTCAGCGTTTCAGCGCGTCGCCGCGTCGTTACCCGACGCCCGGCTTGTTTTGGTCGGCGACGGTGAGGCACGAGAACAGATAGCGGAACACGTCACGACGCTGGGGCTAGGAGGACACGTTGAGATCACCGGGCGGGTACCTGAGGTGTGGCCCTACCTCGCTCGGGCCGACGTTTTCGCCCTCGCCTCGACAACCGAAGCGTACGGAATCGCCGTTGCTGAGGCAATGGCCGCCGGCCTACCGGTTGTCGCTTCTGCAGTCGGGGGAGTTCCGGAGCTGGTGAGGCCTGGAGTAACCGGCGAGCTGTTTCCGCCAGGCGACGAGCAAGCTCTCGCCGCCCACCTGTTGAGGCTCCTGACCTCGCCTCATGCTCGCCGGCGCATGAGCGCGGCCGCGCGTGAGGCGGCGCGACCACTCTCAATGCAGGGAAGCGCGTCGCGGTACGCCGACCTGATCGAGCACCTGGGAAACGCGGTCCACGCTCAAATGCCCGACACGACGGCAGCGGCCAAACGACCTGCGCCGAAGTGAGCGGATGGCAGGGCCGCAAGGTCTTAGTCACCGGAGCGGAGGGCTTCATCGGAAGCCATCTGGTGGATCGGCTCTTGTTAGAAGGGGCCGAGGTTACGGGTCTAGTTCATTACAACCCCTTTGGGAGATGGGGATGGCTCCAGCAAAAGGCTAAGGATGTTCACATCGTTCCAGGCGATGTACGAGACGGCGACCGGGTGCTCCAGGCAGTTACGGGTGTAGACGTGGTCTTCCACCTGGCCGCGCTCATCGGAATCCCCTACAGCTACGAGGCGCCCGACAGTTACTTGCAGACAAATGTCATGGGAACGTACAACGTCGCCAACGCGTGCCGCCGGGCAGGGATAGAACGGCTCGTTCAAACGTCTACGAGCGAGGTCTACGGCACTGCTCGGCAAGTCCCGATCGACGAGGGCCACCCCCTCCAACCGCAGTCGCCTTACTCGGCCTCGAAGATCGGTGGAGACATGCTTGCCTTGAGCTTTTACCACTCCTTCGGTCTTCCGGTCGCCGTGGTGCGGCCCTTCAATACTTACGGGCCACGTCAGTCGGCGAGGGCAATCATCCCGACAGTGCTTACTCAGCTGTACTCGGGTTCGGGGGAGGTGCGGGTCGGAAGCCTCGAGCCGACGCGCGACTTCAATTACGTGGAAGACACTGTTGATGGTTTCCTCGCGGTTGCCCGCTGCGACCGCGCGGTGGGAGAGGTCGTCAACATAGGATCAGGACGGGAGGTCTCTATAGGGGATCTGGTGCGGCTGCTGTTCGAGGTTAGTGGACGCGAAGCAGATATCGTGTGCGAGACCTCACGGCTTCGCCCTGTTGAAAGCGAGGTCCAACGGTTGCTTTGCGACAACTCGAGAGCATGGGAGTGGGCGGGGTGGAAGCCAAAAGTGACTCTGGAAGAGGGGTTGCGCCGAACCGTCGAGTGGTTCCGTGCAAATGCGAGGGAGGGGCCGGCGACCTATCAGGTCTAGCAGCCTAGCTGCCTTCAGCAGTTCGACCCGGCCGGGACAGCAGCCGGCGGGGTTGCGTGACGAAGAACCGGAAGTCCCCCCAGCCCGGGACGAGTTGCGTCAGGGGGAGTTTCCACCAAGTCGAGCGGGCAAACGCAGCAAGGCAGACGAGAAGCCCTGCACACGACGCGGCCAGCGAGGCCAGGGCCGCTCCATTTATTCCAAATCTTGGAATTAGAACGAGGTCGAGGCCGCACATCGTGACCAGGCTGAGGCCGAATGACTTGACCAGAAGGCCTGGAAATCCACGGGCAGCGCGCGCTCGACAGAGCAGCCACTGGGCGCTCCAGATCATCGACCCGGCAATGAGGATCAAGGTTGCCGGCACCGCGGGTGTGAAGGGGGACCCGAATAGCAGTGGAACGGCTATTGGTATGGCGGGCACTAGCAGAACGGCGCTCAGCAGCGTCGCCACCAGCCCCAAGCGGCACAGCTGAGCTGTCAGCCTGTTAGCGTCCTCATCCTCCAACCTTGAGAGCCGGGGAAAGGTTGCTCCGGAAATGGCGATCGGAAGAAGGCTTACCAGGGCGGCTCCCGTGAGCGAGACGCTGTAGAGCCCGGCAGCTCGCGGCCCAGCGAGGCTATATACGAAGAGTAGGTCTCCTCGTAGGAAGACGACGGTTAGAAGGTACGAAGCTTGGACGGATATCCCATAACGAAGCGCTAGCTTGAGGTATTGAGAGTCCCAGCAGGGGCGAAAATTCAGGCGAGACCGGCTTAGCAGCCCGGCGCCCAGGGCAAAGGCGGCCGTCGCACTGACGAGACTCGCTAACATCGCGCCTGACACGCCGAGCGGCACCACCACCACGAACAAGAGCAGGCCGGGCACCACGGCCCCGGCAAGCATTGCGAGGACCGCGCTACTTGCGGGGATCCTTTCCTCTGCACTGAGCAGGAACGAAGAATTGACCGCGGCGAGGAAGACCGGAACCCCGAGGGCGGCGATAAGCGCTCCAGTCCGCACGTCCGACCAGTCCCTTCGAAAAGAGAGCCAGGCTGCGACCCACACAACTGCGGTTCCCCCGAGGCCCGCCACCACAGTCACGGCCCCGGTTGAGGCGAGAGCCCTTTGTATCGACACTTTTTTCTGCCCTACGTAGACGATTGCCGCGTCACCCAATCCGAGCGTGCAGAGCTGCACGACGACGCTCGAGAGCAAGGTCAGCGACGCAAACAGTCCCTTTCCTCGGGGGCCGAGCCACCTGGCGGTGATGACGCTGGCGAGCAGTCCGAAGATGAGTCCCGAGGCGTCCGCCACGAAACGGGCTGCCGAGCTGCGGCCGAGGGATGGATTTCGGGTTCCGGTACCTTCGGTCGGGAGGACGGCGCTGGCCGAACAGTTGAGCTCGGGGGGAGGGTCGTTCACGAACGCCGGTTGGATTCGGACCGCAGCACGAGGTGATTTTCCAAGACAAGGACTTCAAAGCGGGAGGCCTGAAACGTGCGGATAGCGTCTGCCGGTGTACAAACAATCGGCTCCTGCACATTGAACGAGGTGTTGAGAATCATAGGTACCGCGGTCAACCGCTCGAACTCTCGGATCAGCCTCCAGTACCGAGGGTTCAGCTGACGACGGACCGTCTGCGGCCTTGCGCTCCCATCGACGTGGACGACGGCCGGAAACCGGTGTCTTTGCTCCGGCAAGACCTCTAAGACGGTGATCATGAATGGGTCATAGTGGGATCGTCCAAAAACTTCTTTACTCGCCTCCTCGACCATCGAGGGGGCAAGCGGACGGAACCACTCTCGGAGCTTCACCTTGTCGTTCAGCATCTCGCGCATATCTTCGCGACGGGGGTCGGCTAGGAAACTGCGGTTACCCAGCGCTCTCGGTCCGAACTCCGTGCGCCCCTGGAACCAGCCAACTATGCAACCGTCGGCAATAAGCTGCGCGACACGCGGAAGGAGTTGCTCATCAGGGAGGGTTTCGAAGGAAAGGCCGGCTTCTGCGAGCGCCTTCGCGCAGGTCTCGGAGTCATAAGACGGGCCGAAATAAACGTGCTCCATCACCCAGCTTCGGTCATGGCCCGAGAGTGCGTGATAAGTGAGGTAAGCGGCGCCAAGTGAACACCCGGCATCCCCCGCGACGGGCTGGATGAATACCCGCTCGAAGGGGCCTTCCTTGATGATCCTTCCGTTCATCACGGAATTGAACGCAACACCTCCTGCAAGGCAGAGATTGTTTTCCCCTGTCTTCTTATGGAGCGCGTGCAGCAGCTGCAAAACAACCTCCTCCAGGACCAATTGGGCGCTGGCCGCAACATTCTGATGCCGCTCTGTTATCTCCTCACCCGGTGCTCTCGGCGGCCCCATTTCGCGAATTGCTTCCTCGCTAAACCGGTACCGCTTAGCGAGGTGGTGATCGAGCACGCGGACATCGACGCGGAAACTGTCCTCTCCGTGACATCGCAACGCTCGTCGCGAGAGAAAGTCGTAGAACTCGGGCTTGCCATAGGCGGCGAGGCCCATCACCTTCCACTCGTCGCCGGCCATCATGTCAAAGCCGAGGAAGTTCGTGATCGCGGAGTAGAACTGGCCCAGGGAGTGGGGGAGCTTTATGCGTTTCAAGGGACGAATTGTTGTGCCAGAGCCTGTCGCCATCATCGTCGTAGTGGCCTCGCCGGTTCCGTCCATGGTCAGGATCGCAGCACGATCGAAGGGGGAGACGAGGAAGGCGCTGCTTGCGTGGCAGAGGTGGTGCTCGAGGTAGTGAAAACGAAAGTCACTTGGGCCGAAGCGGTTTCTCAGGACCCGCGGGTACCGGAACATGCCGAGGTAGCTTTGGCTTACCTGCGAGACCCCGCGGTCGACTCGAGCTTTGAACATCTCGGCGGAGATGGAGAGTGACTTGGCAGCTTGGAGGGCCTTGTGACCGATTATCCACGGCTTCCAGTACAAGGAGACGTGCTGAACATCCCCGATCGTTATGCCAGCTTCCGCAAGGCAGTACTCAACCGCGCGGAACGGGAATCCCGAGTGATGCTTGACCCGAGAGAAGCGCTCTTCCTCAACGGCGGCCGCGACCTCGCCGTTGTGCAGGAGGGTTGCGGCGGCATCGCCGAGAGTAGTCAAACCTAGGATGTAGATGGCGCCGCGCCTTTCATCTCCGCTTTTCAGAGTTCTATACGCACCTAGCCTCCACGTTTCCGGCTCTGCAGCTTACGCTTGCTCGGATGAATGAATCTACGGCTGTTCGGCTCTTCACTTCGCTCCGTCGTTTTCGGAGTCGCTAAAGGTGTGCGGAATTTGTGGGGTCGTGGATGTTACGGGGGGGAAGGTCGACTCCCTCACGGCCCGGGCGATGCGCGATGTGCTTGCGCACCGCGGGCCGGAGGGGGAGGGGGAGGAGTGGCTTGCCGGCGAGGGACTGCCGAGCGTCTATCTCGGGCACCGGCGGCTGAAGATCATCGACCTCAGCGACGCCGCCAGTCAGCCGCTGGCCAACGAGGATGGCAACATCCTCGTCACGTTCAATGGGGAGATCTACAACTATCGGGAGCTGGCGCGAGAGCTCGAAGGCAAGGGCCACCTCTTTCGTTCCAGAAGCGACACGGAGGTGATCGTTCACGGGTACGAGGAGTACGGAGACCGGGTTGCCGAGCACCTAGACGGCATGTTCGCTTTCGGCATCTGGGATGGTCGAAGGCAGCGTCTGCTCCTTGGCCGCGACCGGGCGGGGAAGAAGCCTCTCTTTTACCACTTCGACGGGCGGCGGCTCGCGTTCGCTTCCGAGATCAAGGCGCTACTGGTCTGCCCTTGGATCTTGCGCGACGTCGACCATCGCCGGCTGGGGGAGCTCCTTGCCTATGGATACGTCTCCGCCCCAAAAACCCTGCTCCGTGGAATCGTTCAGCTCGAGCCCGCGTCGTGTCTGGTCCTGGAGGCGAGCGGAATGCCAAGGGTCTGGCGGTACTGGGGAATGGAACTCGATTCCGCTCCGGGCGAGACCGGCTTCGATCAAGCTTGCGACGGGGTTCGGGAACGGTTGTCCTCGGCAGTTCGCAAACGGCTGATAAGCGATGTCCCTCTCGGCGCCTTTCTCAGCGGCGGGCTGGACTCGTCCATCATTGTCGGGCTGATGTCCGAAGCAGGCCCCGGCCCGGTCCAGACCTTCACTATCGGCTTCAGCGACGAGCCGTCTTACGACGAGCGAGCCCACGCGAGGTTGGTGGCGAGCCATTTTGGGACCAAACATACGGAGTACGTCGTCAAGCCGAAGGCGTATGAGCTCGTCGAGCGGCTGGTCTGGCATCACGATCAGCCGTACGGCGACTCCTCCGCAATCCCGAGCTACATCATTTCGGAGATCGCAAGAAAGGACGTAACGGTGGCATTGGCTGGCGACGGGGGTGACGAGGTCTTTGCGGGCTACGACCGGTTTCGTGCGGCGATGCTGGCTGCCCGGACCCCTTCTTTTGCCCAAGCAGTGGGTCCGATCGCCGCCCGCCTGCTTCCCAAGGGTGGGGGGTACTTCAATCTGAGGAGGCGCGTCGAGCGGTTTTGCGAGTCCGCAGGGCAACCCGTGGAAGAACGCTATCTGCGCTGGACGTCGATTTTTGGCGAGTCCGAGGTTGCGGCGATCCTTCGTCCCGAGCTCCGGGGCGAGCTCGAGAGCGAGGAGATCCACCGAACTTTCCGCGAGGTTCTGGAAAGGAACCGCGAGAAGCCGTTGCTCAACCGGCTGCTCGAACTGAACTTCGAGACCTACTTGCCAGGGGACCTGCTCGTAAAGATGGACCGGATGAGCATGGCGCACTCCCTGGAAACGAGATCGCCGTTTCTCGACAAGGACCTCGTCGAGTACGCGGGGCGACTGAGCCCCCAGTGGAAGGTCAGAGGCCGGACGGGGAAGTTCATCCTCAAGCGAGCCTTTGCCCACCTCCTTCCTGAAGAGATCCTCGACAGGCCCAAGCATGGCTTCGGTGTACCGGTTGGGCGCTGGTTTCACCAGGAGTTGGGCGAGATGTACCGAGATCTCGTCCTGGACTCCGCAGCTGAATCCTCCGCCTACGTTCAACGTGATTCTGCTGAACGCCTCTTCAACGAGCACCTTGACGGAGCCCACCATGGCCCCAAGCTTTGGCTGCTGTTGACGCTGGAGGTGTGGCTTCGCTTGCTTCGCCTTCCGGTTACCGACAGACCGCGTGCGCCGTCCGTCGACATCCAAGCCAACGAGTAAAGATCGGCCGCCTAAGTTGGCTCCCCCGTTCTCGTGAACCAGTCAACGGTCGACTTCACGGCATCTTGCCAATCTGTTTCCGGAGACCACCCCAGCAGGGACCTTGCCTTTGAAATCTCACCGTGGCTGTGAAGGATGTCGCCAGGGCGTCGGTTGACGTGGACGGGTTCGATCGACGTTCCCATGACCTCAGATATCGTCCTGAAGACTTCGTTGACGCTTTTCGGGGCTCCCGCGCAGACGTTGAGCACTTGGCCGCTGACGGCTTCGTCCGCCTCCATTGCAAGAAGGTTCGCGCGGACGACGTCGTCGATGAAGGTGAAATCCCGCGTCTGTTCCCCGTCTCCGTGAATTTCTGCGGGCTTTCCGTTCACGAGCGCGCTGATGAACGCGGGGAAGACGGCTGCGTACTTCGAGTCGGGGTGTTGCCCGGGACCGAAGACATTGAAGTAACGCAGGGAAACGGTCGAGACGCCCTTGACTCTGGTCCAGACACGGCAGTGGTGCTCGCCTCCGAGCTTCGTCACGCCGTACGGGGAGATGGGGTTCGCGGGCATCCACTCCTCTTTGATGCCTTCGAAGTCTCCATAGACGCTGGAGCTCGAGGCGTATATCACTCGACGGACTCCTTGCCGCTCGGCCGCCAGCAGGACATG
>JALZBR010000349.1 GCA_030863485.1 Actinomycetota bacterium
CCTCTAGCCAGGACAAGCCCGGCGGCTCGGGCGGGACCGACGGCAAGCAAAATCCGAACTGATCTCCGGCGGCGTCGGTGAAACCCGACATCGCCCTAGGTATCGGCGCCTTGCTCGTCGTGGGTCTCCTCGTGGCCTGGGCCATGGGCTGGATCGGATGATCGGCGGTCTGCCGCTCAAGTAAGTCCCTCTGCCCCTCGATAAAGACCAGGAAAGCTGTCTAGGTGGGAGCAGGGGTGTCTTCTTCAATTCAACGGGCGGGGTCGTGGTGGAACCAGGCCCCCGACGGGACGTGGCACAAGTGGTCTCAGGAGCGCGCGGCGTGGGAGGCCCAAACGGGTCCTCCACCCGCTCCAGGCGCGCCCCCACCCCCTCCCCCCGGACCCGCGGCCGAAGCGGTCGAGGGACAAGCAGTCCCTGCCGTGGCGAGCCCGGCCCCCGAAAAGAAAGCTCCGGAGGCCCCCTCGGCGGACACGGACCGCGCCCCCGCGCCGGCCGGCGGGGCGGACGACACCGGCTCGACCTCGGCGGCAAGGGCCAATGCCCCGCTCTTCTCCGAGGCGAGCAGAAGGCTGTCGTCGCCGTTCGAGAGCGAGAAAGCCCTCGGCGTCGTGGCGGCCATCGTGATCGTGATGGTCTTTCTGGGCACCTACGTCGGAGCAACAGCGTTCTTTCGCAACGCGTACGGCGTCGACGTGGCCCTCGCCGACGAGAAGGCCTCGGCACGGGATCAGTTCTCCAAGGCCAAGCAGGCCTACATCAAGCGTGTCGACCGCCGCTGCGCCTCGGGGCGCTCCGCGTTCGATGCTCTCGAGAAGAAGCTCCTGGGCGTCGACTCTGCTGCCGAGATGGAGCGCTTGTTCGACCAGCTCCAGGACAAGATCAACCGGCAGCTCGATCGCTGGAAGGCAATGAAGAAGCCCAAGGAGGATCGCTGGCTGCTCGAGCGCATCCTGAAGCTCCACGATGGGATCCTGCCGTTCCTCAACCGCATGCGGGCGGCGCTCCAGTCGCGAGATCGCACGGCACTCGAGACGCTCGCGGCGGAGGCCTACGCAAACGCGGCCAAGGGACAGCGCCTAATGGAGGAGTACGGCTTCCAGGTCTGCGGTCGGGTCTGACCCCGGCGCATCAAGGCGCCGTCCGCTAATTTGAGCGGATGACGAATTCTCCCCCAGTAGCGGTGACGGTCGTAGGTAACGACCGGCCCGGCATCGTCGCAGCGGTCACCAGAGCCCTGTTCGATCTCGGCTGCAACCTCGAGGACGCCACCTCCACGATCCTCAGGGGTCACTTCTCCATGATGCTCGTGGTCCGGCCCCCCGAGACGACCGACGCCCAGGCCCTCGATGAGGCGCTCCGAAGGGTGGGGGAGCCGCTCGGCCTGCTCGTATCGGCGAGACCCGTCGACGAAGCCGATGCTCGCCCCGGGGCTCCGACCCACATGGTTTCGGTCTACGGCGCCGACCGACCGGGGATCGTCTTCAGGGTCGCCGAGGTCCTGGCCTCGAGCGGTTCGAACATCACAGATCTCACCTCCCGCCTCATCGGCTCGGACGACCAGCCGGTCTACGCGGTGATGATGGAGGTCGCCCTAGAGGATGAGAGCTCCACGGGGGCCGCACTCGAACGACTGCGAGACGATCTGGGCCTCGACGTGAGCCTGCGACCCCTCGAAGCCGACCTCCTCTAGGTCGTTGCTTTTCTCCTCGTGATCCGACCGGTCCTACGTCTACCCGACCGGGTGCTCAAGCAGCGGGCCACGGAAGCGGGCGCTCGGGACGTCCAGGCCCTCGTGGCCGACCTCATCGAGACGATGCGCGTGTCGCCCGCGTGCGTCGGCCTCGCCGCCCCGCAGATCGGCGTCTCGCAGCGCGTGCTCGTGGTCGACGTGACCGGGCATCCCAAGACCAAGACCTGCCATGGGCTCGTTGTTCTGATCGATCCGGTCATCGTCGACGCCTCCGGGAAGGACGCGGGGCGCGAGGGGTGCATGAGCGTTCCCGATCTGACCGCCAGCGTCACCAGATCCAAACGCCTCGCGGTGAGCGGGAAGCTCCCCGACGGCTCCGAGACGGTCATCCTCACCGACGGCTTCGAGGCCCGGGCCCTCCAGCACGAGATCGACCACCTGGATGGGCTGTTGATCCTGGATCGGGTTGCCTCCTTGAGCACCGACGTGTTCCGCAGGAAGACCTACAAGTAAGGACTATGCCTAGGTCGGCTCGACCGCGATGGTCGAGGGGCTCCTGCGCTTGTGCGCGCGCCGGCGCGAGCGAGTGACCCGGTTGCGCCCCGAGCGCTTGGACTCGTAAAGGGCCTCGTCGGCGGTCTTGATGAGGGTTTCTGCGTCCGCCGCGTGCGTGGGATACGTGGCGACGCCGGCGCTCGCGGTCACTGGAGCCGCGAGTCCGTCGATCTCGGAAACGGCCCTGCGCAGGCGCTCGGCCGCGATGAGCGACTCGCGCGACGAGCAGGCCGGCAGGATCACGGCAAACTCTTCGCCTCCGTAGCGCGCGACCGTGTCGAAGTCGCGCGATTCCTCGGCGAGCGCCTCCGCTACCTTCCTGAGCGCGGCGTCGCCCGCCCGGTGACCGTGGCTGTCGTTGAACTTCTTGAAGTGGTCGACGTCGATCATCACGAGAGTGAGTGGATCCCCGTGCCTGGTCGAACGGGAGAGCTCGTGGGCGAGCGTGTTCTCGAAGGTCCTGCGGTTCGCGACGTTCGTGAGCGCATCGATCTCGGCGAGCTTCTGAACCTGCTCGAGCAGCCATGCGTTGCGGAGGGCAAGCGCGGCGTGCGAGCCGAACTGACCCACCATCCCGACGACGCGCCTTTCGATCCGTCCGATCCGCCCCGGCTGTTCGAGAACCATGACGCCAAGAGGATGTGATTCAGCGAAAAGAGGGACGATGACGAGGTTGCGAGCAAAGGGGATAAGGCGCGTGAGCCGCTGGTTCTCCTCCGGATCCAGCTTCTTGACGAGCAGGGTCTCTCGCACGGCCCAGGCCTTGTCGATGATCGCGTCTCGTCCCTCGGAGAGGGGCGGGCCCTCGTGGATCCCGATGCTCGTGAGCAGAACGGGTTCGCCCTGGGGCGCGGCGAGCACCACCCCGCGCTTGAATCCGTAGGCATCCTTGAGCGACTCCAGCACGATCCGGCCGACTTGCTCCGACTGCGTCGCGTGCTCGAGTTGCGTGCCCATGCCGGCGAGACGCTCGAAGTCCTCCTGGCTCTTACGTAACTCGCGCTCGTTGAGCCTCGAGAAGGCCGCGGTGGCGAGTGCGACGAGCCAGAAGGCGAGCACGTTGAAGACCGACAGCCTCTCGACCAGCCACGGGGACGGCGGGGCGGCTCCCGCAGCAGTGGGTGCAGGAGGCAGCAGCTCGGCCCTCTGGGCGTAGAAGACGGCGAAGAACAGAAGCGAGTGCCACAGAGCGGTTTTCAAGCCGGTCCTGTAGGAGGCGATCAGCGTCACCGCGATCAGGTGCAGGAAGGTGAGGAACCGCAGGGGGCTCTGTGTGGCGCCGCTCGCATAGATGACCCACTGGAGATAGATGCCGTCGACCAGAAGCATGAGCATCACCGTCTTGATCCCCCAGCGCGGTTCGACGCGCCGAAGCACCTCCGTCGCGGCGGCGAAGAGGAGATAGCCACTCGTGGCGAGAGAGAGGTCCTCGAGCGCCGCTCCGATGATCTGGTTGCCGAAGACGGCGGCGGCGATCACGACGCACGCAAAGGTCACCCGCAATGCCTGCATGTAGACCATCCGCTCGGAGACCGACACGATCTCGAGCGACCTGCCGTCCGGGGAGACCGTGGGCTTGTTCGGGGTCATTCGAAACTCAAGTACTCATGGTCGACCGGCGCGAGCACCAACTTCGGGTCCCGCCGGTCGATCCGGTGCTGCACCGCAACGTAGATGCCCACCAACAACGTCAGCGCCAATGGGAATGCGAAGTCCTTGGCCGCCTCGAGCACCGATTCCCCCAACTCGGGACGGTCTTCGAGCTCCGACTTGCCAACCGAGGCGGAGGCCGTACGCAGGGGAGTGCCGGGGGTCTCCGGTGGATCCACGGGGGCGGGGCCCAGAGCGGCTTCTCGACGGTCTTCCTCTTCGTGGGGGCCGCGTCTTTGCAGGGCGCTCTTGACCCGGGCGTCTTCTTCTTTTCCTTTGGGATCGGTCGTTTCGTCTCGCGGCAAAGGCCCCGGCTCCGGCTCGGTCGGAGGGGTGGGGGGCTCCTCGACATCCGGTTCCTCGTTCGAAGTGACCGTGTCCTGCACGGTGTCTTCGACCTCGCCCACGGTTCGGTCGACCTCGTCGACCGACTCCTCTACGGCGCCGACGGGGTCCTCGACGACCTCCTCGACCTCGCCCTGGGGGTCATCTGCGATCTCTTGGACCTTGTCGAGTGCGCACTTCGGGTCGGTGACGGGACAGGTCCGGGCGGGGGAGGCACCGGCCCCCACGAGAGTGGCGGAGAAAGCCAGAACGAAGAGGACGCGGCGCGTCGAAGCACCACGACCCGAGGCGGGACGGTCGACGTGTGGCTTGCGGTGTCGGACCAACCTCTGCTGCGCCTCCTCCTGGCTAGATCGCAGGCGCGAAAAGCGCCTTTCCCCAACAGGACCATCGGCATCCGAGCTCTGAGGCTTGAGGCGTCGCGCCGGGTGTGGCGGTGACAGAATGTGCAGCGTGAGCAGGCGAATTGAGCTGTTGTCGAGCCGTGTTCCGAGGGGGGCGGTCCACCCCTTCGAAACGCTCCGATCCGTGGGTGGCATCGCTCTGACCCTCGGGCTCGTGCTCGGCCCGGTCAGCTCCCCCGTGACGGCCGCCCCCCTCTGTCGAGGAGAGCGGGCGACGATCGTGGGAAGCGGGGGTCCCGACCGGATCCGGGGGACCGGGGGTCGAGACGTGATCGTCGGCCTCGGCGGGAACGACACCATCTCGTCTCGGGGCGGGGAGGACCTCGTCTGTTCCGGACCCGGTGACGACGTCATCTCCTCGGGTCGGCGAGCCGACGAAGTCGGGGCCGGGGCCGGATCCGATGAAGTCC
Source organism: Actinomycetota bacterium (assembly GCA_030863485.1). The sequence goes on from JALZBR010000349.1 coordinate 5,058, forward strand.
GTCTCGGTGCGGGCTCGGATCGCTTCGCCGGTGGGCCGGGCGGAGACGCGATCGTCGGGGGGCCGGGGGCCGACCGGGGAGGAGCGGGTCGATCCGCCGATTCCGTGCAGGGCGGCGCCGGCGGGGATCGCCTCGACGTAGGAAACGGCCGCGACGTGGTGGTTGGTTCCGAGGGACGAGACCTGGTCAGAGGGGGACCCGGCGCCGACCGGCTCGAGGGGGATCGCGCCGGGTTTGGTCCCGGCGGGGACGACGTGATCGAGGGCGGAGCGGGACGAGACGAGCTCTTGGGCAGGGAGGGCGCCGACCACCTCGTCGGAGGCCCCGGCTCGGACGTCCTCGTCGGATCTCTGGGTAACGACACCCTGCGCGGGGGCTTCGGGGAAGATCGTCTCCACGGGGGCATCCGGGGCGGCCTGGTCATCGGCGACGACACGGACTTCCTTTATGGAGGAGCCGACGATGACGTAGTCGTGGGCGGCCAGGACATCGACGTCGTGCGCGGTGGCAAGGGGAACGACGAGCTGCGCGGGGGCCGGTCGTCCGACGAGCTGTTCGGTAGCTTCGGAGACGATTTGCTGCGGGGGCAGGGGGGCCGGGATGGTCTCGGCCTATCCAACGCCGGGATGCCCGCCGACGGTGGTGACGACACGATGTACGGGGGGCATGGAGCCGACATCGTGTACGGCGGACCTCAGAACGACGGCGTCTTTGGCGGCGGAGGCGGCGACACGGTGGCTGGAGGATCGGGCTCGGACGGCTGCGTCGGGGGTCCGGGAGACGACTCGTGCGACGGGGGGGCGGGGCCGGACATCTGCTCGGCCGAGTCGACCACGAACTGCGAGCCCTAGTCCGCCGGACTTGGCGGACGAAAAAAGTTCCCGGGGCCGGGAATGTCGTCCTGGACACGCTTGTTGCAATCTGTCGGACGGCGGATTCTCATGCTCATGGCCGCCGGCTCGGGCCCGTATCACTTGGGGTCACCGGAAGGCTCTCTGAGGGGGTCGGTTGGTTGACCCAACTGCCTCTCCGGGCATAGAATGCGCAGGCTGTTCAGGAAACCGAAAGGATCGAACTTGCAGAAGACTTCTCCGGGGGCAACTGCCTAGGCAAGCGAAGAGCTGACCCTAGTGATTTACCCCCGCCGGCCTGATCTTGGAGCCGGCGGATTTTTTTGCCCTCGAGAAGGCGG
>JALZBR010000350.1 GCA_030863485.1 Actinomycetota bacterium
AGCCTCCTGCGAGCCTTTGTCGGATCGCTTCATGTGAAAGGTTCGGGAATCGATACCCGGGCGGATTGGCTTCAGAAGAGGTGGATCGCGGGCCTGGAGACCAATCCCTGAAGCAAAGTGCGTCCGAACACCTTTTTATGAAGACCACTGTTTGGACGCTGAAGATTTTGCTGCTTTCCCTTGTTCTTTTGGCCGGCGTGGCTTGCTCGAATAACGAAGAGGGAAGGGTTTCCGAGAGTTCGAAGGACTCCGAGCAGACGGATGTTGCCTCGGAATCGCCGGACACGCCGGAATCGCCTAAGCCGTCCGAAGACGAGTCAGGTTCGGACCAGCCCGCCGGCAAGAAGGAGCTCGCGAAGGTGGTCGACACCCACTTCCGACCGGCAAAGCTCGTCGTCTCCGCCGGTACGACGGTCATGTGGGAACAAACCGGCGATCAACCGCACTCGGTGAGCGCCAGTGACGAGACGTTTGAGTCGAGCCCCAACTGCAGCCCAACCGCGTCGGACAAGTGCCTCGGTGAGGGCGACGTATTCGAGTTCACCTTCGATAAACCAGGCACGTACGAGTACTACTGTCGTGTGCACGGCCTGCCCGACGGCACTGGGATGGCGGGGACCGTAAAGGTCGAGTAGGTAGCGGATCCCGTTGGGATCTGGTTTTGCGACAGAAATCGGCACCCAGTCATCACGTCGCAAGCTCTCGCGAGGTCGGGGTCTGGTCGCAAGTTCACATGCAACGACGACCCCCTTTCGTTTAGCCTGAACGACCACCTAAGTCACTACCGGAGGCTTGTTTGGTCTCAGGAAACGAGAACGCCGCGCGCCCCAATTCGAATGGGCAAGGCCAAGGTTGCCTGGAACCCTTTTCCGCCCCGGCAAAGCGAGTGGGTTCTTGAGCCGAATCGCGCTGCTTGTCGCAATCCTGTCGGTCTTCGTGCTTTCCTCCGGATCAACAGCAGGTCCTTCCTTTGATCGGGACCGCTCGTCTCGGCCCTTTGCCCTTCCCATCCCCGCGGGTCAAACCTGGTACGTGTGCCAGGGATACGGAGGAGAGATCACTCATAAGGGGGTTGCGGCTCTCGATCTGTCGATCGACCCGCGCTCGGTGGGTCCTAAGGGCTGCATGGGTGCCAGCAAGTACTCCTCTGCGGGATCGGAGGTGAGCTCGCCGGCGGCCGGCACGGCATACAGATGGCCGGGCTGCTGCGGGCATGACTTCGTCTGCGTCAACTTCGACACGGGAGGTAGCGCGGCGATAGGGCACTTGAGTAATCGCGTTGCCAGTGGGACACGCGTGGGAACGGCTGCACGGATCGGCACGGTCGCATGGCCCTCAGCGAAAAACGGAGACTATGCGCACATCCACATCCAGGTGCACCCCGAGCCCTTTTGCACCGAAGCGAGCGATCCGGTCCCCTTCGATGTGGCACACGGGTTCAGGTTTGAGTGCACTCCCGACCTCCCCCTTTCCGCAGCAGTGAACCAGTACTCCGGTTTGGCAGTGGACCGGTGCAGATCCCCCGTCCCGGGAGAGTTGGAGGAACGAGTGAACGGCGAAGGCGACCGGGACGGAGCCTCGCAGGGATTCGAATCCGCATCTACTCGAAGAGCTCGTTTGGCGGCGATGGTTGTGCGCTCCCTTCGGTCCGCGGGACGGGTCACCGGCCTGGCGGGTCGCGCGCTCTTAACCGATTAACCCCGGACGGGGAAGGCGGCTCGGTCCCTCGACAGGCCCGGGTGAAAGTCTCAGCGGCGTAGCATGCGGGAATGTCCGTTTATGTGATCTCGGATCTCCACGGTGCCTCCGACGCTCTCAAGAAGGCGGTACCAGAGGGCGCCTCCCTCGTCCTCTTGGGCGACCTCATCAACTTCATCGACTACATCTCGATGACCGGGATCCTCGTGGACGTCTTCTCCGTCGAGGACGTCGAGAAGGTGGTCCGTCTGCGCACGGCCGGTCAGGTCCACGAGGCCCGCCGGGTGATGCGGGAGCGCTCTCGTGGGCGGGAAGAGGAGGTCAAGAGCGAGATCGGTAAGAGGGTGGTCGAGCAGTACGAGGCGGTCTTTGCATCACTGCCCGATCCGACGTATCTCATCATGGGCAACGTGGACAATCCCCAGGTCGTGTCGAGCTTCGCCGAGGCGAATCCGGCCGTCAGGCTCGTGGACGGAGATGTCGTGACTCTCGAGGGAGAGAGGTTCGGTTTCGTGGGAGGGGCTCTGCCGACACCCTTGAACGTTGCCGGTGAGGTCACCGAGGACGAGATGCGCTCGAAGATCGAAGGGCTGGGCGAGGTCGACGTGCTTTGCTCGCACATACCACCGGCGGTTCCGGAGCTCTGCTACGACACCCTCGCCCGGAAATCCGAGAAGGGGAGCATGGATCTGCTCCGCTATATCGAGGACGTCCAGCCTCGAAAGGCTTACTTCGGACACGTCCATCAACCGTTGCTATCGTCACTGCACATAGGCCGCACGCAATGCGTCAACGTGGGCTACTTTCGCTCGACGGAACGGGCGTGGCCGCATCGTCGAGAGGACACCGGGTGATCACCGACAACAGGGGAGGCTTGTCGTGGCGGAGCGGGTAAAGGACTCGATCGATATCAAGGCGACGGCGGACGAGATCCTCGAGGTCGCGGCCGACTTCGAGTCGTATCCGGATTGGAACTCGAACATCAAGAAGGTCGAGATCCGCGAGACGGATTCGGACGGCTGGGCAACCCAGGTGTGGTTCGAGGTCGACGCTAAGGTGAAGACCGTCCGTTACACGCTCGGGTACGACTACACCAACGTGCCGGAGTCTTTCTCGTGGGACCTCCTCGAGGGTGACGTGAAGAAGCTCAGTGGCTCCTACTCCTTTGACGAGTTCGACGACGTCACGGACGTCACCTACGAGCTCGAAGTCGATCCGGGCTTCCCCATCCCCGGCTTCATGAAAAAGCAGGCGGAGAAGCAGATCACGAGCAGCGCTCTGAAAGACCTCAAGAAGCGCGTGGAGGGCTAGGCCTCTTTATGAGGATCATCCTGTTCACCGGCAAGGGGGGCGTTGGCAAGACGACGATCGCGTCCGCAACGGCTTTGAAGATCGCGGCCACCGGCAAGAAGACGCTGCTTATGTCCACCGACCCGGCTCACTCGCTCTCCGATGCGTTCGCCATGGATCTTGGTCCCGAAGCGGTTGAGGTGGCTCCCAACCTGTGGGCCGAGCAGATCGATGCGCAGCGCCGGCTCGAGGAGAACTGGCGCGAGATCCAGCAGCACGCCATCTCCGTTTTGAATTGGGCCGGCCTCGCCGAGGTGGAGGCCGAGGAGCTGTCGGTGATACCGGGTCTCGATGAGCTCTTTTCCCTAGCGGACGTCAAGCGCCACAATGACGAGGGGCCCTACGACGTCCTCGTGGTGGACTGTGCGCCGACCGGGGAGACCCTGAGACTGCTTTCGCTTCCGGACGTCATCCAGTGGTACATGGAGCGCATCTTCCCGATCGAACGAAAGGTGATGGGCGCGCTGCGGCCGGTTGCGAGGCGCATCACGAGCCTGCCTCTTCCAGACGAAGGCGTCTACAGCGCGGTGAAGAGGTTCTACGACAAGCTCGACGGCGTCAGAGGGATCCTCACCGATGCAGAGACCACGTCGATCCGGCTGGTGGTGAATCCCGAGAAGATGGTGATCTCCGAGGCGATGCGCACCTTCACCTATCTCAATCTCTTCGGCTATCGGGTGGATGCCGTCATCGCGAACCGGCTTCTTCCCGAGGGAGTGTCCGACCCCTACTTCGATCGGTGGAAGGAACTGCAGCAGCAACATCTCGGGACGATCGAGGAAGCCTTCGATCCGCTGCCGATCCTGACCGCGCACTTGCACGAGCAAGAGGTCCTGGGCGCCGGCCTGCTGGAAGACCTCGGTGAAGAGGTCTACGAGGACCTGGATGCGGCCGAGGTGTTGTTCAAGGACGACCCGATGACGATCGCGAAAAAGGGCGAGGACTACGTCATGACCCTCAATCTCTCGTTCGCGCGCAAGGAGGACCTCGAGCTGTCCACGAAGGCGGACGAGCTCTTCGTCCGGGTCGGGCCCTATCGGCGTACGATCATCCTCCCGAAGGTGCTCGCGGCGAGAGAGATCGCCTCGGCCGCCTTGAGGGAGGACAGATTGGAGATCGTCTTCCGGAAAGGACTTGATGGAATCCGCTAACGAGAGGGCGGCACGTTACAGCGACCTGTTCGCCAGCGGGCACGATCACCCACCGGAGTGCTCTTACTGTCCGATCTGCGCGACCATCGCGGTGGTCCGCAACACGAACCCGGAGGTCCTCGAGCACCTGGCTGCAGCGGCGCGCGAGATGATCGCAGCAGCAGGCAAGCTGTTGGACGAGGCCGAAAGAGTGGTGGGATCGACCGACGGTGCCCGGCGGGCGACCGAGCCGGAGGAGCCGGGGAAGGTCCGCCGGATAGACGTCGTCTAGTTCCTTCCGCGTACTGGACCCCGAGAGGAAGCGATCTGTTGAACCACAGCGCGTATGACCAGTTCGTTATCGGCGTCGATATCGGCGGCACCTTGACGCGCGGCGCCATAGTCGGGCGAGACGGAGAGGTCGTTCTGCGCCTCGAGAACCCGACCGACGTCACCGCGGGAACGAAAGGGATAGTCGCCGTGGTCGAGGAGTTGCTCGGCCGCGCCGGAGACCACCAGATCGCCGGGGTCGGCGTGGGCGCTGCCGGATTCATCGACGCGTCGACGGGGTCAGTGACCTTCTCGCCCAACCTCGCCTACGACGACCCAAACGTGGCCGACGCCGTGCAAGCTCGCTCCGGGTTGCCGACCATCGTCGACAACGACGCAAACGTCGCCGCCCTGGGCGAACGCACCTTCGGATCTGCTCGCGGCTCCGACTACGTCGCCTACCTCACGATCGGGACCGGCATCGGGAGTGGGTTCATCGAGCGAGGAAGGCTGGTGAGGGGCTTCTCGGGCGCGGGGGCCGAGCTCGGTCACATGATCATTGATCCCGACGGTCCGCATTGTCCGTGCGGGCTTCGCGGTTGTTTCGAGCAAATGGCGTCGGGGACCGCCATCGGCCGAATGGGACGCGAGGCCGTGGCGAACGGCCCGGAGAGCTCGATCGTTGCGTTTGCGGGTTCCGTCGAGGCGATCACGGGCAAGCACGTCGCAATGGCCGCTCGGGAGTACGACGAGACCGCGCGAGAGGTCCTGCGACAGGCGGGGAGATCTCTCGGGATCGGGTTGAGCAACGTCGTCAACCTCTTCGATCCAGAGGTCATCGTTCTCGGGGGAAGCGTGGTGCGGGCGGGAGAGCCGTTTCTCGGCCCCGCTCGTGACCAACTGCACAAGATGAACAATGCTCAGCGCAGACGACCGATGCGCATAGACGTGACCAGCCTCGAGGGCGATGCGGGCCTGATGGGCGCGGCCGCGCTGGCGTTCAGCGCGCTCGACGAGGGGCGCACGACTCCGCACACCGGAGTCTCTTGAGGCGCCCATGACTGGAGCCGGCGCCGTGGCCGGAGTCGTCTTGCTCGAATGGTCGGTCGGCTGGATCGCGGCTGCTGCGTGGACGCAGTCGTGGTCGGTCGTGCGCAGAGGACACTTCCGGATCAACGGCTGGGGTGTGATCGCTCTGACCGGTCTGGTGATCGCCTTCTTTCGCACCACCGAGACGGGTTCGGTCGGGTCGATCCGCACGAGCGTCGTCGTGTTTGCGGTGATGGTTCTTCTCTATCTGCTCGTTCAGTACTCGCGCACCGACGTCCCGGGGGTCGTGGTCGGTTCTGCGGCCACGCTTGCGGGGGCGGCGGCCCTCGCTCTGACGGCAGGAGAGATAGCGGGCTGGCCCCAGGCGCTCGCCGCGGTCGAGCTCCTGGCGGGGGCCGCGCTGCTCGGCGCGGTCACGAACGGCATGTTGCTCGGACACTGGTACCTCAATCAGCCTGGCCTGAAGCCGTGGGCGCTGGCGCGCCTTACCCAGCTCGGGATCGCGGCGACGGTCGCGACCGCCGTGTTGGGGCTCGCGGCGACCGGCCGCTTGGCGACCGCATCGACGGAAGGGTCGGTTCTAGGACTTCCGGGATTCGGTGAATCCTTCGGGGCGATCTTCTTCGGGGTCTGGGTCCTCTTGCTAGGGTTCACCGGCGCGGTGATCTGGATGGCGAAGCGATGCATCAACATCCGTTCGATCCAGTCCGCAACCGGGCTCTATTACGTTGCGCTCCTCACCGCCGGTGTGTCGGAGTTCGTCGTCCGCTATCTCATGGTGAACGCATCTTGAGTGACGTGCTCTTCGGCGTGACGCTTCCGCAATTCACGAAAGATCCCGAGACCTTTGCCTCCGCGGCCTCGCGCGCGGAGACTCTCGGACTCGACTCCGTCTGGGTCTTCGATCACCTCTGGCCCCTTTCGGGTGGCAAGGATCGATCGATCCTCGAGGGTTGGACCTCGTTGTCGTGGCTCGCGGCGGCAACGAAGGACATCGGTATCGGCACCCTCGTTACCCGCTCCTCATTGCGCCATCCCGCTGTGTTGACGAAGATGATTGCCTCGGTAGCTCAGACCGCCGGGGGGCGGCTGACGGTGACCATCGGAAGCGGCGACGAGCTTAGCCGCGGGGAAAACGAGGCCTTCGGGATCCCGTACCACGGGGGCGAGGGCCGGATCGATCAGCTCACCTCGACGGTGAAGGTGGTCACTGAGTTGCTGCAACATCGTGAGGTAACCCTGGAAGACGACTACGTGTCGCTGCGCTCGCTGCCGCTTAGCCCCCGGCCCTCGCCGAACCCGGCGATCTGGGTGGCGGGGCGGTCGGACGATGCCCTTGAGATCGCCGGTTCCCTCGCCAAGGGGTGGAACGGGTGGGGCTCCTCATCGGAGCGCTTTGCGCAGGACGCTTTGCGGGTCACGGAGTTCGCCGACGCCGCCGGGCACCGCGAGGTCGAGCTGACGTGGGCCGGACTGGTCGTCATCGGGGAGGACGACGCCGCGGCGCGCGCCAAGCTCGGAGACCGGAGTCCCCCCGATAGCGTCATAGGAGGACCCGACACCGTCGCCCGGCACCTTGAAGCGGTGATCGAGGCGGGGGCGCGCCACGTCATCCTCACCTTCACCGACGCCTCGAAACCCGGCTCCTACGAGCTCCTCGCCGAGAAAGTGAAGCCTCTGCTCGGCATCTAACGAGACTGTCTCAGGGGTGCCCAGCGGGGCATCTCCGACCCGGGGTCCAACGAGCGAGGCACCGGCCGCGCGAGCGCGTTAGAGGAAGATACGAGCATGCTCGATCACCGGATCAAGATGCTCAGACCTCTGTCGATCAGGGACTTCGCCCTGTTGTGGACGGCGATGGCCGTCTCTTTGCTCGGCGACGGCATCTACCTCGTCGCGATCGCCTGGCAGGTGTACGACCTGTCCAACGCGCCGACCGCGCTGTCGATCGTCGGCCTCGCTTGGACGCTTCCGATGGTCTTGTTCCTCCTGATCGGGGGAGTGACGAGCGATCGGTTCGACAGGCGCAAGGTCATGATCTTCGCGGACGTGCTCCGTGGGGTGGCCATTGCGGCGATCGGTGTGCTGTCCGTGACCGGCGTTATCGAGCTGTGGCACGTGATCGTGCTCGTCGCCGTGTACGGGACGGGGGAGGCTTTCTTCGGCCCGGCTTTCGGCGCGATCGTCCCGGAGATCGTGCCGCAGGACATGCTGGTCGAGGCGAACTCCCTCGACCAGTTCGTCCGGCCCCTGACCCTCCGGCTGGCCGGTCCGGCGCTCGGGGGCCTGGCCGTCGAGTTCCTCGGAGGCCCCGGCGGCGCGTTCCTCCTCGACTCCATGACGTTTGCCATCTCGGCGCTCTGTCTATTGGCGATGACCAGCCGCGCGATAGGCCGCCCCGCGGAGGCTTCGTCGGCGTTGCAGCAGATCAAAGAGGGCTATGCCTTCGTCCGCTCCGAGACATGGCTCTGGACGACGCTGTGCTCGGCCGCCATCGCGTTGTTCTTCTACTGGGGACCGTTCGAGGTCTTGGTGCCATTCGTGGTGCGCAACGAGCTTGCGGGCGATGCAGGGGATCTCGGTCTGGTATTTGCCTTTGGAGGGGTGGGGGCGATCCTGGTGTCGGCCGTTCTCGCGCAGACCGGTTTCCCGCGGCGCCACGTCTTGTTCATGTACGCGTCGTGGACGATCGCGGTTGCATCCACTGCCGGGTTCGCTTTCGTCGGGTCGCTCTGGCAGGCGATGATCCTGAGCTTCGTGGGTGCAGGGTCGGCCGCTGCCGGTCTCGTGGTGTGGGGCACGATGATGCACAAGCTCGTGCCGCAGGAGTTGCTCGGCCGGGTCACGAGCTTCGATTGGGTCATCTCGATTGGCCTCGTCCCGCTCTCTTTTGCGGCTACAGGTCCCATTGCCGAGGCGATGGGAACAGCTCCGACCCTTCTCGCTTCCGGCACACTCGGCGGGCTCGCGACTCTTGGGTTCATGTTGGTGCCGGGCTTGTACGACACTGAGCGGGACGGTTCCATGTCACCGGCTCCCGATGTTGAGGCGCGAGAAGAGGTCCACGCGTGACAGGGGACGGCCGGGCTCCCCGGGCGGTGACGCGCATCTGGCTCATCCGCCACGGCACCACGGAGTGGAACCTCAACAAGCGTGCCCAGGGTCAGGCCGACATTGCGTTGACCGAGAAGGGACGAGCCCAGGCCAAGGAGGTCGCCGTCGCGCTGTCGGCGTTCTCCCTCGAAGCCGTCGTGGCCAGCGACCTCGTCCGGGCCGTCGATACGGCTCGGCCGGTCGCTCAGGAGCAGGGTTTGGAGGTCCGCTGCGATCCGGCTTTTCGGGAGATCGATCAGGGCGAGTGGACGGGATTGCCGACCGACGAGATACGACGTCGCTGGCCCGATCTCTGGGGAGCCGCTCGCCACTACAGCACCCGCCCGGGGGGCGAGAGCCCCGCACAAGTGAGGGCTCGCGCTCTAGAGGGGCTCGAGAAGATCGTGCGCGAGCATCCCGGAGGGACCGTGGCGGTAGTCAGCCACGGGGGGACGATCCGCTGGCTCGTTGCCGAAGCCATGGGCTACGACGACCGCGCCTCGGCTCGTCTCAGAGGCGTGTCCAACGCGGGGGCCGTCCTGCTCGAGGGATGGATCGATGACGAGAGGCTGAAGCTTCGCTTTGTCGAACGTCTCGACGGAGCGGGTCCCGACCTCGACGACCCGAACGACTGAAGCTCTCGGCACTAAAGGCGCGGCCGGGCCCGGTCCGGCTGCTAGGTTGCGGTGATGGAATTCAGGCGCATCGAGCGCTTCCCGCCGTATGTCTTCTCCATCGTCAACGAGATGAAGATCAAGGCGCGTCGGGCCGGCGAGGACATCATCGACCTCGGGATGGGCAACCCCGATATCCCGACCCCCGATGCCGTCGTCGACAAGCTCAAAGAGGCCGTCGACAACCCGCGCAACCATCGCTATTCGGCGTCGCGCGGCATCCCTAAGCTCAGGTCTGCCATCTGCGATCTCTACGAAAGCGCCTGGGGGGTCGAGCTCGATCCGGATACCGAAGCGGTGGCGACCATCGGTGCGAAGGAGGGCGTCTCCCACCTAGCGTGGGTCCTGTGCGAGCCGGGAGACTCGGTCCTGGTCCCCGAGCCCACCTATCCGATCCACACCTACGCGATGATCCTGTCGGGTGCGAACGTGACGAGCGTGCCGCTGTCGCCCGGCTCGGACTTCTTCGGCGACCTCGTCTCTGCGTACGAGCGCTCCGAGCCGAAGCCCCGCGTCGTGCTGTGCTCCTTCCCGC
>JALZBR010000352.1 GCA_030863485.1 Actinomycetota bacterium
GGCCTCCTGATGGAGCAAGCCGTCATGGGCCCCCCGCCGACAGCCGGGCGGATGCGCCTTGACCGGATCGAATCAGGCTCACACGTTAGCGGTGGGGAAGTACCGGGCGGGTCGATCCAGGAGGGGCCAGTAAGAGCGAAGGATAGGGCACGTTAGAGATGAACATCATCACCGGCCACGGTTCATGAACTGTTCCCAGGCGTGGGGGTTTCTTTCTAATGCACGGATGCGCGGGTCCCAGGAAGTCGTGATGCCGACGGCGGGCTGGACGGTCGTCGTTGCGGCTGCCGTCGCAGCCGTACCGCCAGTGCTGGTGCAGGCCGGCGAGAATCCGCCACTCCCCCACGTGTTCTCCCACCAAGTATTGGTGCCGCAGTTGACGTTCAAGTCCCGCAGGTCGAAGCCGCTGACCCTCGCTGCATTGTCGGCCGCGTTATTGCGGCGGACCTGGACTCCGCCTGCCCGGCGCCGAATCTGGATCCCGTCCTCACCGTTCTGATGGACCTCGTTACCCTCGATCAAGAGCTCGAGGGGGGTCAATGAGTTCCAGCGGAAACCGACCTGTACGCCAATGCCGTTCCCAGCGGCGTTCGAGTGTCCGTTGCGCTCGATCGTGTTGGCGAGGATGGAGCCCTTCGTGTGATTGATGTTGGCGATGCCAGCCGAGGAATTGTCCCGGATCACATTGTCTGCGATGCGCGTGCCCGAGGCTGCTGTGGCGTCGCCGCTCGCGGTCGCGCCGTTGATCGCGATTCCTTGTCCGGTCTGACCCCCGTCCGAGGGTCCCACCGTGTGCTCGATCACGTTGCTTTCCACGGCGTTGTCGTCCGAGCCGTCCCCGTAGATGCCGATGCCGTCGAAGATGCCGTTGCGGGCAATCGTGTTGCCAACGACCCAGTTGCCACGGGAGTCCTCAAGGAAGATGCCGTCCCCGAGCAGTGCCGTGAAGGGATCATCGAAGCCGTTGTTGTCGGTGAGCGTGAGGCCGGTAAGGGTATGCGAGCCGCCGCCCTTGAGGTAGACGCCGGCGTCGAAGTGGGAGACCACCCCGTTTTTCACCGTCACGCCCCTGCGGTCGGTGACGAGAATCCCCGCGCCATCGCTAGCGGGACCCGACGGCCCCAGGAACCCGTACAGGCGGTGACCCCGAAGATCCAGGGTCACATTGTCGGCGGCGACCACGAGCCCGTTCCCTGCGCAGGGGCCGATGTCGATTCCCAAGGCAGTGTCCTGCGTGATCACCCGCTCGCAGTGGCGGGAGGAGACCAAGGTGCGCGAGACGCCAGTGTTGGTGGGGAGGTAGGGGTCGTTCTCGGCCGCGCTCACCCTGTTGAGCAGCTCGCCGGCTGCCACCGCCTTGACGACGAACTGCACAGTGGCAGTAGCGGCCGGAGCAAGGGTCCCGAGCTCGCAGCTGACCGTCGCTGTTCGAGGAGGCAGACGGCACAGTTGGGAGCTTCCCGCGATGAACAGGACACCGCGAGGCAAGGTGTTGGTGAGTTGGACACGCGTGGATGCTGTGGGGGCGAGGTTGGTCACCGTGAACGAGTAGGTGATGGTGTCGCTCTCGACGGCGGGATTGGGTGTGGCGCTCTGCGCCAGGACCAGCCGCTCGGGTCCAACCCTGCGCACCCGTCGATTCCCGTCACCGTCGGCGATGAAGAGCGCCCCTTGCTGGTCGGCCGCGATTCCCCATGGCACGATTTGCGCCTCACGGGCCGGGCCGCCGTCGCCGGCGTAGCCTGACTCGCCCGTGCCGGCCACGGTCGTGATGATCCCGAAGGGGTCGACCTTGCGAACGCGGTAGTTGGCGAAGTCGGCGATGTAGAGGTTCCCATTGCCGTCGCGCGTGACCGCGCTGGGGCCGTTAAACACCGCTTCGGTGGCCGGCACGCCGTCACCGCTGTAGCCCGACTCGCCGGTGCCAGCGAGATTGGTGATGATGCCCGACGCGTCCACTTTCCGGACCCGGTTGTAGCCGCCGTCGGCGATGAACAGGTTCCCTTGGTCGTCCACAAGGACGTCGACCGGCTGGGTCTCGGCCTGCGCTGCTGGGCCGCCGTCGCCGTGGTTGCCCGTCAGCCCCCCGGTGCCCACAACCGTACTGATGATGCCCGACGACGCATTGATCTTCCTGACTCTGTTGCTCCCGCCGTCGGCGATGTAGAGATCACCCGCGGGGCCAACCGCCAGCCCGGCGAGGGAACGGACCTGGGCCTGACTGGCCGGGCCGCCGTCGCCGCTGTCGCCCCACGTCCCGTTCCCGGCCACCGTCGTGATGATCCCCGAGGGATCAACTCGCCGGACCCGGTAATCCGCGTTGTCAGCGATGTAGAGGCTGCCGGAGCGGTCGACGGTGATGGCGGAGACCGATCGGAAGGTGGCCTCGATAGCGGGCCCGCCGTCGCCGCCGTACCCGCGTCTCCCGTTGCCGGCCACCGTACTGATGATCCCAGAGGTGTCGACCTTGCGGACGCGGCGGCTGGCGAAGTCGGCGATGAAGAGGTCCCCGCCAGGACCGATGGCGGCGTCGATCGGGAAGCGGAGGAGGGCGTTGGTAGCCGACAAGCCGTCACCCTCGGACCCCGCGATACCCGTGCCAGCGACTGTCGTGATCGGATCGGTTGCTGAAGCGGCGAAGGCGGACTGCACCAAGGCTGATGCATGCAGCAGACCAGCGATCAGCGCCATGGCCACGAGGACCGTCTGCCAACGCGCATGTGGTTTCGTGATAGACGGGCCAGGTTGAGCCTCTCTGCGCGGAAGCGAGCGTCTGCGAAAAAAAAGGCATGATCCCTCCACGCCAAGCGTATGGGATTCGTGGCAAGCTTCACTGCCGAGCCGCGCGCGCTCCGCCGTGGACAATGGACGAGCGTCCAGTCAGCACCACTCTCGCGATGCGTCCCGCTTCCATCAATAGGTGCATTTGGCACTTAAATGGCTTCGGCCCGGGAGGGTCCTCCAGGACAGTCTCCGCGGCTGCGGTCACTCCCCGCACCCTCGCCTTCGATGCCACCGGGAACGCTCACCCGCGGGTGGGTGTCCGCGTGCGGCGGGTGGATGCCGGCACCGGCGGCATCCCGACGGTGGCGGGCATGGGGTCGCCAGCTGACGGCGTACGGGATGGTCTGCCGGCCGTGCAGGCCTGGTTCGCGGCACGGATAACGTCGCCTTCGCCACCTCCGGTAACCTGCTCTGAAGCGATTGCCCCCACCCCGGGCGCGCAGGGGTTCGGACCAAGTCGCGGTTGTCCCAGCTCGTCAAGGCGCGTTGCTGTCGCGAATGGGGCTCGACATGAGACGCTCGACCGCGATTGGGATGGGCGGCTACGGCAACACGGGTCATGCCGAATAGAAGTTTCACGGCGTAGGGGATGACCCTCACCTTGCGGCACGTGAAGATCTGGCATCTTGGACGGTGAGCACCACGACCCGGTCGTCGTCCTCGTCGTACTGATAGACGATGATCATCCAGCGCCACGGTCCGAGGACGAACCGCATGCCCGACCAGCGTCCGCCGAGCTCCGGGCCCAGGCGCGGGAACTCCGCTAGTGGTGCCAGGCAACCGCGTATGCGTGAGCGTGTGATGGTGGCAGGCCATGTGTGACGATCAGGGTGTCGAGATCCTCGACCGCCGCCGCCGCGAGTTCAACCCGCGTCACCGACTACAGGGCGTCAAGAGAGATCGTGTCGCCGGACGCTGTCTGCCGCCGGCCGACTTCGGCTCGCTCGAACGCGCCTTCGATGCCATCGAGGACGGCAACCACGGTGTCAGGGTCCGGATCAGCCTGATCGATGGCCGTGGATAGCAAGGAACGGGCCAGCGTCCCTTCGTTGACGTGAACGCGCCGTGCTAGCTGCTCCAGCTTGGCAGCTCGCTCACCGTCGAGCGTGATATTGAGTCGACGAGGAGCCATGGCTTGCATGGTACACGTCTCGACACGGGACGTGTAGATGTGACTAGGTTCCTAAAGTTGCTTCTGCGCTCCCTCGTGAGGAGCTGGCGTCCCTGAGCCCTGACAGGGTGTCTCGCGGCGTAGATGGCGAGCAAGCTTTCGAATCGCTCTTCAGCACGCATTCTGCTTCTAGTACTGCCATGCAGCGCTCGTGCCGCGGTAGTCCTCCATCGAGATCAGGTTGGCTCCCGGCGTCAGCCGCTCGACGTAGAGGCGACCTCGGAGGTGGTCGATCTCGTGCAAGACCAGCCGAGCAATGCCTCGCTCGAAGCGTCGGAGCGCGATGGAGCCGTCGAAGTCCGCGACTTCCACATCGATTGAGAGAGGGCGTCGCACTTGCCCCCGAACGTCGAAGAAGCTCAAGCATCCCTCGAACTGCTCGTCCGTCTCTTTACTCGCCCAGGTCACCCGCGGGTTCGTGAGGACGATCGCAGGAGGATCTGAAGGCACGACCACCGCCATCGAGCGTGGCACGCCGATCTGTGGCGCTGCGAGTCCGATCCCTTTCGTGAACGGGTAGATCTGCTTCAGGCGGTCAACGTAGACCATGAGCTCGTCCTGGAGACGGGCGGCCTCGTTTGCTTCGCCGGGGAGGTCGAAGGGCAAAGTCGGCTGTGTCAGGATGGGATCGCCCTTCTGGCGAATGCCCATGCTCGCGAGGGTTTGAGGGAGCGAGGAATCCGTCATGGCCCGTCTGTGGTTGTGATCCGCGATATCTGAAGGCTCATCTGGCCTTCCATTCCAGTCGGTAACGCGCGTGCAGCGGAGGCTTCTCCTTCGCCCACTCGAAGACATCACGCTCCCCTTCTGTCCGATGCTGGATCGGGGGCATGAGGGGCAGCTCGCCCATCATCAGTGACGTCTCAGTCCCCCACACGCTGGTGTGGAGCCGCTTGGGGAACTCCAGGCAGACGGAGACGCGGCAGGTGGGCAGACGGATCGCGCGCTGAAACCACGGTCCCCACTTCTCCTCACTGACGTGGTAGCGATAGTGGATCCAGGTCGCCTCGCCCGGGTAGAGGGGGAACTTGGCCTCGCTGTTGCCGAACAGTAGCCACAGCTCCTTGCACGCGTCGCGGTCGTGCTTCACCTCCCAGGTCATTGGCTCGTCGTCGCACCAGGCTTCGAACTGCAACTCGTCGAGGGTCAGCGGGTTAGCGCGGTAGAAGACGTTGGAAGCGGCCGGGTCGCAAGGAAACCGATCGACGGCGATGCGGACGAGGAAGCGCGTCACCACCGTGTCGCTCTGGTTGATGAGCCGCTTGCTCATGCTCAGGCCGTAAACGCCGTCGTCATAGCGAAGGGTCGCGCAGTCCGCGTCCACGACCAAGTCTGAGGCCGAAAGCGCGGACGACTCCCCCGCTTCCTCTCGCGAGTCAACTATGCCCAGAAGCTCGGGTGGCAGATCGAGCACCTTGCCCAGCAGGCCGCGATAGAACTCGTCGGGTGTCTGGTGGCCGTTCTCCCAGCGGCTGATAAGGCTGACCAGGCTCTCGATCTTCGGCAGCGCAGCGCCCTGCGCCTGCGCCTGACGACGCAAGTGAGCGGCGAGGGTCGTGTGAGACCAGCCCTTGCGCTTGCGGCCCGCTCGCAAGTCGGCGCCTGTTAGTTGGCCCGTCATCGATCGCACTCCCCTGCCAGCTAGAGCACTGTGCAGAACGGGGTTTGACGCGGGGGCGTCAAGGGTCGTGGGGGGTCGTGGGGTTCCGGATTGAGGCTCCCCGATGTCTGCTGTCCGCAGCTCAACAGGATAGGAGGCACCAACGGTGGGACAGGCAACGGAGCCTGTTCGGAACGGGGAAGAGCTGGCTGCGGTATGGGAAGCGATCGAGGAGCTGCGGGTGTGGTGCCAGGGGCTGGAGCAACAGCAGGCTCGGGTGGTGGCGACGCTCGAGGTGGTGGGGCGAACCATGCGGGGAGTCCTCTATCGAATGGCCTTTCCGTCCGAGTGATCTCCCACGAGCTGCCGATACAACTCGCGCAGCAGGTCCCGCGGCTCGTCCGTCAGACGAGGATCGGCCTCAATCGCGTCGATGACACCCACTACCGCCTCGGACTTCACACCCGAAGGCAGGTATCCGAGTAGGCGAGTCAGCGCCCCGTCGGGCAGATCGAGCGCCGCCTCCAACTTAGAGGCCATTTCAGGGCGTGGCGACGTTTCGCCCACTGCGAGACGGCGGAAGAGAAACCGCCTCTCACCTGATTCCCTAATGCTTGTCAAGCAGCGGGAGAGTGACGCTGCGTAGGTATGGCAGAGCCACGGCTCAGCGAGCCGCTGTTCGAGTGCTGTGGGTTTTTTGGGGGGATCAGCTGGCGAGTCGGCC
>JALZBR010000359.1 GCA_030863485.1 Actinomycetota bacterium
CCCCAGGCCCTCTTCGAGGTGGGCCGTCGTGCGCCGGAGGAGTTGCGCCACGCCTTCGCCGCCGGGGAAAGGGAGTGGCTGATCTCCACCGACTTCGCCCGCACGGTGGCCGTCCTCAAGGAGCGTCTGGCCGACGCCACCGCAGACGCCGCCCTCGAAACGCTCCTCGTCGCCCACCAGGTGGGGGGCGCGGACCTCGACCACCGGCTTGCCGCCCTGGTGGAGGACCGCATCCAGGACCTGCAGGGCCGAAAGGACGCCCTGGCCAAGCAGGCCGGGGTGCGCTTCGCATAAACCCCCCGTCGGCCGGCGGACACCCTTTCCTCTGGCCCCGCGGTCGCGGACGGTGGTGGCGCGCTGGCGGCGATCGGGGGCCGGGGCGGCGCGTTCGGGATGAGGTCATGCGGCACGGTTCCGCTCCCTACGCGCCGAGTCGTCTTGGTCGGAACGCCCCTCACAGATCCCACCCTGCCGGTGGGCGAACGCGCACCACGCGTCCTTCGTCCGGCGGTGTTGTGCGCCTTAGCGGCCACCGAGCGCGTCGATCCAGGCCACAAGAGGCCGTCCGCCTGTCGAGGTGAGTACCACCGCGGTCGAGATCGTCGCTCGTCGTGACTGCGTCGAACTCGGCCGCGGGCACGCCGCTGATCGGCCACAGCAGCCGGCGATTTCCACCAGTCGGCCGAGCCAAAAGGCCCACTCTAGCTCACACGTTTTGGTCGGCACCGCTAGGAAGCTCCTACTTCCCCTCGATCGGTGACCGTATGAAGAGCCCGAGTAGCCCGGCGAGCATTGTGGTCTAAGACGGTATGTATCTTGTCCGTCTCGGCGCCGTCGTGCGTACCATCGCCTAGCCTTATCTAGCCTTATCAATCCAACGACGGGGAAAACCAAGACCAGAGAAAGGGCACTCACGAAAAATTACACATAAGATGTCAGCAGCACCGTTGCTGAGTGGTCCTACGAGCGCGCCCTCCACGGCGGTGACTACGGCCTGTACGGCGGTTGCCCTTTGGGCAGACGTTACCTTCGCTATTGTACCCTCTCGCTCAGGTGAGTGTGACCATCCTCCGCATAACGACACCTCGACGCAACGGGTCATCTGTCGTTTCCTGCCGAACGCAGGCGGATCCTGTCCTGCGTCGCCGATGGAGAACGCAACATGGAAGTTCTGATCTGAGCGGCGGGAGGACAACACTTGAAGTTGCTCGCGCCATGTCCGTGCTTCCGTGCGTACGCTCAGAGCCGTGGCGTATTACTGCGCACACCTCCCTAACGGACACTAAAAGGGTCGTGTCCAGCTCAATAATTGAGCAGGTCGAGGTCGACCCAGCCCATGATCCTCTTAGGCGCCTGCGAAGGGCCAAATACTGGCCGGTCCAGCCAAGCCTGTCTGCCCTGGAAAAACAGGCGCCGCTTATCTTCAGAAGCTGACTGACGGTTGCCCTTATCGGGGTTCCTACGGCCTGCCTCAGCGGTTCGCCAGTAGACAGTCTCCTTGCCCGATTCGTCAGTTTCCTTAGCTTCCCCCATGAAGACCAACACATGCTCAGAATTGGCTACATCGGGGTCGACGATCATGACTATGTCTCCCACACCTGGTCGTGCTCCAGAGTGAACCCCGCCATCGTCTCCGACGAATGGCCGCTTCTTGGCATTGTAAAGCCGAATGATGTTTTCACCGTCGCGATACTGAAGCCTGCGATCGTGGTCAGTAATGTTTATGTTATCTCCTAAAGCGCCAAGCTCCCGCATGAGCCAGTGACACAAGAAGCCGCAGGTCGTTCCGCCGCCAGTCCAGTCATGCGCGAACTCCAAAAAACGAGTCTCTGGATGTGTACTAGGGACGACGCGTCGAATGAGATCGGCGACAAACTGGCGACGGTCACTCCCGGTAAGAACGTAGTCCGGGCTACTGCTAGCGTCGTGAGTACTACCGCTAGCGCAGATTCCCTGATTGCCGCCACCGGTAAAGTGGAGCGCTTGACAGAGGCTGCAGTACGACCATCCGTTCTGCTGACCAGCCGCTACATTCACATCCTTCGTCAGGACGTAGTGCGCGCTCGACGAGGGGTCGTGCTGTTCCCCGGCGGGGCACGTTGTAATCGTGTTGTTGGCAACGAAATACAGGATGGAGCACTTGGAGCACCATCGCCAACCTTTCTCCTGCACGGCAGTCGGCGAATCTTGACTTATCGCATAGTCACCGCTACCGGAGGGATCGTGCGGACCGCCCCCCTGACACACGCCTGGCACCGCTGTAAAGAACATGCACTCGCATTTCACGCAGTGGCCCCATCCGGGCTTATTTGGCATTCAATTCTCCTCACTCGCGATAGCGTACCAGCCACTCGTCGTCGTCGCGCTGTGCCCTCCACCCGCGGGGCAAGACCCGCCGCCATCAGGACCCCGTTCTTCGTCAACCGGACAAAAGGCGAGGTTGCAACGGTCGCACCAGCGAAAGGTGTAGTAGCCAGGCGGTGGGTTGACCCCGCCTATTACCGAGTATTCACCGCTCCCTCCGTCAGTATGTGATCCACCGGCAACGCAGGCGCCTGATCCATGAAACAAGCCCTGACACTTGCTGCACCACCTCCAGCCCGTCTGTGCGTGAGCTAGGAGGGCTTGATGAGGGACGACAAACTGAAGTTCACTGCCCATGTGCGCGCCCTCACTGGGACATAGGCCGGCATCGGCACCGCCATCGAAGTACAAGCCGAAGCACGACGAGCAGAGTCGCCAGCTATGTTGCACCTGAGCGTCAGTCGGCACTTCTGGCGCCATAGTCGACGCCTGAAGCACGGCAACCCCGTCGTTGAACCACCTCGTGAAGCGGTCGAGATGGTCGCCATGCGCTTTAAGCAGCCATTCCGTAGCGTCGTGTCGCCGGATGCTGCCTGCGTTGTACGCAGCGGCCACCAGCGGTGGATCGTACCCTGTGCTGAGAGACTGACTAGCTATGTACGCAGTTCCCGCTCGGATGCTGTTGTCCGGAATCATGAGCCAAGAGCGGTCAATACTCTCGGAGGGAACCATTGACCGAGCGGTCGACAACAGGGTCTGCATCAGCCCAGCGCTAATCTGGTTCGGCGTTTGCTCGTCCGATAAGTACTTCGACTCCTCACGAACCGCGGTTTCGTCGCCGTGCGACTCCGTACAGATGGTCGCGAGGACGAGAGCCGTTGGCACTCCGTAGTGAAGACTCCAGCCGTTGATCGACTGACTGTGGCTGGACCAGACGTTGGCTGCAGTGACAGGTTCGCCTGCAGTCCGAGGAATGCCCGCTTTCAATTCAACGCCGCTGGGCGTTAGCCGCCACTCGCGACCGCCATCGAAATGCGAATGGTATTCAGTCAGGTGGCTCATGTCGATCCCCCTCCTCTAGAGTTCCGCTTGGTTCGTCAGTCACCGACGGGTAGCGGCTCGCTAGCTTTAGCGGCTCTAGCACGACCGAGAGAGCTCATGCCAGCACATCGACCCGTTGGCCAGAGTGGTCGTCGATCGCTTTGGTGTCGATGCCGCAGGAAGAGGAGTATTGGATCACCCCGCCGACTCGTCAACCTTGAAAGGCCGCCGCTGCAAATAGGGGGCACGGAGGAGTGGGACCGGACGCTCCTCTCAAGGACGAAGCGAACATTCCACCCCATCGGTATCCACTTTGGCTATCGAGGACGCTAGGCTTTGACACCATTCCGGAGCTGAGCCTTCGCCTTGCTTAGCAATGAGACTGTTGCGGGCTGGATAGGTCGCCCTACTAGGCTGATGAGATCAGCCTGGCTCTTTGGCAGCGGGATCACGGGACGCTTCGCCCCCACACGCCTGTCAGGTAAGTCTATCTCGGGAATTTGAATCGCTGGCCACGAGCAGTCCTTGACGTTGTTCGCGCAGCGCGAAGCGGCAGCAGTGAGCTCGTTTATCGCTTGGTTGACTTGGTCTCGGGAACTCTGGAGCATGCCTTGGTCGTAATCCTGAAACTGCGATTGGCGAGTAAGCACGTAATCGATATCATTCAGCAGCATGACGAGTCGGTTGCGGAGTAGCGAAATCTTCTGCATCACTTCTCGTGCGTTCTGCAGGTCGATGAAGTTCGGTTCTGACGGAAGGTCAAGTGAGCGGTAATCGTGAAGGAGTACCGAGTAAGGGACGGCCTTGTCTCCAGCGACGCTTGGTGGGAACGCTTGAGCCTTAGCGACTATCTCGTCGGCCTTGGTGACAACGGCGGAATCCCCACCCTGCTGGTACGATGTTACTTTGACCGTTCGGTTCTTGCTCATCGAGGATACAGCTTTGCTAAAGCTTGCCGACGCATCAAATCCCGCCCCCAGCCCACCAGCAGAGACTTCGACTTCGGCGGATAGCGATTCCTTCTCCTCCTCACTCGTTACGTCGAGCTCCAAGATGGAGAAGAACTCCCCCCCACTGACGATGCCACGAACGTAGGCATCTCCGTACTGCTCGCGGAAGCGCTCCACTTTGCCGTTCCGAAGCAGCTCGGCGGCTTGAGGCTTCAGTTCGACGTTCCGAGCTTGCCTGAAGGAGTTCATCACTCCCACACGGACGAGCAGAAAGAGCGAAAAGCTGTTGAAGCTGCAGCTTCGTGTGAAGTTTACCTTTCCTGATCCACTCGCCAGTCCATACGATGCCTCGACCTCGGCAGTGACTCCGATCGCACTCTGCAGCTGCTCGATCGTTTCGACCTTATCAAGAAAAAACTCGACTGTTTGACCGCGGGCTCCACTGAGCTCCTCAACCGTGGCCGGCCTTAGAGCGTCCCCTCGGACAGAGTGCGTCAGGGCGTCCACCCCGACGCCGTAATCCATGCCAAGGACGTAGTCGACTATGTCCACGGTTTGTCCTCCCGTCGCTGGCTCTGGGGCGCTCCACTCCGCAGCGGCGTCAGTCTTCCACAGCGGGAGGACCTGGCTCAAGGGCGTTGCGCCTCATGCCCCAAGAAAGATTGGGACGAACGAGGGGTTCTGGCATCCCGCGAGCGCCGAACGCCCTTGCGTGGCTCTGCCTTGTTGCCGTGTTCGGCGGGGCCCCAACCCTGCCTCCTCGCCGAGGTGGGGTCCGGCGCCGCGTGTTGTTTTCCCCCGCGGGGCCCCGCTGTCGGCTGGCGGAACCGCAATGCTCACGACAAGACACTTCGTGAACTTGTGAAGCGCACAAACGTTGCCCGACGCGGCACTAGCCAAGACTCAATCCGGCGCTTCGATCGTGCTTAGAGCCGCGAGTAGCGGCGGGACAGCGTTGAGCGCCGCGTGGCGCCCGAGCATCAGGTAGTTGTCGAGCTGATCAGCATCGAACCACTGGTCGCCGGTCGGGTCGTTCGGAAAACGTGGGTGGTCAGTGGCGTAGAAGCGGACAGGGTCGGGGGTCTCCGGCGTCAGGACGGCCCGGGCGTATACGATGACTCCATCGGGCGGTTCCGGGTACGAGATGCTGCCGACAATGACATCCGCTGCAGCGGTGCGGGCGGTTAATGGGTCCATGGGCACGTTGGGCTCCGCGGCCGTACCCCGCGCTTCGGCGGGCGACCGCACCGAGTCCAGTGCATCGGGCGGAAACGTGATCGTCACGCCGAGCTCTTCGTAGGCCAAGCTCACGGCCTCGACAAGGGTTCCAGGCCCCCCTGAGGCGTCGAAGCAGGCCACGACGCGGCAGTGGCGCCGCAGGAGCTCAACCAGCCCGAGATTCTCGTAATGGCCACCGTCGGTGAGGTAGAGCAGGGGCGCTCCGGGGTCGTATCGACCTAGCACCTCCCGCAGAAGGTAGGCAAGCGATCGGGTTCGTACCCGCCGAGCGGTGCCCTGCGCCACCGCGGCGGCGTGGTCCGGAGAAGGCAACCACACTCCTAGACGCAAGTTGGTGGCGGCCAGGATGGAGTTGAGCGTCCCCTTGCTGTGCCGGCCCATCGCCGACGCGAACGCCGCGCCAGAGATCGCCATGGCCGTCAGCAGAGTGGTGTCACCAGCCAAAGAGGGGCCGAGTGCCTCGCAGAGTGCGGTGGTTCGCACGTAGCGGATCTGAGGGCCTCCCGCCCAGTCAGGGCCGAGCGTGAAGGTCACGGCCCGCCGGCCGGGCGGGGCCAGCTCGGCCCCGGACACGTTGGCCGCCGCGCAGACGACCAGCTCTGGCTGGTCGGACACTCGCCTCGCCATCTCGGGCAAGGCGGTGGGCTGGTCGTACGGGAGCTCTGCCACGCCACCGGACACGGGGCGGAGGGCAAACGCTGTCGCCAGCCGCCGCTTGTACAGAGGATGAAGCGACCAGCTCGTCTGATCGGCGAGCAGGTGCAAGCCCAGCAGAGTGCCGACCCCGGTCAGGACCGCCTTCCAGTCAGCCATCACGAACACACCGAACAGCTCGCTGTCTTGCCGCATCCCCACCCGAGCGGCATCTTGCACCAACCCGGCGAAAAGGACTGCCACCAGCGCCGCAAGGAGAATTCCGGCGAGGGCGCGTAGGAACTTTCCGAGCTTGGGAAACCGGGCGGGTCGGGGCCCACTCGGTTCGTCGACGCCCGCGTCGCCGCCGCTACCGTCTCGCAGCCACCGTTCGAACGTTGCTCGGCTGGGCGCCTTGGCCTGGGCGAAGATCAGGAGAGCAGTGAGCAGGCCCACGCCGCCGGTTGCGGCCGCCTCCCGGACCCTGGCCGGGCCGTTGCCGACCCGCAGAAGGTTCGCAGCGACCTCATCGGCAAGGGGCACGAGCACCGCTATTCCAGCCCCGGCTACAGCGGTTACGCCGAGCACGCCCGCCGACCACCAGAGGACACCCCCCACGCTGAAGGGCTGAGCGGCGTCGGTGCGAGGACGAGCGAGCACAGCAAGCACCACAAGGGCCACGGCGGCAGCGGCGGGGACGGCGACGATCGCCCAGAGAGCGGAGTCCGCCAAGGGCCGGGCGTTGCGCTCGATCTCGGTCTGGCTCCAGATGTTGGCATGCAGCCACCCCACGGGCCGGGCGAGGACGAACAGGAGCAGCCAGAAGACGGCGAGATTCAGCGCCAGCCCGGCCAGGGCTCGGGCGACCGCTGTCACCCACTCGGCCGGAGTGTCAGCCAAGTAGCGGCCATGGCGGCGGAGGTGATCGACCTCGTGCGAGCCGGCCTTAAAGGGTTCCGGCACCCCGAGATGCGCCAGCATCTGCCGGGCACCGGCCAAGTAACCACCCCCCGAGACGGACGCCACCCAGCGGGCCCGCCGGAACAGGGACGTGTCGCCGCTGGGCGTCTCCTCCAGGACTTGTAACGCGCCCAAGGAGAAGGAAGCCGAGCGGATGCCGCCGCCCGAGAAGGAGACACCGAGCAGCGCATGTGTATCGACGCCCGGGACGTCGGCGGCGCGGCTCCACGCGTCCGTGCCCGTGAGGGGATGGCGGGGATCCGGGCCGCTCGGACTGCGTCGGAGGAGCCCCCGGGTCAATCGCCCCGCCGATCGCAGCGCCATCACGACCGAGAAGCCGGCCAAGAGCCACTTAGTGACGCTCGCCGACAGGGCCAAGGTAGTGGAGCCCGTAGTCGGTCCTTCCGCCGACACCACCCTCGACAGTGCGGCGTTCTCGATCCAATCGAATGCGCCCGCTAGCCAAGCAGCCATGGCGCCAGCCACCAGACTCGACCTGCCTGCCGAGGTTGGCGGAGGGACCTGGCTCCGAGCGACGAGGCACCAGTACGAGAGCGTGGCCATGTAGAGCGGGACGAACAGAACCGAATCGAGCGTCAAGCTTTCGCGCACGTCGTCCAGT
>JALZBR010000382.1 GCA_030863485.1 Actinomycetota bacterium
CCCTTAGGGCCATTCACCAGGGTAGATAGACTCATCGCGATTGTCCGATCGCTTTGGTCGGCAGCTGTCGCGGCCTCCCTCAGCGAGCCGGAAACTGGCCAGCGAACAACTGATCGAGGTAATAGAACGCGTCTTCCACCCTGCCCGCTCGATGGGCCTCCAGGGCATTTCGCGCTCGTGTCGCTGCTCGGTGCGTCTTTGATCGTGAAGTTTCCAGCGTTGCGTCACTCGAACACGCATAGATTCGGCCTGCAGCCCGAGTGGGGTCGTGCATCGCCGCAAGTTGATTGGAGTCAAGCTTCTCAAGAACTTGGCACAAATCCCAGACATGGATATACGTTGTCTGGGCGCGAACGTGCTGCGCAGCTCGCATTTCGAGGTAGAACGACGAAACGGGAACTTCACGGTAGTACTTCCAAGCCTTGAGGAGGCGAGCCAATGCTTTGGCGTCCCCATGAGTTGGTTTCTCGTTCGCCTCGTTGACGTAGTTCAAATGCACTTCTGGAGCGGTGTCGATCCATCCTCCGCCGGTAGTCGGGGATGGAATGTCGTAAACAAACTGGCCTGAGCCCCCTCTGCCAGTTAGGAATCCGGGTATGACTTCCCAGGTTTCAAAGCCTCCGCCAAAGCGAACTTGAACAGCAGGACGTCGGATGCTCACGGGCGTCGATGGGAACCTCGCGCTGAGAGCCTCTTGGAGCCATGTCAACGACGTGTATGAGGACGCGGGTCGATCCGCCTTACAGCTCACCAGCGCATCGATGTCGCTGTGGCCCCTGATTCCCGTTCCATGACTAAAGGAACCCGTCTCAAAAATCCTCGTGACCGATAACCTCGACGTTATGGCCGCGCTGATGGTCGCGCGGTGCCTCGCCCCAGCGGCTCGCTGCGCCTCTGTGGGGGTCAAGCGGGTGAGAAATTCCGCGAAGCCTTGGTCAACGCTTCGCGCCATCAACGTCTCCACGACTAGCCATAAGCAGGGACCTCAGGTCCGAGGACGATGCGCCAAAGGCGGAGCGCCTCCTCATGGTTCCCAACAGCTTCTGCGAGGATCGCCTTCTCGACCCTCTCAGCGGCGGCCGCGAAAGACTGAATCACGCCACTGCGCGCGCTGGAAGAGAGGTAGCTGGAGAGTTCGCCCCCGTAACCGGCCGGATCTTGAACGTCGAGGAAAAGAGATGCATTTTCAAAGAACACTCGCAGAGCGGCGCGCGTGTCGCGGCCTAGACTCGAGAACGTAGATGCCGTCATCACTTCGAGGTGGAACGAAGCGAGACGAGCTGAGTGCTCCTGATTCCAGCGCTTTAGGAAGCGGACCTTTCTCTTGAGTTGGCGGCCCAGCTGCATGTGCCGCTCCTCTAACCACCCGTTTTGCTTAGGTGGGTCGGTCGTGATCCACGATCCATCGCCTGAGGGGAGGCCATATCCACCTTCTGTCCAGGCGAACACCGGCGCTATGTCGACGTGGAGATCGTCTGTATAGAACAGTCGGACTGCCTGCCCACGAGCGCCTACCTGCTTCACTTCAGTGCGAGCTTTGATGGCGTTCGTGACTCGATACAGGAACGCCTGGGAATCGTGGCGATACTTCTCGAAGACACCCTCCTTGTTCGCAAAACGCGCTAGGACGTCGAGGTCGTTGAGCGGCCGGATGATTGTGCCCCGTGCCGCAGACCCGATCAGCCGCACGTCTGCAATGGGAAGTCCGCTCGCGGTCGGGAAAGCAGCCCTGAGGAGCTCGGTTGCGCGCGCGAACCGCTGATCGACCTTTGTCTGCTGGGCCTGAGTCAGCGCGAGCTTGTTATCGTGGAACTGGTTGAAGGCATCTGCCACGGACTTAGCCATTCTTGTTCCGGTGGCGAAGCTCATTGGATATGGCATCGGCAGCAGCCGTGGCGTCTGCGTCGTAGGTCTTTCGAAAGAGCCGGTACCACCAATCTGGGATTTGTGGTGCATTAGCTCGGAGATGGAATATCTGGTCCTGAAAGTGCCGGCAGTTGTCGAGCGACGAACCGGGGGTTCCCAAATCGTCGTCTATTGCGGCCTCGAGTTCGCCTCGTGCCGTCGACGCGCTAAGGTGCCCCTTCGCTCGGTCGGACGCGTCGAGCAGTGCGGGAAGCGAAGGGAGCAAGATTGCCACGAGGTACTCAGCCAGAGTTGCGTCGGTGGCGATCGCGATGAGAATCCCGACGACGGTCCACGCCACCCCGGCCCCTGCGATAAACCAGCCATACCCAACGTGCTGACGTCGCCCCCACACCGCGTTGGTTCGTTGACAGATCAGGACGCGTGCGATTCCGGCCGCCTGAGGAATCGGGTACCAATCACGCAGGTCTGATCGGTCGGAGTACTTTCGAGCAGCGGCGGTCACATCCTCATGCGCGACCCGTCGTCCCAGCGCTCGGTTCCATGGAAGCCCCAGGACTCGGGTGTCGAACTCCTCTTGGACAAGAGCTGCTCGCCGTTGTAGTCGTTGCTCGAATCCATCTAAGGCGATCCTGGAGACGAAAATGCACAACCCCGCTACGGCGCCTAGCGAGGGTCCCCAGGCTGGCACTAGATGTAGGACTATCGGCGCGACGGCGGCGAGCACCAGCGTGCCGAGAATCTTGAAAAGGTGGACCCTTTTTGCTCGCGAGTACAGGACTCGTTGAGCGGCGAGGAGCTCTATTTGCTCGGGATCGTTCTGGCGTTCGAGAGTCATGTCGTTGGTCAGTTCTCGTCTGTGCGGCCCGGCAGGCCATCACACAGCCTGCACTCGGCGAGTCGAGTTTCGTTGTGCCCGTTTAATAACACGAGCGTAATTCTAAGGGTGACGCGCGGTCAAGCGCCTCCGAGAGGTGGGGCTGGGGAGGACGGTTCGTGTCTCGTTAGGTGGTTCAAGAGCGATCGGACATCCAAACCGTGTCGTTATCAGGTCAGACAGAGAAATTAGCGCCATTACTTGGCACTCCTAGCTGGCGGCTATCGAACCTGCCATTCCGACAGGCGCTTAGGGCGCTCCACCAGGAGATATACGGCTGAATCGATTGTCCGCTCGCTCTATTTAAGACTCTTTCAGCGAGCGCGTAAATAGCGGACTCATGTGGTGGCCACCATAGGTCGCGTCCGCTTGGGGTGAGTCTGCGGATCGTGCACATAGACGAACGAAGCGATCTCGTTACCTCGTACCTCGTACGAGACCGCGTAGACCTTAGCGTCCCTGTTGGGGGTCCCCAGCTTGATGGTCGCGCCGACGGCCGGCTCCCATAGCCCGTCATACTCGGCGACCTGGTCACCGGATAGCTCCGGCGGCATTCCAACGAGGACGTAGGTTTTTGTCCTTTGCAATTTCACGACGCCAGCTGCAATCCCAGCCTGTACCGGGCCGTCTCCGTGGTCGACCAGATCGAAAGGACTCGCTCCCAAGCTGCCACCTTCCTCTGTCACAGCTCCTCCTCCAGGCATCCGGCCTTGGGGGGCCGAGTTTTCTGTCGTACCGGGAGGCTACCTTCGTCCTGAACCGAAGAAAGTTCGCGACGGAAGGAGCCGAGGATGAAGCAGGATATTTACGAGGCCGGAAATGAACTCGAGGCCCGGTTGGAAGGCCGAGCAGCAGACTCGGTCAAGACCCTGGGCGCCGGGTTGCTGGCGCTCAATCAGTTCTTGGCCCAGCTCCAACACAGCGGCGACGCCGAGCCCGAGCGCCGGGGGTGGGCGCTAGACAGCTTCGTGAAGGCTGCCCAGAGCCTAGGGCGCAAGTACAACCTCCGCTGCACAATCGGGATGGACATCAATGGCCCGAGCGTGAGCTTCACCCCGCTCGACTAGCCTTGCGCCTCGACTTAGAGCTGTCGCATGAGGGCGTGGACCTGAGGTGAGTCGAGAATCCAGTCGTCACGAAACTCCAACTGGGTCGCGACGCTGAGGTCGTCGACTCCTGACATGGCGCTTACGACGGCCCGAATGCAACGGTTCCGTTTACGCGCCCAACGCTCTACCTGGTTCACAACGTCCCTCATCGGGGCGCCTATTGCGTTCTCGATAACGTCGGAGCTGAGGCCTTCAGTCAGGTCCATATGAATGCGCCAGAACTTGATGTCGCCGTCGTAAGCGTGATCGAGGTGGTGACCTAGCAGCGCCTTCTCGGCGAGGAAGCCGGAGATGATCACTTCAAAAGTGGCGCGAGGGCTCGCTCGCACCCACGACCTCGGGTCAGGACCGGGATCTAGGCCACCGACTAGCAATCCATCGTTCGTTGCGTCCCATCGGTACGGAGGAAGCACCTGAACACTCCTGAACGCTAGGCCCCGATCGGCGGCCGCGACCGCGTGAGCTGCCTCATGTACGAACGGATGCGCCGCTCCATGGTCGCGGCACGCCTGGTCGAAAAACCCTGACACGAAGCCAGCCTCCCGTTTCCAATCGAACCTGTGTTCGATAGTCAACCACGTCTCAGCCCCGCCATCAATCACCCGAGGGCTCGAGAGCGAGGGCGCCTGCGCCTCGCCTTAGGCTCAACTGATGGACCTCGAACCGCGCCTCGTCGGCCTCCGATCCCAAGACGTCTACGGCGGGCTTCAAACCGTTGATCAGACGAGCGGCCTAATCGCCGCCGAGCTTGAGGCCACGCGTCTTACCGGCATGGCGGCGACCATCGCCTCCAACATCAAGGGCATTGATGTCGTGGAGGACTACAAGGCTCTCCGACTGATCGCTGCCCACCAATGGGACATTGACGCACTGGCGCTGCCGAGCGTCCTCGAAGTCCTGGAAGACGTCGGGTACATCACGATCCACAAGGGTCCCCACGGCAAGATCACTAAAATTGACGAACACATCCATCTGCTCCACGACCGGATGTACGAAGACCTCGGGGCAGCGTGGGAGAACCGTGACCCGTCCGAGCTTGACGAGGCGTCCGTCGAGACGATGGACCTCTTGGCCGGCGCTCCGACAAGGCTGTCGGGACTAACGGATTTTCTTAACGATCCCGCTCTAGTGAAGTCGTTGCTAAGTGTGGGCGAGGATGCCCAGCTGTTGAAGACTTTCGACCTCGCCGATGGAGACCGTCTCGTGTGGTCGCCGTATTGCGGGTACGAGAATCCCCAGGCTCTGCTCCCCCTGTTTGAGGCGTATGACGATGAGGCCGTCCGCCGTGAGTTCGAGCGTGTGAAGGCTTATCAGGGACTGCCGTTGAAGGACTCGGCGGTTATCCTGGAGCACGCAGTCGGTCACGGTATCCTCACCGCCAACTCCATCAAGGGCAGCGGCGGCGAAGCCGCGTTTGCATTCCTGCCTTATCGGGCCGCCCCCGAGTACCGGCATATCAAGAAAACGATCCTGGACAAGGCACTCATCCTGCTCGCCTCCGTGCGCTATGGGCAGCACTATGCAAAGCACTCGCTCCGGTCGGCGATCTGGCTGCTAGAAGCCCTACTCGAGCCGAACCGAATATTGAGAGCGACGACAGAGGCTAAGGATCAGTATTTCACCGCTGCTCAAGCGCAGATCATTCGTCTCATCTCCACAGGGGGCAACTGGTACCGACCCCAGTTGATCGACACCGACGACAACAAGGCTGCCGTTCGACTCGCACTCGATCTTGCCCGTTATGGGGAGCCCGTGGAGGCAAGGGATGATCCCAGCCAACGCCTCTTGTTCACGGATGGCAGATACCTTACGCCCTTGATGACGATGAAAGAGCGTAAGCCCCAAGCAGCCTTGCCGGGTGAAGTCCTCCTCAGCATGATCGACAATATTCGTGGAGAGGGTAGCTAGATGTCGCAGCAACGCCCCGCGGCGGCTCCCCACGGCGAGCAGGATCTCCTGCTGAAAGTCGCGATGAGTCAGATTTTCTGGGGGATGACGTGCGCCACGCGACTGAACGTCAAGATGTCCTTTCCAGGTCAGCGATCGACTCCCGAGGAGTTGTCCGACCTCGATTGCGTCGGAATCAGCGTCGGCCCCGACTTTTCCGTACGCATCCTGGTAGCTGATTGCAAGTCGGGCAAGAAGGTCTCGCCGGCGACTCGAGCGTTTTGGCTTGCTGGCGTGCGGGAGTTCATGCGGGCCAGCCGCGGCTATCTGGTGCTGGAGCGCACGGTTCCGCGAGGCGTCCGAGAACTAGCCAGTCGGCTTTCACTCGACGTCCTAGGACAAGACGATCTAGCAATCCTTCTAAACGTCCACGGCTCGAACGCGGTCACTCCTAATCACCTGAACGTGGCAACGGTTGAACGCGCCAGGATGCTCGGGTCGAACCTGGACAAGAAGCTCGCTTCACTTGTCGAGTTCAAGGAATACACGTACTGGACGCTCCCGCAGGATCGCCGCGCTCAGCGCAGCATTGTCGAGCTCAGAAAAGTAGCGCCTTTGCTGGACAGTGCACGTTTGGAACACCGAGTTCTCGTCCTCGAAGGGCTCTTCCTGTTTGCCTTGGCGATGCTTGAAGGGTGTCGCTACGTTAGTGCTGTGTCACTGAGCGACCCGGGGGAGGCCCTCCTCGAGTATCACGTAGGCGGGCCTGCGGCCAAGCGCGAGCGTGGCACGCAGCTGTCCAGCTTGGAGAAAAGCATTGATCGTCTATCCAAGAGCGTGCAGGTTCCGAAGGAGCTACGGGGGAAGTTCCAGTTGGAACCAGCGTATTTTGATGACCTGGCCGAAACCGTCGTCCGTCTCCTGCGGCGCCCGCATGACGCGGCACGCGTGCTTCGATATATCGAGTGGTGGACTTACGCCCAGGAAGTAGCTGGTCTTGAGTCGCTCGCTTCGCAGGTGGAGGCGTACGCGGGTTACTCCAGGAAGCTCGTAAGCGATCTCGCGAGGACATATTTCACTGGTGGGGGCCTTACCGGGGGCTGGCTGACGATGGCGAAATCGGCTGGGGCTCCTCTAGGCGACAACGGAGAAGATGGCGCATCTGCGAGAGCGCCTGGTAAGGCTCAGGGAAACCAACTAAAGCTGGATGCGGATGCACCACCTCGACCGACCACCTAACAATCCCGAGCCACCTTCGCCGCCGCCGTTTAGGGAAGACCGGCCTTTTAGGATTCCGCCTCTGCGGCTTCGGCAGGAACATCTATGCGTTTGACTATGACCACTGCCTCGCGCCACGGCACGGGCCCGTCATCGCCGCCCTCCAGCACCTTTTCTCGAACTCCGACGTAGACCGCAAAGCCCGCCGCCTCTAGATCGACGAGATCATGGGTGAGCTCTCGTTCCGCGTCTATCTCAGCGGCCGGCCCGATATCACCCCAGAGCTCTCTCCAATCAAGAAGGTTTTGAAGGAAGTCCCCGATGAGTCGGCCTTCCTCGTCCGATCGTGGCTCAGCGTAGTCGGTCACGGCTGAATGGCTATGTCCGAACCGCGCCATCAATTGCTGACCCGATCCCACACGCACGGCCGGTATCGGCTTGTCCGCGTTCGGATCTCGCAATCGCACCTGAGGCACCGAACGCTGACGTTGTTTAACCCAAACCTCATGGGCGGCCTTTAGTTCTCGAACGGCTTCTTCTGTGAAAACAGAGAGCTGTTTGTCGACAAGCATGTGGTCGTTCGGGCACAGCAGGATTAGGTTGTCGTAGGCGTCGAAATCTGCGGCAGGCATCTCACGGTGGCGAGGTCCATCTATCGCCGGGCTAACGATATGAGCCTCGATTCCGAGGACGAGCGCCTTAGAAACCTCCGTCGGGTCCTCGGTCAAAG
Source organism: Actinomycetota bacterium (assembly GCA_030863485.1). The sequence goes on from JALZBR010000382.1 coordinate 7,688, forward strand.
CACCCTTGCATTTGGCGCACACGCCACCGGAGCGACCCCACAGCAACTTGCGCGTCGCGTCAGTAATGCTCATTCGAGGCTGGAAGGTAGCGGACGTTCCCGGACTGTCGCCAGGTTCTCGAGCAAAGACAACGCAAGGGTCGTTTCCCAAGCGTCGGCGACTGTGCCGAGGTCCATCGCAGGCATCGGTTGATCGAGACTCCCCACTGGACTATCCGGGAGGTCCCAAAGTCTAGAAGAAGGCTTGTCCCTCGTTTGACCCAGCCCGTGATGCCCAGCGTCCGGGCGAAGGTTAACGAATCCTGCTCGCCCCGAGGGCGGCCAGCTCTACGGCATCTCGAGACTGGCTGCCGTAACCGACCATGATGGCAACCTGCACCACGACGTTGTCCTTCCTCACCAGTACCCAGTCGGTCGGCGGCGTCCCTTGATAGAGGATCAACCCTTCTTGCCCGTCGCCCGAGTAGACCAAGTGAATGATCCCGTCAGTGCCGGCCGGCTTGCGCTGCGGCACCAGGCGCAATCCCGGCCCTAGGCAGTTTCGAGCATGTCGTTTCACATCACGCATAAAGAGGGCGGCGCCGTCGCCAGTGAAGCTCGTGACCTCGCTTGCCAATTGGAACCCATTCAAGACGGCATCCCACCCGCGGAATGTGTCGTCCGCTATCTCCTGCGAGGAGGGCGATTCGTTGTCACATACGTAAGCGCCGCTCGGATTCATGTTGACCAGCAGATCGTTTCGCTGATCGTCCTCTGATATGTACTCAGGAATCCGCGCCCGTTCATGATCCTTGACCAACGCTGACTCTAAGGCTGCTCCTACCGGCGGGCGTCGCCGGGCGACGGTCAGCTCCAATACATCGGTAACTGGCTCGCCCTCGGCGATGCTCTGATCAAGGACGAGACCGTATTCAGCGGAAGGGTCTCGCGTTGGAACCTCCTCGAATGGGATATCCGCGAGCTCGAGGGTCCTACTGGCTTCGAGAAAAGTCAGGCCGGTCACGTCGGGGGCGGCGGGATACGTCGGTGAAGGTAAGGGCGTAGGCGAGTCGGTTGGCTCAGGGTGGTCCGTGGCCGGACTCGTCGGTGCCCCATGGTCGTCGCCACCGGTTTCACCGCCCTCTCCGCCAGTCAGTTCCGCCATTCCGAACCCCAACACCGTCCCAGCGATAACAAGGGCAGTCTGAAGCAGAAACAAGCGAGCCCCCGATCGCGGAACCCGAGACTTCCTCTGCCTCGTTATGGGAGCTAGGTCGGTTGGGTGCACCGGGGGAAGCGGTATCGCATGAGGGATCCTCGCTGTGCGCGCAGCGACGCGGGCGGGGGACGTGATCCACATCAGGAAGATCACGAGAAACAACATCGTCTTCACCCATGTTGGCAGGGGAATCAGCGCTATTAGAGGAATAACGAAGAGATACGAAATCACCGCGACGATCACGCCATTTCGGATTTCAACCCGGTCCCGAGCGCTAAACCGAGCTTTCAAGCCATGGCGCGTTGCGCGAGCGAAATCGTTTGCCCACTCAGCGAGCGGCTGCCAACCGCTACCTCGTCTGATCTCCCCACTCCATCTATTGCTCTCGACTGATTCTAGGCACGCCACCTAGGTTCCAGCGTGCGCCTTCCGTTCGCGCCTCTGACGTTCGACCTCGATGCGGCAGCTCTTACAGCGGGAGGTCCGTCCGTCACGGTTCTTCGACGAGCGGTGGAACTGCGCCAGCGGCTTCGTCTCGGCGCATTGAGCGCACGTCTTCGAGTCACCCCACCTGGGATCCGCTCCGACAGGGAGTGTCCGCCTCCAGTTCATCGGGTAACAGTCTGATTGAGGTCGGAGGTAAGGCGGACAGCATGGAAACCCTCGACCCTTCGGGGAGCGGTGAACAGCAGCCGGCACCGGGCGGAAGCGAGACGTCGATGTCGCCGGAGACGAGAACGCAGCTGATCGGATCATGCGCAATCAAGAAGTCTCAGACGGATGATCAGCGGAACAAGGAGATTGGCCGTTCGGCCGTCAAAGGCTCGTGACGGCGGGCGTGGCGTCGCAATCTTGCGCCCCGCACTGGTACAACGCTCCAGGCTGGTCGCCGGTCTTGGCCGGGGAGAGAATTCACGTATTTCGCCTATTGCGGTGACGCAGAGGGCGCGGGCGTCGGCGCAGTCGACGCTCCGACGTTTACTGAAAAGCCGTTCGCGACGATCAGAAGAACGACCCCGAGCAGAGCGAGTGTTAGTCCGGGTCCATAGGGCACCGCTGCAAGCTTTGCAAGGGCCGACGGGTCGATGGCAACTGGAGGCTGGCTCTGGACTTCGATGGGTGGCTTTGGCTTGTCATCGAGGCCTGGCTTGCCTCGCAGCGTCTGGATGATTTCGAAGACGAGCTTCGCGAAGACCCAGACCACTCCGGCCCAAATAAGTGCTCGCCCAAGATCGTCCACCAGTCCCACCTTTCTCCGCGGCGTGAGCCTCGACCAATCATGCCGATTCGACCTGTTGACCAGCGGCTTCGTTTCGCCGCGTCAAACGCAGCCTTCGGAATTGCCTCACCTGGGATCCCGCTTCGGGAGGGAGTACCTACGGAGAAAACTTCACCCTGACCATCCCTCGACTCACCACAGAAGGTTGCCCGCTCGCACACGTGCCAGCGTACAAATCCACGCTCACGCGGCTTGCGTTCGCGATCGGGATGGGCTTGTGGGTGAATCCGCAGAAATCCGCCACTCCGTCGAAACGACCGTCGCCATCCCTGTCGTAGGTCACGAAGGCACGGACGCGCGCACCAAGCTCGTCGACCACCTTGAGCTGAACGAAAGATTCATCGCCTCTTGCGCGGAATGTCAGCGACGAGGAGGGCGAAGGCGTGATGATGGTTTCGCCGCCGATGCTCTGAGCAATCCCGCTAAAGCCGACGTACGCCTTGTCAACGCGGCGGGTTCCTGATTCGCCCCCGCGCGCAGGTAGCGCGAGCACTGTGGGCACAAGTCCCAGCACTACCGCTGCTCTTAAAACC
>JALZBR010000390.1 GCA_030863485.1 Actinomycetota bacterium
GATGTAGTAGTTGTCGAACGCCGCCCGCTCCTCGATCGATGTGTCGCCCCTCAGCCCGTGGACCTGTGACCAGCCCGTGATCCCCGCCGGGAGGCGGTGGCGAGCGTTGTAGCTCGGATACAGGTCCGAGAAGAGGTCCACGAAGTATGGACGCTCGGGCCTCGGTCCCACAAGTGACATGTCGCCCTTGAGCACATTAAACAGCTGGGGGAGCTCGTCGAGGCTGGTTTTCCGCAGGATCCGACCGATCTTGGTCATGCGGGCCTCGTCGGCCGCCCACTCGGTGCCCTCGACCTGCTGGCCGCCGATCTTCATCGTCCGGAACTTGAGGATCTCGAAGGGCCTGCCGTCGAGGCCAACCCTCGTCTGCCTCAGCAGGATGGGCCGACCGGCCTCGATGAGGGTGAGGAGCGCCAGAAGAGCAAGCAGAGGCGAGATCGCAACGACACCGATCCCCGCCACCAGGAAGTCCAGCGTCCGCTTCATGATCCACTCGGGACGGCTGCGGGCCGGCGCCTGCAGACGCATGACCGGAAGCCCCCAGAGGTGGTCGCCACCGGTGTCGGCTGCGCCGAGCTCGAAGAAGCGGGGAACCACCCACACGGTCGCCCCTGCGGCCATCGCGCCGCGGATCGTGTCGACCATGCTGTGCTGACTGGCCGCACTGAAGGCCACGAGGACGACCTGGACGTTGTGCGATTTGACCAGCTCGGGGATCTCCTCGAGACCGCCTATGGTCCTCGTGCCGAGCTCGTCGGGGCCGAACTTGGGATCGTCGTCTACCGCGCCGATGATCTCGAGGCCGTATTCCTTGTGGGCCTCCACGCTCTGCACGACTCGCCGTGCGATATCGCCGCCGCCGACGATGAGCGTGCGCGCCCCGGCGCTCTTGCTGCGAAGTGAGCGCTCGACCGCGTGCGAGGCTCCCCGGCCGGCAAGGAGCAAGGGGGCCGTTACCACCGCGACCGCAAGCAGGATCCTCAAGTCACCGATGCCCACGGCAACGGAGACTCCGGAAGCGACCGCGTACCCGAGCCACACCCTGCGAAGAACGTGACCGGCGTCGGTGAGAGCGCCCATCGTGAGCTTTCCTCGTCGATCTCTGTTCGGAGCCAGAACGAATGCAAACGTGATCACGCCGAAGAGAGCGACTGCGGGGTCGAGGTTGGACGTGACGAGACGAGAGACCCAAAGGATGGTCAACAGGATCCACACGTCGGTGAGCGTGACGATGTCGCCCGAGACGACGTAGGCGGAGCGCTCGCTCCTCTCGGCAGCTGCGGAGCCCGCGGTTCGGAGGGCGGCCCTGGGGGCCTCGAGCTCTTGGACGGGAGGAGTCATGTTGCCCGACCTCCCGCAACCAAACGCGCCGATATGAAGATCTTTTCGCTTCTTGCCGTCGCCGCTCGCTGCACCCGTTGCTCCCTAAAACCTAGAAGTACTTCCGCCGACACCCGTTAACATCACATCGGCTACCGTGAGTCGCCACTTAGCTACAGTTCCCGCCGATTACCCCGAATTCCTGCCCTCGACAGGGATTCTCTCCCACTTTCTGGGGAGAGGGGTCACCCGTACGGGGCAGAATAGCGGGGAACGCCCGATAACCGTGCCACAATCTGGAAGCCATGTTGGGATTATCTGGAAAAACACGCGGGGCAGCAATACGTAGAACTACGTAGAAGAGGTCGTATCTCGCCGGGCCCGGACAGCCTCGGGCCGGGCTACGGGGTCGAGGTCGGAGAGTCCTCTTTGTCGGTCGGGTCGTCGAAATCGAACGCGGCACCGTCCGGGTCTCCCCCGTCCGAAGCATCCGTCAGGGGCGGAGGCGGCGGCTCGGGAGCGGCGGCCGGGGCCACCGCGGCTGCTCCGCCGCGTATGGGACCGTCCGATACGACCGGGGATCCGTTGGCGTCGGCGCTCTCGAGCTCCTGGCGCATGGATTGGAGCATCATCTCGAGGGCGTAGAGGCGCTGGCGCAGCTTGGACTCCGCACTCTGGAGTTTCTCCACCCGGCGCGACGCGTCGATGGTCCGCTCGGAGGCATCCCTCTCGGCCTCGGCGCGGACCTGGACGGCGTGGCGCTCGGCCTCCTCGGTCAGTCTCCTCGCGGCGTTGCTCGCGGCCTCGCGAAGGGTGTTGGCCTCCTCTTCCGCGCGCCGTCGCATTGCGGTGGCATCTTCCTCGGCCTTTCTCTTGAGCTGGTCGGCCGATTGCTTCGCGACCTGCAGGACCTGGCCGATGTCTTTGCCGAGCGCCTCGTAAGCGTTTCCCCCGTCGGTTGTGGGCGAGGGGGCAGGCGTAGCGCTGTCGAGTGCCGATCGGTAGTCCGCTGCAACCGCCTTAAGGAAGGCCTTGACCTCGTCCTTGTCATAGCCACGCAGCGTTATCAGGAATTCTTTGCTGTCGATTTCCTCTGGGGTAAACGGCACCTTGGTGACCAACCTTTCCCTTCGTTGATTTCGCCTCCACAGCAGAGTCTCACGCCGCTGTGCCCATTATGTCAACGATGCTGAGGTCCTGCGGGGGGTCAGGAAGCAGCGCGGAAGTAAGCCACCGTCTGCTTGAGCCCATCCTCCAGATCGATACCCGGTCGCCATCCCAGCGCGGTGGCTGCCTTGCTTGGGTCAACCACGATGCGGTGCAACTCGCCCGAGCGAGCGGGCGCATAGACGGGCTCCTGCCTCGTCCCGGTGAGCTCCGCGAGCTTCGAATAGAGCTCGTTGACCGAAAGCTCTTTACCACTGGAGACGTTCACGAGCTCGCCGCTTCCCTTTTCTGCTGCCGCCACGAAGGCGGAGACGACGTCGTCCACGAAGACGAAGTCGCGCGTCTGGGTGCCGTCCCCGTAGATCGTGCAGGGTCGACCGCCGAGCATCTTGCGGCAGAAGATGGCGACGACCTGCCCCTCGAGGCCCACCTCGGAAGCGGGCTCTTGGCGGGGGCCGTAGACATTCGATAGCGCCAGCGCGGTGTAGTCCAGGTCCTGGACCACCTTGAAGTAACGGAGGTAATCGAGCACGACCTTCTTGGAGACCCCATAGGGCGACTCGGGAAGGGACTCGGGCAAAAACACCTGGTCCTCGGTGACCGGCAGGCGGCTCTCGTCGGGCTCGCCGTAGATGCAGCCTCCCGAGGAGGTGAACACGACCTTGCGGCTGCCCGCCTCCTTGGCGGCCTGGAGGACGTTCAGCGTGCCGATGATGTTGAGCATGGCGTCCTGGATGGGATCGCTCACGGACTTGCGCACGTCGACCTGCGCGGCGAGGTGGAACAAGACCTCGGGCTTCTGTCGCTTGATCAGCTCGGGAAGCGCGGTAGAGGTGACGTCCACGCGCTGGAACGTGAACTTGCCCATGGTCGAACGTCGGGCGTCGGAGAGGTTAGCCAGGGATCCGGACGACAGGTCGTCGACCCCCAGCACCTCTTCGCCCTCGCTGAGCAGACGATCGACGAGATGCGAGCCGATAAAGCCCGCCGCTCCGGTTACTAGAACTCGCACTTTTCCTCCCTGGTAGCAGTCCTCATGGACGGGTCCACGGCCTTCGGCACTCGTGGATAGAGATCGCCCTTCTTTTTGAGGATACTCAGGGCTCGCGGACGGCCCTGCCGTCGCCGACCACCTCGCCGTCTGCGAGGGCCGCGCCGACTAATCGGGCCCCGGGCCGCACGAGAACTCCGGCCCCCAGAACCGAGCGGCGGATCACCGCTCCTTCTTCGACCCTCACCCCCTCGAGGAGGACGGAGTCCTCGATCTCGGCGCGAGCGGCAACCGTGCATCGGGGGCCGAGACAAGACGACGACACCCGCGCATCCGAGGAGATCTCGATCCCCTCGGAGCGCACCACCTCCCCGTTCTCGACCGAGAGACCGGGAAGCCTATATCTGCGCGCGATCGCGTCCAGGTTCGCCTGCAGATACTTCTCCGGCGTACCTATGTCCATCCAGTACGCGTCCGTCCCCAGCGCGTAAAGAGGTGCTCCTTCATCGACGAGCTGAGGGAACAGCTGCCGCTCGGCCGACCACACCTCTCCCTGAGGGATGCGATCGAGCACCGACGATTCGAAGACATAGACGCCCGCATTGATCAGGTTCGTGGGTGCTTCGCCGGGCGGAGGTTTCTCGATGAAACCAAGGACGCGCCCGCTCTCGTCCGTCGGTACGACGCCAAACGCAGATGGGTCCTCCACGGCGTGGAGAACGATCGTGGCCTCGGCCCCCTTCATGCGATGCCACTCGATCACCTTCGTCAGATCCAGGTCGGTCAGGATGTCTCCGTTGAATGCAACGAACGCGTCGCCCCCGACTAGTTCCTGGGCATTCTTGAAGGCCCCTGCCGTGCCCAGAGGCTGTTGTTCGAACGTGGTGTGGATGGTCATCCCGCTCGAGCTCGCGCGCTCTATGACGTCCGAGAACGTCTCCGCGAGATAGCTGGTGAGTAACACGACCTCATCTATCCCGTGCCGCATCAGGAGGTCGAAGACGTGTTCGATGTGCGGCCGGTTAGCCACGGGGAGCATATGTTTGGGCCGGGTGAACGTAAGCGGTCTCAAACGGGTACCGAAACCGCCCGCAAGGATCAGCGCCTTCACCGGAGCGTCCTCAGAGCCCGGAGGCGCGCCTGAAAGAGAGACCCACGATCGCTATCCCGATCGCTACGACGAGCACGCCGATCCAGCGCAGAGCCGGCACGTGCTCGTGCAAGAAGATGCGCGCGAAGGCAACGATCAAGATGTAGGAGACCCCTACGAACGGATAGGCCACCGACAAGGGAACACGGGACAGAACGACGAGCCAGAACAAAGCCGAGATGCCGAACAGGACGAGACCGATCCACAGACGCGGTTCGGCGGCAGCTCGCTTCAATGTCTCACCTACGGCCGATACCTCGCGCGCCCCGATGCGCCCCACCGCGGTCATGGCCGACTTCAAGGTGATCTGACCGGCGATCGCAAACACCACGCTGACTATCAGCAGCCCGATCGAGACCGCCGAGACCGCGGGGCGATCGACGGCGAGGTTCAACGACTCGTGCATGCTCTCGGGAGGAGGCGCGTCTACGGCCATAGCCGCGCAGTCTAAGCAACGCCCGCCGGTACATCGGGCGTCGAACCCAAAAGAGACCTAGTCGACGATCCTCACCCGGAAGAGCGTGTCCTTCAGGCCCAGGGCGGTCTTGACCTGGTAACCGCTGGCGCGCACCGTTCTGGCGGAGCCCACGATCCGGGCCCCCCCGGCATCGGCGCTCTTGACCACGGTGACTCGGCCCGAGATACCGAACGGCTTGGGGAGGCTGAACCCACGGAGCGATCCGGTCCCGAAATAGGCATCCAACCGTGAGGAGAACGTCGACCAGCTCATCTCGACCCGCCACTTGTGGTTCACGTTCGCGGACGTCGAATCCGGGCGGTCGGGCACACCCCGCAGATACGGAAGGGGCGTCCCTCCCCACACGTCTTCGTTGTCCTCGGTGTGTCCACCCGAAGACGACATGTACAACGCAAGGATGGGAGCGCCCTTGTAGAGGACGGCTCGGCCCTCGGTGGACCTCACCGCCCGGCGCCATTCGTCCCAGTAGGAGCCCGAGCTGATGCGACCGTTCTCGCCCGCGTAGACCTGGTCGTAGGAGGAGTCGTACACGGCGCAGTCACACGGATCCCGGTGCATCCCACTCGTGCGGATCTTGTAGGCCGCATAGGTCCGGGCGATGATCGCCTGTGCCCTCAAGGACTCCCGGGGCCAGTACGGCGACACCTCCGCGATCCCCAGCGCGTAGTCCTCCATCTCGATGTTCGCCATGAGCCGGAGGCAGCGACCGCTGCCGCACGCGCCCCCGTAGGAGGAAAGGATCATCGTGCCGTACCTGTAGCTGTTGTCCTTGTCGACCACGCGCAGGAGGCTGTTATGGATCTCGTAGTTGATCAACACGGGCCGTCGTCCGCTTCCAAGGGTTCGATCGCCGTTGTGCCACACGCGCCTGCCGTTCTTGAGGAGGTAGATCGAGCCTGCAGGGCCGGGACGCGCCTTCCAGGTGGTGCCGGCGTCACCCCAGACGAAGGGCTTCGAACCTTTGATCGCTAACGAGACCTTGCCTCCGCCCGAGCCGGCGGATCGGGAGCCGAACTCGATCAGGGTCTGAGCCTGAAGCAGCCCGACCCGCACCTCGTCGGGGAGGTTCGTCTTCTCGACCGTCGTGTTCGTGTAGTAGTGACGAAGAATGCGCTCGGCGCTGTGGCCGTTGCGCGCTCTTTCGTAGGCACCCCATTGCGAAAGCCCCAGGCCGTGTCCCCACCCCCCGCCGGTGATCACCACTTTCGTCGCGGCGACCGCCGGTGTTGCGAAAAGGGTCGTTGCAGCCGTGGCCGCTACGGCCGCGGCGAGGAGTCTTTTTGCGAGACGGCGGCCTCGTATGCGGCCAGGGTCTGCGTTGCCGTTCGCTCCCAGGTGAAGCCCGAGGCCCTCGCCTTGCCGGCGTAGCCCAGGCTCTTGCGCCGCCCGGGGTCGTCGGCCAGGTCGATCAGGGCCTGCGCCAGCGCCTCGACGTCCGTGGCATCCACGATCAAGGCCGCATCGCCCAGCACCTCTCGCGCGCAGGGATAGTCCCCCGCGACCACGGCCGTGCCGGTCGCCATGGCCTCCAGAGGCGGAAGCCCGAAGCCCTCGTAGAGCGACGGGTAGCAAAAGAGATCGGCCGCGCTCAAGAGGCCGGGAAGGGTCTCGTCTCCTATCCAGCCCGTCAGCACGACCCCGGGGGTCTCGGGAAGCTCCGGCCCCCATCCTCGGGGCCCCGCCAGCACCAGTGTCCATTCCTTCATCTGGTCGGCAGCGCGACGCCACGCCTGAAGGAGGCGGGGGAGGTTCTTACGAGGCTCGATCGTCCCGGCTGCGACGGCAAAAGGCGGGCGGATGCCGAGGTCGGCCAACGTGGTGTCGGAGAGCCTCCCGGCCCCGAAAAAGAGAGGAGAGACGCCCTCGTGGGTCGCCGAGATGCGCTCGCGCTCGACGCCGAAGTAGTCGGTCACCTCGTCGGCCACGGCCGCGGTCGGGGTGATGACCCGGGCGGCTCGCTCGACCGACCACGGGACGAGCGTCCGCAGGCGCTCGCCACCGGGGAACGTGTCCGACCTCAAAAAGGACAGGTCGTGAACCGTCACGACCCCCGCTGCGCTCCGGAGCGCCGGCAGGACGAAGTTCGTCGCGTGCACGACGTCCACGTCGCCGACGAGCCGCTCGATCGCCGGGCGCCCCGTCCGACGCCACACCTCCTGCACGGACCGGGCCGGAGCTCGCCAGCGGGCAACGGAATCATCTGTTGCACCTCGAAGGGCCACTGCGTAGCGACGGATGTCGGTCCCCCGCACCTCGAGGGACTCGACCAGCTCGCGGGCGTAGCGCCCGACGCCCGTCTGCGTCCCCATCAGAGGCCCGACGTCGAAAGCTACCTTCATGTGCGGAGTTTTTGTTCGAGCCGCCGAGGATCACGAGGTGGACACACGCCCTCCGGCCCCGTGGGACGGTTGTCTGACGTTTGTCTGACAGTTGTCTGACAGTTGTCTGACAAGCCTGAAGACCCATCTATGTCTCGGCCGGGATCATCGGGACCCCGGGGCTGTCCCTTTATTCGGCGGCTCAACCGGCGGTGACGCGTTCCGCTTCGTCGCGGTGCGCCCGGTACCACTCGATGGTCTTACCTAAGCCGTCCTCGAGAGACACCCTTGCCTGGAAGCCGAAGGCCTTCTGTGCCCTCGACGTGTCGAGCCTCCGCCGCGGCTGGCCGTCGGGTTTCGAGGCGTCCCATCTGAGGCTCCCTTCGAAGCCGCTGAGGCGGGCAATGAGCTCGGCCAGGTCCTTTATCGAGATCTCCTGCCCGGAACCGAGATTGATCGGGTCTGGGTCCTCGAGGTGCTCGCTCGCAAGAGCGATCCCTTCCGCGGCATCGTCGACGTAGAGGAACTCACGGGTGGCATTGCCCGTCCCCCACACATCGACCACTTCATCGCCCCGGTCGACCGCTTCCACGCACTTCTTGATGAGCGCCGGGATGACGTGGCTGACGCTGGGATGGAACTTGTCACCCGGGCCGTACAGGTTCACGGGCATCAAGTAGACCGAGCGCTGTCCGTACTGCTGTCGGTTTGCCTGGGCATGGACAAGCAAGGCCTTCTTCGCCACCCCGTACGGAGCGTTGGTGACCTCCGGATATCCGTCCCAGAGCGATTCCTCCTTGAACGGCACGGGCGTGAGGTTCGGATACGAGCAGATGGTTCCGATCAGAACCGTCTTGAGTGTCGAGCGACGGCGCGCCTCTTCGATCACATAGGTGCCCATGAGGAGATTGGTGGTGTACAGCTCGGCGGGACGACTGACATTCATCCCGATGCCGCCGACCCTCGCGGCGAGGTGGACGACGATGTCCGGCTCGGTGTTCGCAAAGAGCTTCTCGACTTGGTCGCGCTGCATCAGGTCGAACTCGCTGCTCCTTGGAGCCATCAGGTCCGCAACCCCTCGGGCGTGGAGCTTCTCGGCGAGCGTCCGGCCCAAAAAACCCGAGCCGCCCGTCACGAGCACCCTCTTGTCGCTCCAGAAATCGTCCACGTCCGCATCGTAGTCTCCAACCGGCTCCCCGCCCTGGGTGCATGGGAGAATCCGCGCCGTGAAGGCCCTTTCTTTTTCGCGATCGTCGAGACGGTCGCTGGCTGTGGTCCCAACCGGATGGAGGGGAAGGTCCGCGTGCGCGTTGCCCTGACGCTCGAGCAGTTCTGGCACCGCGTGCCGGGGGGGACGGCGGTGGCCGCAGTAGAGATGGCCCGCTCGCTCGCACATCACGACATCGACCTCGTCGGCGTTGCCGCTCGCCACGACGATCCCCCCGACGAGCGATGGCGCGTGCCGTTCCCGATCGCCCATCTGCGCCTGCCTCGGCCGCTCCTCTACGAGTCGTGGCACCGGCTCCGGACGCCGCGAGTCGAGCGCGCGACCGGTCCCGTCGACGTCATCCACGCCACGACGATGGCGACACCGCCGCGCACGGTGCCGCTCGTGGTGACGGTGCACGACCTCGCGTGGGTCGACAACCCCGAGCACTTCACCGCACGAGGAGTGCGCTTCTTCCGCCGTGGCTTCGAGCTCGTGAAGCGGCACGCCGACCTCGTTCTCTGTCCCTCGGAGGCCACGAAGCGCGCCTGCTCGGAGCACGGGATCCAGCCGTCCCGGCTTCGTCTCGTCCCGCTGGGAGTAGAAGTCACCCCGGCATCCGACGCCGAGGTTGAGCGCGTCAAGGAGCGCTACGGCTTGAGCCGGCCCTACGTCATGTGGACCGGCACGATCGAGCCGCGGAAGAATCTCGAGGCCCTGGCGAGAGCGTTCGCCCGGGTCGGAGACAACCACGACCTGGTGCTCGTCGGTCCGAAGGGATGGAACCAAGACCTGGAGCAGGTCATTCGCCCTCTTGGAGACCGGGTGAAGGCGCTCGGCTTCGTCCCCCCGAGCGACCTGGCTCCGCTCTATGCGGGGGCGAGCGTGTTCTGTTATCCCAGTCTCCTGGAGGGCTTCGGCTTCCCTGTGCTGGAGGCCATGGCCCAGGGGACGCCGGTGGTCACCTCGAAGGGAACGTCGACCGAGGAGCTTGCGCGCGATGCTGGGGTGCTCGTCGATCCGCGCGACCACGCGTCGATCGCCGCGGGGCTCGGCTCCCTCATGGACGACCCTGGGTACGCTGAGGAGCTCTCCGCGGCGGGCCGGAGACGGGCGGCCGAGTATCCGTGGTCGCGCACGGCTGAGTTGCTGCTCGACGCTTATCGGGAGGTTGTGGCGTGAAGAAGGTCGGGATCAATCTCGTGTGGATGGTTCCGGGAGTCGTGGGAGGGTCCGAGACCTATATCTCTCGCCTTCTCAGTGGACTGGCCGAGCGCTCCTCCCGCTTCGACTACACGCTGTTTGCGCTACCGCAGTTCAAGGACGCGCATCCCGAGCTCGCCCAGACCTTCAAGACAGCCTATGCGCCCGTGCGAGGTCGGATGAAGTCCTTCAGGGTGGCGGGCGAGAGCACCTGGCTCTTGGCGCAGTGCAAGATCCGCAACATCGATCTCGTCCATCACGCAGGGGGCATCGTCCCGGTCGTGCGAACGAATCGGCCGGTCCTGACGATCCACGATCTCCAGTACCTGGACTACCCGGAATATTTCAAGAAGGCCAAGCTCACCTATCTCAAGAAGATGCTGCCCCGCTCGGCCGAGTCGGCTCGCCTGGTCATGACGCCCAGCGAGTTCACCCGGCGACAGGTGATCGAACGCCTCAACATCGACCCGAGCATCGTCACGGTCGTCCCCCATGGCATCTCACCACGCGAGGGAAAGGAGCCGACGCGAGAGGTCCGGGACCGATACGAGCTCGCACACGACTTCTTTCTCTATCCGGCGATCACCTACCCCCACAAGAACCATCTCGTGTTGATCAAGGCGTTCGCACGATTGCTCGAGGTGCACCCAGAGACGATGCTCGTGCTCACGGGCGCGAAGGGATCGATGGAGGTCTCGATCTTCAAGGAGGTCCGTGAGCTGGGAATCGAGAAGAACGTGAAGCGCCTGGGACACGTGCCCATGCGAGATCTAGACGCGCTCTACCATCACGCGATCGGCATGACCTTTCCGTCTCGCTTCGAAGGTTTCGGCGCTCCGGTCCTCGAGGCGATGAGCCGGAGCTGCCCGGTGATCGCTGCGGACGCCACTGCGCTGCCGGAGGTCGTCGGAGAAGCAGGCTTGCTCGTCTCACCCGACAACACCGAGGAATGGTGCCAGGCGATGTGTGAGCTGATCGAGAAAGAGGATCTCCGAGACCGGCTTGCCAAGATGGGGCTCGAGCGTTCGAAAGACTTCACGTGGGATAGCGCCGCGGACATCCTCGAAGACGTCTACGCCAGGGCATTGGAGACGACGTTGTGAGCCTCGTCGTGATCACACCTCATTTCGCTCCCGACGTCGCTCCGACCGGAGCGGTGGTGACGCGCGTGGTCGAGGAACTCGCACGCAGGGGACACGAGCTGGAGGTCGTCACGGCTCTCCCCTGGTACCGCCGCCACAGGGTCGAACCCTCCTACTCGGGGCGCCTGGTGAGGCACGAGGACACCCCCTGGGGACGGATCACGCGCATCCATCCCTTCCCCGGCTCCGACAAGCGGAACCTGGTCAGGCGCGCCGCGGGGTATGCGGCATTCACGACTCTCGCAACCGCCCTCGCCGGCAAGGGCGGCCCCGTCGACGGGGTGCTGGCCGTCTCCCCTCCCCTTACCCTCGCCGCGGCCGGGTGGGCCGTGGCAAAGAAGCGCAAGGCGTCGTTCGTGTTCAACGTGCAAGACATCTATCCCGATGTCGCGGTGGAGCTGGGGATGCTCACACACAAGGGTGTCGTCGATGCCAGCTACCGCCTCGAGCGATGGTCCTACGACGTGGCGGACGCCGTCACCGTGCTGAGCGAGGATCTCCAGAACAACGTGGCTCGCAAGACCGACCGGCCAGAAAAAGTGCGGGTGATCCCGAACTTCGTCGACACCGATTGGATCCGGCCGAGCGACCGCAACAACGCCTATCGTCGCGAGTTCGGATTAGAGGGAAAGACCGTCGTCATGTACGCGGGCAACGTGGGTCTTTCGCAGGGACTGGACCTCGTCATCGAGGCGGCGGTCGCCCTTGCCTACGAAGACGACCTGGTCTTCGTGATCAACGGAGCCGGGGCCGACCGCGGACGCTTGATGGAGAAGGCCCGCGATCTAGACAACGTCCGGTTCATCGACATCCAGCCGGCCGAGAGGCTGCCGGAGGTCCTGGCCGCGGGCGACATCCATCTCGTGACCCTCAAGAGGGGCCTCGCTCGTTCGAGCGTTCCCTCCAAGACGTACTCGATCCTGGCAGCCGGCCGCCCCCTACTCGCGAGCGTCGACGAAGGCAGCGAGGTGGCAAGCGTGGTCAACCGCGCCGGCGCGGGCATAGCGGTGCCTCCGGAGGACGCCGAGGCCTTCACCAAAGGGTTGCGCAGGCTGCTGGACGCTCCCGACGAGATGGAGCGCATGGGTCGCGCGGGGCGCGAGTTCGTAGAGGGCTGGGCCTCTCCCGCGGCAGTCGCCCAGGCCTACGAGAACCTGTTCGAAGAGCTCCGCCACCGATAGCCGAACGGGCTGCTAGGGCACCACCTTCAGGAGCCACTCGCGGCACTCGTCCATCCATTCGGGGTCGATTGTGTGCGGGATAGGTGATTCGCGGTAGGCCACGGCGGCTCCGGCTCCGGCGAGGCGCTCCCGGGCGTCGCGTCCCCACTCCACGCCGATGACCGGGTCGAGGGTCCCGTGCCCGATCGCGACGGGATATCCCTCCAGCCCGTTCAGATCGAGGTCGAAGTCGTCCACCCGAGGCATGAAACCGCTGAGCGCGAGCAAGCCCGCCGGACGCGGTCGACCGGGCCCCAGGCCGAGGGCGTATGTCATCACGGCTCCCTGGGAGAACCCACCGAGGACGGCGTTTGAGGGGGCTATCCCCACCGACGACAGGTAGGCGTCGAGCCACGCTCCGGCTCGATCGAACGTCGGCCAAAAAGTCGCGGGGTCCGGGTAGCCCACTCGTTTCACCTGGTACCAGTGGGCCCCTCCGGGGGGAAGAGCCAGGGGGCCGCGGGGCGTCGCTCCCACCAGTCGCCGGTCGTGGTCGAGCATGTCGAGCAGCGGCCAGAGATCGTTCTCGTCCGCGCCGCGTCCATGGAAGAGGATCAACGCTCCCCGCGGCTCGCTCCGGGACGGTCGGACGCGGTGCTCCAGCAGCTCCGTGCCTTCGATCATCCCCAAGCACCCCTGGTGGGGGTCGATCCGCCGGTCACTGTTACTGACACTCTTCCGGCAGCTCGGTCGGCTTGGGGATCTTGATCGGGATGATCTGGGTGATCTTCTTCGTCTCGAACTTCCTACCGACGGTGACTTCGACGTCTATGCCGGGAGTGGTGCGACCTTTCTTGAGAGTTGCTCCCGGTATGGCCGCGGCGACGAGCTCTGCTTTCTCCGCCGCCGACTTGCTGTTCCCCTCGTACGCCACGACGGTCTCCTTGTAGTTCTGACGGAGGGCGTCGGCGACCGTCTCGATCTGAACGGATCCGTGCACGGTGGTGGTGGCGGCCTTCAGCTCGGCGGCCGCCTCCTGCGCCGCGCCGTCGACGTCGGTGCCGTTGTAGACGCCTACGGTGATGCTGGCGGTTTTGACATCCGGCACGCCGTCGGCTTCACCGGGCGACTCGTTGTCGGCAATGGCGTCGAACATCATGCGCAACCCTGCCCTGTCGGGCTCGACGATCGACGCGACCTCGCCGTTGCCGAGATCGACGCTCCCCGTGCCGAGGTTGGGGGCGGTGTAGGCCTCGTAGTTCTCCGGATCGAAGTTCCGGAAACGCTGCAGGATCGAGTAGAGCTCGGTCACCGTCGTGTCGCGGTCGATCTCGACGTTGTCCTTGGCCACGCTGCGCAATTCGAGCAAACGATCGAAGTGCAAGAACGTGTCGGGCGACGTGATCTTGTCGAGCGCGGCCGCGAGGAACTTCTGCTGGTTCTGGATCCGCTGGAAATCCCCGGTGGCGAAGTGGCGGGAGCGAACAAAACGCAGCGCGCGATCGCCGTCGAACTCGACCATGCCCACTTCGTCGGGGGGGACCTCGATGCCGGTTTGTGGATCGAACGGGATGGGATCGGGAATGCACACCTCGACGCCGTCGATCGCGTCCACCAGGTCCCGGAAGCCGGCGATGTTCACTTTGGCGAAGTGATGGATATCCAGGTCGGTGAGGTCCCGGACCGTCTCGAGCAGGTTGTTGTTCCCGGCCTGGAGAGCCTCGTTGATCTTCGACTTGCCGCCGTCCGCGACCGCCACGTACAGGTCGCGGGGGAACTGGACCATCGTGACGTGATCCGTCTCCGGATCGACGTGGGCCAGGATGAGGGTGTCGGCTCGCTCGCCGCCGATCGGCGTACCATCCGCGGTCACGTCCTGGGCGCCGAGATCGTCCTGCTCCTCCTCGGTGAGCCCCTTGCGCGAATCCGAGCCCACCAACAAGACATTGAAGGGTGGGTCAACGTCATTCTCGGCGGGCGGCCGCGGGTCGGCGATGGTCCCGTCGTCCTGCACGCCGCTCTGGAGGTCGAAGTAGAGCCACGCGCCGTATGCGGCCCCGGCCCCCAGCACGAGGACGATCATGAGACTCGTCAGCACCCACTTCTTTCGCAGGAAGGCGAACCGGTGGGGACGCTCGCGCGAGCTCCTGATCATGCCGGTGAAGTCGCGCGGGGCAGACTTCTTCTTGAAGGGATTGCGCATGATGTGAATTATGCGTGGCGCGCCCGTCTAAACCGTTGCCACACGCAACATCTTCACAACCGGCTAGCCGTCGGTAAGGGGGTGCGTCATGTCCTCGGGCTTGACCCAGCGATCGAAGTCCTGGTCGCTCACGTAGCCCAACTCGAGAGCGGCCTGCTTCAGGGTCAGATCCTCTCGGTGTGCCTTGAGAGCGATCTCGGCCGACTTCTCGTAGCCGATATGGGGATTCAGCGCGGTTACCAGCATCAGGCAGGCCTCCAGGTGCTCCTGGATGACCTTGTGGTTCGGCTCGATGCCGACCGCCGCCTTGTCGTTGAAGGCGCGACAGGCATCGGCGAGCAGCGAGGCCGACTCCAGCACGTTGTGGAGCATGACGGGCTTGTAGGTATTGAGCTGGAAGGCCCCCTGGGTACCGGAGAAGGCCACCGCGGCATCGTTGCCGAAGACCTGTGCGCAAACCATGGTCATGGCCTCCGACTGCGTGGGATTGATCTTCCCCGGCATGATCGAGGAGCCGGGCTCGTTCTCCGGGATCTTCAGCTCCCCGATCCCGGCCCGGGGGCCGGACGAGTAATAGCGGAGATCGTTGGCGATCTTGTAGAGAGCCACCGACAGGGTCCGCAGCGACGCGCTCACGTCCACCATCGCGTCGTGCGCGGAAAGCTCCGCGAACTTGTTCTCTGCCGCGTGGAACTCGATGCCGGTCTCCTCGGTCAGCCGGGCTGCAACTCTTTCGCCAAAGCGGGGATGGGCGTTCAGCCCGGTCCCCACCGCCGTGCCGCCGATCGCGAGCTTCGTGATCCCCGGCAACGCCCTGCGGATCCCGGCCACCGCCTGGTCCAGCTGGGCCACCCATCCGGACAGGATCTGCCCGAGTGTCACCGGTGTGGCGTCCTGCAGGTGCGTTCGGCCGACCATCACCACGTCCTTGAAGTCACGCGCCTTGGCGTCGAGCGTCTCGCGAAGGGCCAGGACCGCAGGCAAGAGCTCGTGCTCGATCTCCTCGACCGCGGCGACGTGCATGGCCGTCGGAAAGGTGTCGTTGGAGGACTGCCCCCGGTTGACGTCATCGTTCGGGTGCACCGGCTCCTTGGATCCGATCTCGCCGCCGGCGAGTTGGATGGCCCTATTGCCGATGACCTCGTTTGCGTTCATGTTGGATTGCGTCCCGGACCCCGTCTGCCACACGACCAGAGGGAACTGATCGTCGAGGCGGCCCTCGATGACGTCGTCGGCGGCGCGCGCGATCAGCTCGACTTTCTCCGAGGGGAGCTGTCCGAGCTCGCCGTTGGCAAGGGCGGCGGCCTTTTTGAGAAGGCCCAGGGACCGGATGACCCGTCTCCCCCACACGAAGCGATCGCGCCCGATCGGAAAGTTCTCGATCGAACGTTGCGTCTGAGCGCCCCACAACTTGTCGGCGGGGACTCGCACCTCTCCGAGGCTGTCCTTGTCCGCGCGGAAACCATCCGTTGCACTCACGGCGGCCCCTCTTGTGACCCGCCGCACACGAGCGGGAGCTCGCAACCGTGGAGGACATCCGCTGTGCGGGCCAGAGCAATGGACGTGAAGGCGAGCCCGAGGGCTAGCGCGGCGGCCCACCACGCAATCGCGTGCGATCGAGCCACCTCCCGGGGGCTGGTCGCGACCTGCGGGTCGATGGACGGCTGGGCCCAGGAGATCTCGGCGAGCACGAGACGGGCATCTTCCAGCTGGACCTTCTTGACCAAGATGACCACGGGCGCCCACGGGTTGGACCCACCGTAGAGCCACGCTCCGGGGGCCGATCGATCCTTGAGGGTCCGGGTCTCGATGCCGCCCTCCAGCAATCGGCCGATCAGGAGGTGGGCCTCGATGTCATCGTGGGCCCGGAGCAACTCCACCCAGCCGGCGCCACCTCCGCCGAAATCAAGATCCGGCACCCCGGGATCGATCCCGCCCGCCCCCTGGTCGACCCTCGAGCCCCGGTCGGTCCGCGTGGTCACCACTAGGCCCTGCCGAAGATCTTGCGCGCGATGACGACCCTTTGGATCTGGTTCGTGCCCTCATAGATCTGCGTGATCTTGGCGTCTCGCATGAAGCGCTCGACCGGATACTCGCGCACGTAGCCGTATCCCCCAAGCGCCTGGACGCAGTCGGTTGCAACCCTCATCGCGACGTCAGAAGCTCGGCACTTCGCGATCGCGGCCCAGTACGAGACATCAGGATCCGAATCGTCTACGGCCTTTGCGGCTCGATACACCGCAAAGCGCGCCGTCTCGATGTCCATGGCCATGTCAGCAAACATGAACTGCATCCCCTGGAACGAGGAGATGGGTTTGCCGAACTGCTCCCGCTCGCGGCAGTAAGACACCGCGTAGTCGAAGGCCCCTTGCGCGATGCCAAGTGCCTGAGCGGCCACGGTGGGCCGGGAGAAATCGAGGGTTCGCAAAGCGATCTGAAAACCTCGGTTGACCTCGCCGATGACCGCGGAGTCAGGGACCCTGCAGTTCTCGAGGATCACCTCGCGCGTGGGTGAGCCCCGGATCCCCATCTTGTCTTCCTTGCGTCCGAGGTTGAACCCTTCGAGCTCCTTCGAGATGAGGAACGCGGTGATGTTCTTGCCCTTGGGGGCATCCGTGTCGGTGACGGCAAAGAAGGTATAGAGATCGGAGGCGCCGGCACCGGTGATGAATCGCTTGGAGCCGGTGATCACCCACGAGTCACCGTCGCGCCGCGCCCTGCTCTTCATTGCGGCGGCGTCCGATCCGGAGCCCGGCTCGGTCAGGCAATAAGACATCCGGTGTGTGCCGTTGGTAACCCCCTCAGAAACGAGCCTCTTCTGGTCGTCGTTCCCCGCGAGAAGGACCGGGATCGCTCCGAGCTTGTTGACCGCCGGGATGAGCGCGATGCCCGCGGACCAGCGCGAGATCTCCTCGACCAGCAAGCAGAGCTCGACTGCGCCCCCTCCGGCCCCCCCGTGCTCCTCGGGATAGGAGACCCCCGCAAAGCCGTTCTTGACCAGCAACTCATCGATATCCCAGGGGTACTCGTCGGCCTCGTCGACCTCCGCCGCGCGGGGGGCGATCTTGTCCTCGACGAGTTGTCGAACCGACTGGCGAAACGCCTCCTGCTCGTCGGTCAGCTTGAAGTTGAGCCCTTCATCCATGGCCTGATCGTAACGCCGGAATGACGCCGACCACGGCCTCGCTTTAGGCTCAGTGTTTCCTTTCACTGAATCGGACAAGGAGACCCAAGTTGGCTGGATCGATGGATCGGTTGCGCGAGGCGGTGCTCAACGACGCCCCCGGCGAGGAGTTGGCGGCTCTCGAACTGCCGGAGAGCATGACGGCGGCTTTCGTGCGCCGGGACGAGCAGGACATGTTCGAAGGCATCGACTCGACGGACAAGGATCCCCGGAAGTCACTTCACGTCGATGAGGTCCCCACCCCGCCTCTCGGTCCCAACGAGTGCCTCATCGCCGTTATGGCCTCCGCGATCAACTTCAACACGGTGTGGACCTCGATCTTCGAGCCGGTATCGACCTTCGCCTTCCTCGAGAAGTTCGGCCGCGAAGGAGAGCTCGGCGCGCGCCACAACCTCGACTATCACATCGTCGGGTCGGACGCCTCGGCCGTCGTGCTTCGAACGGGGCCGGGCGTGACCCGCTGGAAGCCCGGCGACCGGGTAACGGTGCACTGCAACTACGTGGACCTCGAGGCACCCACGGGCCACGACGACTCGATGATGGACCCGCGCCAGCGCATCTGGGGATTCGAGTCGAACTTCGGAAGCCTCGCGGAGATCTCCATGGTCAAGGCGAACCAGCTCATGCCGATGCCGCGCCACCTGACCTGGGAGGAGGCCGCGGTTCCGGGCCTCGTGAACTCGACCTCCTACCGGATGCTCGTGTCGCCAAACGGCGCAACGATGAAGCAGGGCGACGTCGTGCTCATCTGGGGCGCGACCGGTGGCCTCGGTGGCTTCGCGTGTCAGTACGTGCTGAACGGGGGCGGGATCCCCGTCGCGGTCGTCTCGTCGCAGGAGAAGGTCGACCTGCTGCACGAGATCGGCGTCGAGCACGTGATCGACCGCAAGGCCGAGGGGTATTCCTTCTGGGACGGGGATCAGCCCAACCAGAAGGAGATGCGCCGCTTCGGCAAGAGGATCCGTGAGCTCGTGGGCGAGGACCCCGACATCGTGTTCGAGCATCCCGGTCGCCAGACGTTCGGCGCGAGCGTGTTCGTTGCCAAGCGGGGCGGGAAGATCGTCACCTGTGCATCGACGTCGGGGTATTTGCACACCTACGACAACCGCTACCTCTGGATGCTCCTCAAGTCGATCGTCGGCTCGCACTTCGCCAATTACAAAGAGGCGTGGGAGGCCAACCGTCTGATCGACCTCGGGATGATCCACCCGATCCTGTCGAAGACCTATTCCCTAGAGGACACCGCCGAGGCCGCGTACCAGGTGCACCAGAACCTCCACAAAGGCAAGATCGGCATCCGCGTCCTCTCTCCGGAAGACGGCCTAGGGGTTCAGGACGCAGAGAAGCGCGCGGGCCTGCAGGAGAAGATCGAGGTGTTCCAGAGGTTCACGGACTAGGGGTCTAGCCGGGGACCTTCAGCAGAAGCGCGTCACCCTGACCGCCGCCGCCGCAGAGGGCAACCGCTCCGAGGCCGCCGCCGCGCCGCTTTAGCTCGTGTAACAGCGTGACGGTAAGGCGAGCGCCCGTGGCGCCGATCGGGTGGCCCAGCGCAACCGCGCCACCGTTGACGTTGACCTTCTCCTCGGCCTCCTGCTTGTTCCCGTTGAAGAGCATGCCGATGGAGTGCATGGCAACCGAGGCGAACGCCTCGTTGATCTCGAGCAGGTCGATGTCTTCGGCCGACATGCCGGTCTTCTTCAGCGCCGCCTGGATAGCAAGCGCCGGGACGGTGTGCAGGTAAGGAGGCTCCTCGGCCGACATACCGTGCGCCACGATCTCTGCCATAGGAGTCACGCCGAGCTCCTGCGCGCGCTCTGCGCTCATCACGACGACGGCGGCCGCACCGTTCGAGATCTGCGACGCGTTGCCCGCCGTGATCGTCCCCTCGGGTCCGAAAGCCGGCTTCAGCCTGGCCAATGTCTCTGCCGTAGTCCCTCGCCGCACACCCTCGTCGGTGTCGAACGTGATCGGGTCCCCCTTGCGCTGAGGGATCTCGACGGGAACGATCTCCTCCTTGAAGCGACCCTCGTCGATGGCCTTTTCCGCGCGCTGATGCGAACGGGCCGCCCACTTGTCCTGGTCCTCGCGGACGATCTTGAATTCCTGGTTGACCTCGTCGGACTGCCCTCCCATGTGCTTGTGGTTGAAGGCGTCCCAGAGGCCGTCGAAGATCATCGAGTCCACGACCTTGCCGTCACCCATCCGGTACCCCGTGCGCGCCTTGGGGAGGAGGTAGGGGGCCTGGTCCATCGACTCCATGCCGCCGGCGACGACGACCGAGAGCTCACCCGCCCGGATGAGCTGGTCGGCAAGCGCGATCGCGTTCAGCCCCGAGAGACAGACCTTGTTGATGGTGATGGCCGGAGTGCTGGTGGGGATCCCGGCCCGGACCGCGGCCTGACGGGCCGTGATCTGTCCGGCCCCCGCTTGGAGGACCTGGCCCATGATCACGTAATCGACTTGCTCGGGGGCTATCCCGGAGCGCTCCACGGCCCCCTTGATGGCGTGGGCACCCAGCTCCGTCGCCGGCATGTGGGACACCGCTCCGTTGAACTTGCCGATCGCGGTCCGAGCTGCCGAGACGATGACCGAACGTGCCATGGGTGGCCCCTTTCGTTCTCGCTTGTAGCGGATCTTGTCTGTGGTGGACAACCATTCTAAGGGCGCAAGATTCCGGCGCCCTTTACGCTTGGGGCCGTGGGCAACGTCACGATCGAGAAGCGCGAGGGCGTCTTGGTGGTCGGCATAGACCGCCCTCACGTCCGCAACGCGGTCGACGGTCCCACCGCGCAGGAGCTGGCGGAAGCCTTCAGGACCGGCGAAGAGGATCCGGGGGTGCATGCCGCCGTCCTCTTCGGTCACGGCGGCGCCTTCTGTGCCGGGGCGGACCTGAAGGCGATCGCCGAGGACCCGGCCCGGGCAAACCGGGTCTCGCCCGACGGGGACGGCCCTATGGGCCCGACCCGGATGATCTCCTCGAAGCCGGTCATTGCCGCGGTGGAAGGCCACGCGGTCGCGGGTGGTCTTGAGCTTGCGCTGTGGTGTGACCTCAGGGTCGCGTCGGCCGGGGCCCGGCTCGGGTTCTTCGACCGGCGCTGGGGGGTGCCGCTCATCGACGGCGGGACCGTCCGTCTGCCCCGGCTGATCGGACAGGCGCGCGCCCTGGACCTCGTGCTCACTGGCCGGGCGGTCGGGGCGGAGGAGGCTCTGTCGATGGGGCTCGTGACTCGAGTCGTCGGAGAAGGCGAGGCCCTGGAAGCAGCCCTCGCTCTGGCCGCCGAGATCGGCCGCTTCCCGCAGGTGTGCTTACGCAGCGACCGCAGGTCTCTGCTCGAGAGCGCTGACCTGGCCCTGAGCGACGCGTTGACAAACGAGTTCCGTCTCGGGATGGAGACGATCGCGACGGGAGAGACCCAAGAGGGCGCCCGCCGGTTCGCGTCGGGCAAGGGGAGACACGGCGCGTTCGACGACCTCTAGGTCCGCCTCC
Source organism: Actinomycetota bacterium (assembly GCA_030863485.1). Next base: position 21,011 of record JALZBR010000390.1, read on the forward strand.
AGGCGCTTGTCGGGCGCGCCGACCGGGAGCGGGAGCCGTTCTTCCCGGGGCTAGGATGCGCCAATGCTCGGGAAAATCGAACACATCGCGCTCGCCGTCGCCGACCTCGACGCGGCCCTCGCCCACTACAAGGAGATCTGGGGACTCGAGCCGACCCATCGGGAGCGAGTCGAAGACCAGGGCGTCGAAGAGGCGATGCTCCCGCTGGGTGAGTCGTACCTGCAGCTGCTGGGCCCGACCGGTCCGGAGACGACCGTCGGTAAGTTCGTGGCCCGGAAGGGTGAGGGCCTCCATCACATCGCCTACGAGGTGGACGATCTCGAGGGAGCGCTGGCCGAGCTCAAGAACAAGGGCGTCCCCCTGATCGACGAAAAGCCCCGGCTCGGTGGTCGCGGGCACATGGTGGCTTTCGTGCATCCCAAGGGCAATCACGGCCTGCTGGTCGAGCTGATCCAAGGGCCACGACACGATGACTGACGCTCCCGAGGGGACGGGCGAGCAAGACCGTTCCCGAGGTGGCGCCCGGGGCGGCCCAAGTGCGGCCGGTCCCGGTTCGGCGGTCGGGGACCCCCAGGAGTTGAACGAGGGGGCCGGCGCTGGGCCGGGGGGGCCTGAGATACCGCCCTCGCCCTGGACCGTGCCAGAGTTCAGAAAGCTTCTCCCCATCGGTTTCGTGGTCGCGATCGGCTTCAGCCTGGTCATCCCGGTGCTGCCGGCGTTCGCCCGCTCGTTCGGGGTGGGCCTCGCGCTGGTGGGACTCGTTCAGCTCGTCTTCGGCTTCAACCGGTTCTCGTTCGGGATCGTGGGCGGACTCGTCGTGGATCGCTTCGGCGAGCGCTTCGCCACCGTCACCGGGATCCTGATCGTTGCGGCCTCTTCGTACGCGTCGGGTCTGGCGCAGACGTTCTGGCAACTGGTGGTTGCCCGCGGCATCGGAGGGGCCGGATCGGCTCTCTTCATCGGCGGGCTGATGAACCGGATCATCAAGATCATCCCGCCTCGCGCGATGGGTCGGGCAACGGGGATATGGCGTTCGTCGTTCTTGATCGGAGCCGGCATCGGCCCGCTAGTAGGGGGCCTTCTCCGGGACCAGCTCGGCAACCGGGCACCCTTCCATATCTACGCCACCGGTCTGCTGTTGGCCGCGACCATCGCCTGGTTCGCCATGAACGAGAAGCTCGAGAGAAAAGAAGCGCAGAAGCGCTCGCCGCTCCAGTCCCTGCGCGCAGCGCGTCCTCTTTTCAAAGACATCCGCTACAGCGTTGCGCTCCTGGCGACGCTCGTCGGTTGGTGGACGCTTTCCGGTCCCGCCCAGCAGATCGGGACGATCTTTGCGGACGAGCAGCTCGGTTTCAGCGGGACCAAGATCGGGATCGCGTTCACTCTTCTGAGTGCAGCCGAGATCTTCGTCGTGCTCGTGATAGCCGGTCCCGCGGCGGACCGGTACGGCCGGCGCGCGGTGCTCGTGCCGTCGCTGGTGATCACGTTTTTGGCGACGCTTGCGCTCGGCCAAGTCGACCCGGTCCCGAACCTCTTCTTTCCTCTGATGGTTCTCATCGGAGCGGGGGTCGCGGCCGGGAGTGCTGCTGCGGGAGGACTGCTCGCTGACTCCATCCCCGAGGGGGGCTCGGGAACGGCAGTGGGCGTGAACCAGATGGCGGGCGACCTCGGATACATGCTTGCGCCGTCCGCGCTCGGAGCGGTGGCCGACGCCCGCGGATACGGCCCAGCCTACGTCGTCGCTGCGATCCCCGCCGCAGTCGCATTGGTGTTCTCGCTGCGGCTGCCGAAGGAGACGCCCGCCGGCGCAACGGCCCCCGGACCCGCGTCGCCCCACGCGCTTCATCCCACCCCGGAGCCCACCGAGCCCGTCGCCTAACTCGCGCCGCTCCGGGCCCATCCATGTCCGTTGCCGCGGGGATGCCCGACCTGCTGTAGCGCCGCCCGGACCCTCGCCCCATCCGGCGTCAACGTGTACAGCCCGGACCTCATGCGAAGAAAGCCCTTCACCTCGAGACGGGTCAGGGCCACGGCCACCTCGGAGACACCGGCCCCCAATACCCGGAGGAACGCGTCCGTCGAGGTAGGGCTGTCGTCGGCCACGAGAAGAACCTGCCTCTCCGTCTCTCGCAGGTCGGCCTCCCCAAGAAGGGTCTCGGCCTCCCGAACCAGAGATTCGGGGTCCGCCTCCTCAGCCACGGAAGCGGGTCGACGCCCGGAATCGGCGGTCTCGAGCAAGGCCGCTACCTCGGCCCGCTCGGCGGCCCGTCCCACGGGCGAGATCAAGGCCACGGGTAGGCCGTGCCTGCACACCATCATCTTCGTCCCGCTCGTCTGGATCTCGTCCAGGACACGGCTTGAATCTCGGGCAAGCTCCCGGGCGGTGACCCAACGGATCGAGGAGTCGCGAGACATGATCTTCCTTCCGTAGCGAGCAGGTGGATCCAACATACGCACCACCTGCGACACGCTCGCAGGCACACCGCGACACGCCCAACGGCGCGCTGACACGGGGGTCGACCACTGCGGGCCATGTGAACCGCGAGGGCAAAGGGGGTCTCCCCGCGGTTGTCTGACGGTTGTCTGACGGTTGTCTGACGGTTGTCTGACG
>JALZBR010000408.1 GCA_030863485.1 Actinomycetota bacterium
GTACAGCTCTCGCAAACCGTGTCGCCCGAGGTGATGTTCGAGGACTACGCTTACTACTCGTCCTTCGCGGACACGATTCTCCAGCACGCGCGCGAGAACGCCCACCGCCTCATCACTGCTCGAGAGCTGGGACCGGACAGCCTCGTCGTCGAGGTGGCCAGCAACGACGGCTACCTGCTGCGCAACTTCGCGGAGAAAGGCATCCCCGTGCTCGGCATAGACCCTGCTAGAGGTCCAGCCGACGCAGCGGAGGCCCTCGGAATTCCCACCCTGCGCGCGTTCTTCGGTCCCGAGCTCGCCGCGCAGCTGCGAAGCGAAGGCAGGCTTGCCGATGTCGTCATCGCCAACAACGTGCTTGCCCACGTGCCCGACCTCAACGGGTTCGTCGCGGGAATCGCCAGCGTTCTGAAGGACGACGGAGTGGCGGTCATCGAAGTGCCATACGCCAGAGACTTGATCGAGCATCGCGAGTTCGACACGATCTATCACGAGCATCTCTGCTACTTCTCCGTCTCGGCTCTCAACGACCTCTTCGCGCGGCATGATCTCACTCTGAACGAGGTGGAGCACTATCCCATTCACGGTGGATCGTTGCGGCTCTATCTGGGGCTGAAAAGCGAAGTTGGACGCTCGGTGCGTTCCTACTTGCAGAGCGAGGCAGAAGGAGGGCTTCTACAGCACGATTACTATCGAAGCTTCGCGGCCGAAGTAAGGGATACACAGGCCGCTCTCCTCGAGCTGCTTCGAAGCCTAAGAGCGCAGGGCAAGCGGATTGCAGCATATGGAGCGGCGGCCAAGGGTACGGTCCTCTTGAATTCCAGCGGCATTGGAAGCGAGCTCATAGACTTCGTTGTGGACCGAAACGTGCACAAGCAGGGCCTCTTCATGCCGGGAGTTCACATACCGATTCACGATCCTTTGGGATTGGTGACGGAGAAACCCGATTACACGCTCATTCTTTCGTGGAACTTCAAGGACGAGATCATCCGCCAGCAGGAAGATTACGTACGGGCAGGTGGCCGCTTCATCGTTCCGGTCCCGTACCCGTCGATCATCGAGCCTCTTTCCTGAGCGGGCGCATGTCCGGCCCCAGCTGACCTGTGAGGGCAGGAGGCAGAGACAGCTTGGACGGCACAGAGGCTAGCGCCGGGACTGTCCTTGACTGGGACTCGGTGGGACGCCAGATGCATCAGTTCATCACCGAGTTGTTCCCTATCTGCCGGAGCATAACGGGCGATGGTCTGCGTGCGACCTTGAGAGCGATCGCCCAGCGAATTCCGCTGGACCTTCACGAAGTGGCTACGGGAACGCAGGTCTTTGATTGGACCGTCCCGAACGAGTGGAACATACGAGACGCCTACATCAAGAACTCTCGCGGCGAGCGTGTCGTCGACTTCAACCAGTCGAACCTCCACGTCGTCAACTACAGCGCTCCCGTCAGTGCAAGGATGCAGCTCTCCGAGCTCAAAGAGCATCTCTTTACGCTGCCCGAGCGACCCGACTGGATCCCCTACCGAACCTCCTACTACAAGGAAACCTGGGGTTTCTGCGTGAGCGAGCGGCAGCTTCGGCAGTTGGAAGACGAAGAGTACGAGGTCTGCATCGATTCCTCGCTCGGGCCGGGAAGCTTGACGTACGGCGAGTGCTATCTGGAGGGGAGCGTCCGGGATGAGGTCCTCATCTCCTGTCACTGCTGTCACCCCTCGCTGGCGAACGACAACCTTTCCGGCATCGCGCTCTCCACGTTTCTGGCGAAACACCTCTCGTCCGCGCCTCGTCAGTACTCCTATAGATTTCTGTTCATTCCCGGAACCATCGGATCGATCACGTGGCTCTCGATTAACGAGGACAAGGTCGGGCACGTGAAGCACGGACTCGTAGTCACCTGCGTAGGGGACTCGGGGCCCTCGACGTACAAGAGAAGCCGCCGGGGCGATGCCGAGATAGACAGAGCGGCTAGCCACGTCTTGCAGCATCGCGGCGCCCCGTACCAGATCGTCGATTTCTCTCCTTACGGTTACGACGAGCGGCAATATTCCTCGCCCGGATTCAATTTGCCGGTGGGTTCGCTCATGCGAACGCCAAACGGCCGCTATCCCGAGTACCACACTTCGGCAGACGACCTCGACTTTGTGAGCGCCCAGTGGCTCGCCGACTCGCTCGACAAGTATGTCGGCGTGATCGACGTCCTGGAGGGCAACAAGAGGTACAGGAATCTGAACCCGAAGTGCGAACCGCAGTTGGGCAAACGCGGTCTTTACCGGATGATGGGGGGAAAGGATGCCGAGGTCGGCCAACTGGCGCTGCTCTGGGTGTTGAACCTGTCCGACGGAGACCACAGCCTGCTCGACATCGCCGAGAGGTCCGGATTGCCCTTCCGGGACGTCAAGAGGGCGGCAGACGCCTTGATCGACCACGACCTGCTGGAGGCCCTCTAGTGAGGCCCGAAGGCCTGAGAACTTCCGATCTCGATCGAAGGGCTGCCACGCAAGACTTCGCTCTGCAGACTGCGGTTGTGACGGGTGCCGGCAGCGGCATAGGCAGAGCGGTGGCGTTGGCGCTGGCAGGCAAGGGGGCCGTGGTGTGCGCGGTGGGACGGCGCCTCGACCGGCTCGAGGACCTGGCGCAAGAAGCGGGTGGGGACGTCCGCTGTTACTCGGCGGATCTGACTTTGGACGAAGAGGTGGGCGCGCTGGTCGAGCTCTTGAGCGCGGACGTCGATGACATCGATGTCCTGATACATGGGGCCGGGATAATTTCCCTGGGCCCGGTGGCATCGGCATCCGTCGCCGACCTGGACGCGCAATACCGGACGAACGTGCGCGCTCCCTACCTTTTGACCCAGCGGCTGCTTCCCATGCTGATCAAGACGAGGGGACAGATAGTGTTCGTAAACTCGAGCGCGGGGCTGAGGTCGACTGCGAACGCCGGACAGTACGCCGCCACGAAGCACGCCCTCAAGGCGATCGCCGATGCCTTTCGGGCCGAGGTGAACCCCCAGGGCGTAAGGGTGCTGAGCGTCTACCCAGGCCGCACGGCTACGCCCATGCAAGCCGGGATTCACGATGCCGAGGGCAAGGCATACGAACCCGAACGGCTCTTGCAGCCCGAGGAGGTGGCCTCCATCATCCTTGCCTCGTTGGCTCTCCCTCGCAGCGCCGAGGTCACCGAGATCAGCGTCAGGCCAGCGATAAAACCTCCCTGAGCAGGGCCAGAAGCCGTTGCCCCGACAAGAGGCAGAAGGGCTCAACGAGCTCCTCGTCGGAGTCGTCCCCGCGGCGGGCTACGCAACGCGCCTCCAGCCCATGAGCGGTTCGAAGGAGGTGTATCCGATCGCCGGCAAGCCTGTGATGGATTACCTCGTCGAAAAGATGACGGCGGCGGGTTGCTCGGACATTCGCGTCGTGACGAGGCCCGAGAGGACCGATGTCGTGAGCCATGCGACGGCCACCGGTTTGCGCGTCGTCGAGGCCTATCCAAGGTCGGTGTCGGAATCCCTTCTCCATGGTCTGACCGGAATAGACGACACCGCCGTGGTCATCTTCGGCTTCCCGGACACGATCTGGGAACCGCCCGATGGCTTCCTGCGCCTCACGGCTGCGCTAAGAGCTCCATACGATGTGGCTCTCGGCGTTTTCACCGGAAGGGAGCCGGAGCGAAGCGACGTGGTCGTGCTGGACGCCTCCGGCCGGGTCACGGAGATTCAGGTAAAGCCACGGAGGCCGCGCTCCAACCTGATATGGGGGTGCTGTGCGGCCCGCGCCTGGGTGCTTCGCGCGATGCAAGGCATAGACGAACCCGGAGACTACTTCAACTCGATGTGTCAGGCCGGCCGCATCGCGGGCGTGTACCTCTCGGACGAGTTCATCGACATAGGAACGAGAGAGAGGCTCCGGGAGCTGACTCAGTCCACGGAACCGGGGGCCTCGAGGAGGCGGAGGGAGAAATCGCGGTAGGTACGGTCCCGCTCCGACATGACCTCTACGGGGACGGGCCACCGGATACCGAAAGCAGGGTCATCCCACCTCACACCTCGTGCATGGTCCGGGGCGTAGAACTGCGACATCTGGTAGAAGACCTCCGTGTCGTCTTGCAACGTCACGAACCCGTGCGCGAACCCTTCGGGCACGTACAGAAGGCGGCGATTCTCGCTGGTCAGCTCGATCCCGAAGTGCCGGGTAAAGGTTTGCGAGTCGCGTCGGAGATCGATGATGACGTCGTAGATCGCGCCCGCGGTGCACCTGACCAGCTTGGCTTCCTCGTAGGGAGCCACCTGATAGTGCATGCCTCTCAGCGTGCCGCTTCTCCGGTTGTGCGAGATGTTGCACTGCGCGACGGCGGCGTTTAGTCCTCGCCGCTCGAACTCGTCGCGCGACCACACTCGGGCGAAGAAGCCGCGCTCGTCCTCCAGCAAGTCAGGCTCGACGATCACCGCTCCGGCAAGCCCCGTGTCGAGGAACCTCATCGCGGGCTTATCTTAGAAGCAGACGGTGCTAGAGCCATGACCTCCACCACAAGAGAGCACACGCTTCGACAGACCGCAGCCCACCGCTGGGAAGAGCGGAACCGCTTCGCCGACAAACGCAGCTGGCTGTGGAGCACCTACAACCGCCTCCTGTTGAGGCAATGCCCACTGCTCGGCCGAGTACGCGTCGTTCGCCTGCCACTTGGCGGCCACGGAGTGAGGGTTCGTCCCATCGGGGGAGGCG
>JALZBR010000419.1 GCA_030863485.1 Actinomycetota bacterium
CAACATCAACACCCATTATTTAATTAAAAACCACCAGGGAAACCGTCGCTCGCTGACTCGCGTCATCACCTCCTACGCGAGAGCCAAAGGGATCCTCAAGGAGAAAGACGACGCGCTCACCGGCGAGGATTGCCGCGAGGGACTGACCGCCATCATCTCCGTCAAGCTCCGGGAGCCTCAGTTCGAGGGCCAGACCAAGACGAAACTCGGCAACACCGAGATCCGATCGTTTGTCGAGACCTCCATGAACCAACGGTTCTCCGAGTACATGGAGGAGCACCCGGCCGACGCACGGGCTATCTGCAACAAGGTCATCTCCGCGCAGCGGGCCCGCTTAGAGGCACGCAAAGCGCGCGATCTCGTCCGGCGCAAATCGCTGCTTGAGTCGAGTCAGCTCCCCGGCAAGCTGGCCGACTGCCAAACGCGCAACCCGGACGAGGCAGAGCTGCTCATCGTCGAGGGTGACTCCGCCGGTGGCACGGCCAAGGCTGCCCGCCAGCGCGAGTTCCAAGCCGTATTGCCCCTACGAGGAAAGATCCTCAATGTCGAGCGAGCGCGTCTATCGAAGATCCTCGAGAACAAAGAGATCCAAGCGATCATCACCGCTATCGGTTCGGGTATCGGAGATGAGTTCGACCGCGAGAGAACCCGGTATCACAAGATCATCTCGATGGCGGATGCCGACGTGGACGGCTCCCACATCAAGACGCTTCTCCTGACCTTCTTCTTCCGCTACATGCCCGACCTGATCGATGCCGGCTACGTCTACGTCGCCCGGCCTCCCTTGTATCGCGTGCCCTACAAGGGCAAGGTCCACCACTTCCGCAACGATGCCGAGCTGGACGCCTTCCGCGCCGAGCACAATGGGGCCCGCATCGAACCCCAGCGCTTCAAGGGTCTGGGTGAGATGAATGCAGATCAGCTGTGGGAGACCACCCTCGATCCGGAGAAGCGCACGTTGTTGCGCGTGACGATGGAAGACGCAGCGCTCGCGGAAGAGATCTTCGCCACGCTCATGGGCGAAGACGTTGAAAGTCGTAAGAACTTCATCCAGCGCAACGCCAAAGACGTGCGCTTCCTAGACATCTAAAAGAGGCTATGGCTGACGAACCGTTCCAAGACAAGTTCCCGCCGGATGATGGCGGCCCCGGCATCGAGAACACGACGATCGAAGAAGAGGTCCAGTTCGCCTTTCTCGAATACGCGATGTCCGTCATCGTCAGTCGTGCCCTTCCGGATGTGCGTGATGGTCTCAAGCCGGTAAACCGCCGCATTCTCTACGCCGCTCTGCAAGCAGGTCTCCGCCCTGACCAGCGGTTCCGGAAATGCGCGGCGCTCGTCGGTGAAGTGATGCGCAGCTACCATCCTCACGGCGACCAGTCCATCTACGACGCGCTGGCCCGTCTCGCTCAGGACTTCTCGACGCGCTATCTCTTGATAGATGGACAAGGGAACTTCGGTTCGGTGGACGGGGACGCGCCGGCGGCGATGCGGTATACCGAGTGTCGTTTGTCTCCTCTTTCGATGGAGCTCCTGCGCGAGATCAATGAGGAGACCGTCGAGTTCCAACCGAACTACGACGGCGAGGCGCAAGAGCCGGTGGTGCTCCCAGCGCGGTTCCCCAATCTTCTCGTCAACGGGTCGACGGGGATCGCGGTGGGGATGGCCACGAACATCCCGCCGCACAATCTCACCGAGGTGATCGACGCGGTCGTCGAGGTCCTGGAGAATCCCGAGCTCGCCGAAGACAAAGACAAGATGCTCAAGGCCGTGATGCGACACATCAAAGGCCCGGACTTCCCCACCGGAGGATTGATCCTCGGGCGGCAGGGGATCGAGGAGGCCTACACGACCGGACGCGGCTCGGTGAAGATGCGCGCCGTCTGTGAGGTCGAGGAGGGGCCCAAGGGCAACCCGCGGATCGTGGTTACCGAGCTCCCGTACCAGGTGAACAAGGCTCGCTTGGCGGAGAAGATCGCCGAGCTCGTGAACAGCAAAGAGAAGCGCATCGAGGGCATCGCAGACCTCCGGGACGAGTCCAACCGCGAGGGCATGAGGCTCGTCATCGATCTCAAGAAGAATGCGGTGCCCCAGGTGGTGCTCAACACTTTGTACAAGCGCACGCAGTTGCAGGACAACTTCGGGATCAACATGCTGGCGCTGGTCGATTCGGTTCCGCGCACGCTCAACATCGCGCAGGTTGTCGAGGCTTACATCACGCACCAGATCGATGTCATCCTGCGGCGGACGCGTTATCGCCTGCGTAAGGCAGAAGAGCGTTCGCACATCCTCGAAGGGTTGATCATCGCCCTCGATCACATCGACGCGATCATCGAATTGATCAGGGCGGCTGCGGACACGCAGGAGGCTCGTAATGGCCTGATAGCCCGCTTTGGCCTGAGCGAGACGCAGGCTCAACACATCCTGGACCTCCAGCTTCGGCGATTGACCGCTCTCGAGCAGGACAAGATCCGGGAGGAGTACGAAGAGCTTCAGAAGACGATCGCCGAGCTGCGATCGATCCTGGCCGATCCCGCCAAGGTCCGGGCGCTCATCGCCGACGAGCTCAAGGAAGTCCGCAGGAAGTTCGGTGACGAGCGTCGCACGCGTCTCGTGCCAGACGAGGGCGAATTCGACATCGAGGATCTCATCGCCGACGAGGACCTCGTCGTATCCGTCTCCCGTGACCGTTACGTGAAGACCGTGCCCCTCGACACTTACCGGCGTCAGGGTCGCGGCGGTCGCGGCGTGAAGGGAGCGGCGCTGAAAGAGGGCGACATCGTCGAGCATCTCATGGCGACGACGGCTCATGCCTATTTGCTCTTGTTCTCATCGAATGGGCGCGTCTACCGCCTGAAGGCCCACGAGATCCCCAAGCGCGACCGCACCGCCCGCGGGACCGCCGTCGTCAACGTCGTCCCGATGCGGCCGGAAGACAGCGTGGCAGCCGTCATCGACACGCGCGACTACGAGACGTACAAGTATCTGCTCATTGCGACCAGGCGGGGCATGGTCAAGAAGACCCTGTTCCGTGAATACGACTCCTCCCGGAAAGAGGGCATTATCGCCTTGAACCTCAAGGATGGCGACGAGGTGGTCCGCGTCCAACCGACCTCCGGGAAGAACGATGTCCTCCTGATCACTCGGAAGGGCAAGGCCATCCGCTTCAAGGAGGATCACGTCCGTCCAATGGGACGCACCGCGACGGGCGTGATCGGGATCCGCCTTGACGACGATGACGAAGTCGTCGCCTGCGAGGTCATCGACGAGGGCGAGGAACTTCTCATCGTCACCGAGTTCGGCTACGGCAAGAGGACGAAGCTCTCCGACTTCCCCCGGAAGGGGCGAGGGGGAAAGGGCGTCATAGCGGCCAAGCTCACGCGACCTCGAGGCCCCATCGTGGGCGCGTCGGTGGTCACCGCCGAGGACGAGGTCTTCCTCATCTCCAACGCCGGCCAGGTCATCCGGGTGCCGGCGAAGAGCATCTCGCGCCAGGGTCGACAGGCCACAGGAGTCCGCGTGATGCATCTCCCGACGGGAGCGAGTGTGTCCGCCGTTGCCCCCGTCGTGAATGTCGCGGAAGACGAGGATCAGCCCAGGCTGGACACCTGAGGCGTAGAAGCCGAAGGTCTGGGTAGGTGGAGACGGCTTCCGGAACCCGGATCGAAGGAGGTTCCGTGGCATCATGAAAGCTCACGAGCACCAGGTGAGGGGGCATAACGCGCGCTGAGGGCAGCCTCTGCGCTAGGAGATCAGTGGCCTCGACCAAGGGAGACCCAGACAACTGGAGCGCCCGGGCGCGACGACCCGGGTCTGATGAGCCCGCGACTCGTAACCTCGAGTCGACGGGGCCCCTCTTCGATCCGCTCAACGCGGCCTTCGCGCCTCCCGCGACGGGCGAAGCCGAGACCGCAGCAGGCAGCTCCGACGACACCGTGGTCCGGGGGAGCCGGACGGAGTTCGACGAGGAGTCGATCTACGCTCGTCCTCAACGCCGGACCCCGCCCCCTTCCCGGCAACGGCCTCGTCGGGTAAGGCAGGTCAGACGGGTCCGGCGCACCCTTCGACACGTGGACCCGCTCAGCGTATTGAAGGTCTCGCTCATGTTCTACGGATGCTTTCTCCTGCTGTGGCTGGTGTTCGTGGCGATCCTCTACTGGGTCGTTCAGGCGGCCGGGGTTTTCGAGTCCGTCGAGGAGATCCTCCAGACGGCCACGCTCGTCGACGGGCCCTGGACGGTGTCGCTGGCGTTCGTCGAGAAGTGGGCTTTCTTCATCGGGTTGACCATCTCGATCGTCATGTCACTTGTGAACCTGTTCCTCGCGTTCCTCTACAACGTCGTGGCCGACGTCATCGGTGGCATCGACATGACCTTCGTCGAGCGCGACTAGACCCCCTCCTCAGAGGGGGCGGGGCTCGAGCCTGGCCACCCCGATACCCCTGCGGACCAGGTCCCGTAGGAACGGGCCCACCTCGAAGGCTTCCTCGGGGGCCTTGACGCCCGGACCTTTTGCCTCGCCGAGAGCGAGGCGCATGGCCGCCAGGGTCAGAGGGACGCTTGCGAGGTTCACGAGCCTGTCCACGGCCCCGAGGGAGATGGTCTCCGGGCTTCCGTTCTTCGATCCCCTCACGTCTATCCGGATCGCGGTCCAGGGCGGCCCGGAAGGGGGCAACCGATCGATCAGGGGACGAACGGGCCTGGTGATCTTGACGAAAGCGCGCCGGGCCCCCTCGCGCCGGATGAGGGGGGTCGCCGCGAAAGCCCGGGCTGCGTCCATCGTGATGCGCTCGATCAGGCCGACGCGGAACTGGAGACTCTCGAGCGATCCGTGGCGCTCGGGCATCGTGATCACCTCGGGGTGCCCGCTGCGGAAGGTCTCGACCCATCCGACCGGCTCGGGGAAGTACACGAGCTTGGGCGCGGTACCGGACCGCTCGGCTCGGGGCCGATGATCTTGTATCTCGGCAGCCTCGTGGCCCAGCTCGTAGAGCAAGTGGCGCGCGGAGGCCTCACCCGTTGATTCGGCGGAGGAGCGAGCCAGGGCTATGTCGATCGCCTGCGTTTCGTCGAGCTCTCGGGATGCGTGGGCGATGAGCATGTTCGTTATGCCGGGGCTGACCCCGCAACCACTGACGATGGTGGCCCCGGAAGCCCGCGCCTCCTCCTGAAGTGTCCGAACCTTCTTTAGGGCGGCGTGCTCGTCGCACACCGAGACGTAGGGCACCCCAGCTCGGAGGGCCCCGCGCACCGCTTGCTCTTCGGTTTCGTATGCGGGGCCGGCGCACGACACGATGACGTCGGCTTCGGGCAGATCAGCAACCCGGCCGACGGACAGATCGACTACATGTGACCCCACACGGCCCGAGGCCCGCCCGAAGGCAGAGGCCAGACGCGAGACTGCGCGCTCATCCCGGCCCGAGAGAGTGAGCTCGTCGACCTCGGGCTGACGGAGGAGCTCCGCGGCCGTGTGACGCCCGACCGCACCCGTCGCGCCCAACAGGAGCACGTGCATCGCTAGCTGAAGACGTCCTGGGGGACTTCGCGCCAGCGTCCCTCCGGAGGAGGCACCTTGGCGTGGGCTTTTAGACGACCCAGCCAGACGACGAAACCTGCGCCCGCAACCACCGCCAGCACGCGGGCCAATCGAGAGGCCATGAAGGCACTATAGAGCGCGCTCTTTACGAAGAGCATGCTCCTAATATGTCTTGGCCGTTGACCTTGCTGCTTCCAGAAGGGGAGTGAAGTGTCCGAGACGATGATCTCTTTGAAAGAGGTCTCGAAGAGCTTCCCCGGCTCCTCCGAACCCGCCGTTGTGGATCTCTCCCTCGACATCGCCCGAGGGCAGACAGTCGTCCTAGTCGGCCCCTCGGGGTGTGGGAAGACGACCACGATGAAGATGATCAACCGACTCGTCGAGCCCTCGGCGGGTGAGATCTACGTCGACGGATCGAATGTCCTGACTCAGGATCCCGTCCATTTGCGCCGTGGGATCGGCTACGTCATCCAGAGCACGGGATTGTTGCCCCACCGGACGATCAGACAGAACATCGAAATCGTTCCCCGGCTGATCGGATGGGGTGACGAAAAGATCCGGGCGCGCGTGGACGAGCTCCTCGCGATCTTCGACTTGGACCCATCCATGCTTTCGCGTTATCCGAGTGAGCTCTCCGGAGGACAGCGGCAGCGGGTCGGAGTCGCTCGGGCGCTCGCCGCCGATCCACCTGTGATGCTGATGGACGAACCATTCGGGGCCGTGGACCCAATCGTTCGGACGAGATTGCAGGATCAATTCCTCGAGATACAGGACCGGCTCAAGAAGACGATCGTTTTCGTCACGCACGATGTCGATGAGGCCATCAAGATGTCGGATCGGATTGCGATCCTGAACAAGGGGGGTGTTCTCGAGCAGTTCGCCCCTCCCGAGGAGATACTCCGGGACCCCGCGAACGACTTCGTTCGGGAGTTCGTCGGAGCGGAACGAGGTCTGAAGCGTCTGGCGCTCGTCCGCGTGAGCGATATAGAGATCGAGGAGGGTCCCGTGGTCCCGCCGTCCGCAAGTGTCGAAGAGGCTCGTCGGGCGATGGAGAAGTTCGACTTCGACTGGACCAGCGTTGTCGATGAGGGAGAGCTGTTGGGGTGGGTCGACGAAGGATCTCTCTCGGATTGCGCGATGGTCGCCGATGCGCGGCCCCGTCCGTTCAGCGCCTACGTGACGGGAGAGAGCTCGCTCAGGCAGGCCTTGGACTCGATTGTCACGTCGCGCACCCAGGTAGCGGTCGTTGCGAGCGAGGGACAGCGATATCGGGGGATCCTGACGCTGGAACGCATCTCGCGAGAGATCACATCGTGATCCTCGCCGAAGCGCTCGTCGACTGGGCGCGGGTCTTTGAGATCCGGGGCGAGATCTGGGCTCAGCTCATCGAGCATGTGTCCTTGACCGCGATCGCGGTGCTCGTGGGCGTGCTCATCTCTCTTCCGCTCTCTATATATGCGTATCGAAACCGGTGGTCCTATTCGCCGATCACGGGCGTCGCCGGGATCCTCTACACGATTCCCAGCGTCGCTCTCTTTGCATTCCTTCTGCCATACACGGGCCTCACGGGCTACACGACCGCGGAGATCGGGCTCGTGAGCTACACCCTGCTCATCCTCATACGCAATATCGTTGCGGGCCTGTCCGGGGTGCCGGCAGATGCGAAGGAGGCGGCGCACGGGATGGGTCTCTCCCGCCGGCAGTTGTTGTGGCGCGTGGAGATCCCGCTTGCTCTTCCCGTCATCATGACCGGGATCAGGCTCGCGACCGTGACTACGATTGGCCTCGTCACGGTCACGGCCATCATCGGCAAGGGCGGACTCGGTCGATTCATCCTTCAGGGACTCAACAACTTCGACACGACGCTGTCGTTTGTCGGAGCCGTTCTGTCGCTCGCATTGGCCGTCCTGGCCGATGTCGTCCTCGTTCGCGTCGAGCGCCGGGTCACTCCGTGGGCCGGCACGCTCGCCGAGCGGAGGGCCGCTTAATGGAGGCCATCTCGGAAGCGATGGCGTGGTTGACCACGTCTGCCAACTACTCGGGGGAGGCCGGCATCCTCGCTCGCCTCGTGGGCCATGTCCTCATCTCGATTCAATCTGTCGCGCTCGCGGCTCTCATCGCTTTGCCGATCGCTCTTTACGTCGGTCACCGCAGGCGC
>JALZBR010000421.1 GCA_030863485.1 Actinomycetota bacterium
ACCGGTGCGACCCCCGACTACCTGCTCGATATGCCGAGCCGCTTCGTGGGGACAAAGGTCGTACGCCTCGAGGAGAACTACCGTTCCACCCCTCAGGTCCTGGCCCTCGCCAATCGTCTCGTGCCTCGGCTTGGGGGTGCCGAGAAGACCCTGCGTCCCACCCGCGACGATGGCCCGAGCCCTCTGGTTCGGAGCTTCGCCCGAGGTGATGCCGAGATCGCTTTCATCGTCTCCCGTATCGAGGAGCTGATCGCCGACGGGACCGAACCGGAGGAGATCGCCATCCTCTACCGTGTGAACTACCGGTCCGAGGATTACGAGGAGGCCCTGGCAGCGCGAGGGATCGCCTTCCAGGTTCGGGACGGAGCGTTCCTCAATCGGGCCACCGCCCGTCAGATGCTGGGCTCGCTGCAACGGTCATCGTCGTCAGCGATCGCCGCAGAAGTGAGACGCCTTGCGGATCGCGCGGGCTATGTCGAACAACCTGCGGACGACCTCGGCGAGCAAGAGCTCACGCGCCAAAGGGACATGGACCGTTTCATCCAGCTGGCCGAGGAGTTCGACGACGGCCACCGGACCTGTGCCGACTTCGTCGCCGATGTGCAAAGTCGCTTCGGATCGGAGGGAGCCGGGCGGGGCGTGAACCTGCTCAGTCTTCACAAGGCAAAGGGTCTCGAGTTCGAAGCCGTCTTCCTGCCTCGCCTCGAAGAGAACGAGCTCCCCTTCCGACGAGCACGTTCGCCGGAGGCCCTGGCCGAGGAGAGACGTCTCCTCTACGTGGGGATCACGCGCGCGAAGAGCGTCCTCGCCATCACCTGGGTCAACGACGGCAAGCGCAAGGCGAGCCCGTTCGCGTCGGACCTCCGGGACAAGAAAGAACCTCTTCGCCTGCGTCCCGAGCAGGGAGCGCACGACATCCCCGGCATCGTTGCAAACGTTGGTCTCGAAGTGGATCTCTCCGGTGGGTTCTCGGGGCGGATCATCGAAGTCGACGAAGAGGGGGCGAGGGTCGCCCTCGACGGCGGGGGAAAGATGACCGTCTCGTGGGGCGAGCGGGTGACGGCGGGCGGGAAGACGCTACCCCTGAAGGCGGCCGGTGAGGCCTCCGACCAAGCGGAGCAGGGCCCCATCCTCAAGGCCCTCAAGAAGTGGCGCTTGCGGCGCGCACAGACCGACGGCGTGCCCGCCTATGTCGTTTTCCACGACTCCACTCTGGAAGAGATCGCGCGTCGCCTTCCGCGCACCCCCGAAGATCTCTCGGACCTATCGGGCATCGGCCCGGTCAAAATCGAACGTTACGGATCCGAAGTGATCGAATTGATCGAAGACCACGCGGCGGCTTCGTCCTGAGGTCCAGCCTTATCTCCGGATAAGAACACCGATGTGGGCGCGACCGCTGAAGCCAAGTCGGTCGGCAGTCTCGTCGGTTAGATCCCACTGGGAATGGCCGTAAGGGCCACGATCCACGACCGGGACCCGGACCGAGCGACCCTTGTAGAGGGCACTGACCATCGTGCCGCACGGCAATGTGCGGTGCGCCACCCCGAGCAGGTTGCGATCGTAGGTCTGACCGCATGCCGTTCGGTTTCCGAAGAACCCGGGCCCGTACCAAGTTGCAGGCGAAGAGCGGTGCACGCGGAGCAGGTCACCCGCGCGCGCCCAGATGTTGTGTGAGTCTTTGAGAAAGGTGACCTTGACACGTCGTCGACCAGGGGATCCGACGCGAAGTGACTGCCGGAACCTGCCATCGCCCACCTTCACCCTGTCGATCAATCGCCACTCGCCCTCGACGCGCCAACTAACCGCGGCCGTACGGCCCGGCACCGCCGGGCGGAGGGTCCCCTTCACCGTCACCCGAGCGCCCTCCATAACGTCGGAGCGACCGAGCTCGAGGTCCAGCGCCGGCCTCACCCGGATGGTGACGGGGTTGCTCTTTGCCTGTTCGGTCTTGAACCTGTAACGACCGGTGTATCGGGGGCCGGGGCGACGAAAAGCTACTCGGCCACGCGTCCCCGTGGTCGCCGAATCGATCGGCCACCACTGCTTGCTGTGTGCAAAACGCCTTTGCAAGACGACTTTGACGCCCGCCGGCCTACCCGTGACGTGCCCGGCGAGCTGAATGGACGAGCGGTACCCGACGGTGTCGGAGAACCTGTCGATGACCGGCTCTGGTGCGTTCGTGGTTGCCTGGGCGGTCCAGACCGGGAACGCGCTCATGATCAGGCCCGCGCAAGCGCAGGACACAAATACCTTGCGAATCGGAACACCTCCGTGACTAGCTGCCGGGAGGGAGCAACTGGTTCGGCTCCCCAACGAACGCCCCGGCTCGGTCACGGGGCTCTCGGCTACATGTATTCGACGAAGACGACCCTAGACGGGGCTGTGGCCTAATGATCCCGGCCGCCCGCCTGCCCCCCCGGAAGTATGGGGATGGGGCCTAGTTGGCAGAACAGAACGTTATGGACCCGATACAAAGGAATCGGACCTCCGACCGGGAGACTTGTCCTGCTAACGAAACCCCTTGCTCTGCTCCAGGGCACGCGAGAAGGTGAGCGCTCAGGACTCACGCCGCCCAGGCGAGAGCGCTCGATCGGATATGGAGGTCGTTCATGACGCTGTACGAGTTCCTCAAGTACATCCACGTCGTGTTAGCGATCATCGCCATCGGATTCAACGCCTCTTATGGGATCTGGTTGACGCGAGCTGCGAAGGAACCCGAGCATGCGGGGCACGTGCTACGGGGAGTCAAAGTCCTCGACGATCGTTTCGCCAACCCAGCTTATGGCTTGTTGCTCGTCACCGGCGTCTCGATGGTGTTGTTGGAGGACATCCCCTTCTCGACCTTCTGGATCGCGGCAGGGCTTGCCCTCTACGTCGTTGCCGTGATCGGAGGGCTGTTCGGATACACCCCGATATTGCGAAACCAGATCCTCTTGCTCGAAGCGGGCAAGTCAGATTCCGAGGAGTTCCAGAAGCTATCCAAACGAGGTGCGCTCATCGGGATCCTGCTTGCGATCGATGTCCTCACCATCGAGTTCCTGATGGTGACCAAGCCCACGCTCTGATGCGTCACTTGCCGTAGCCGGGGGCGAGCGGGAGGTCGTGGCGCGCCGCTCGCTTGATCTCGTGCGGCAAGGGCCACGGGTTCGGCAGACAACCGTTCAGCTCCGTGCTCTGCTGCGCCATGATCGGCGCCTTTCGCCCCGGCTGCGGGCACTGGACCTCCGGGTGATGCTGACCCAAGAGATGACCGAATTCGTGGTTGACCAGCATCCGCTTGTATCCGGCCAACGTGCCCGTCCACTTCGGGGTGGCCGTCCTCCAGCGATCGGCGTTCAGGGCTACGACGGGACCGTTCTGGCACGAGTACGTGCCGTAGGTCTCGTAGGGAAGACACAGGCGATCCACTACCTCACCCTCGGCGAGAACAACCCGGTAGCGCGCCCGCGGACGACGGATCAAATCGAATCCAGCGCGCTCCCACCCGCGCGGGTCCGACAACGTCCCTTCGGCCATGCGTCCGAAGTCGGCCGTTGCTTCGTCGGACACCTTGCGCACGAGCATGTAGCGCACGACGACCACGTCCTCCTTGCCGTCACGCGATTTCGTCGGACTCGGGTTTGACCGCGGTGACGGACTTGGCATCGGCCCTGCGCGCATCTGACTAGGCGAAGACGGCGCCGGCTCCCGCCGGGTGACCGGGTCGGCCCGCTGCTCCGAACATGCCGCCAAAAACACAACGATGGCTGGGACCAGGAC
>JALZBR010000008.1 GCA_030863485.1 Actinomycetota bacterium
GGCTGGGGCGAGATAAGAGACCCGCAAGGAGAGCGCCTCGGTTATTACGACCCGTCCGGGGCCGTCCGGGATCCATCCGGGCAGGTATTGCTGATGGCGCCAATCGAGAGTAGGGGTCGCCGTGCCCGAGCCACTCAGGTCGCCATGCCGATTTCCAGCGCGCAGGGGCAGCTCTTGGGGCGTGCTCAGGTCACTAAGACCTTTCTTGGCCCTCGCGCGAAGAGAGTGACGATCGAGGTCAGCGATCCGGTGGGCAATTTCGTGATGGGCTGCGAGCCACGCGACAAGTTGGGGTTGCAGCTTGCGGTTACGTCAGGCTATGGCGACCTCGCCGGAGTCGCGGTCGAAGAGCAGGGCGGGGTCTTCAGGCGGACTCGTATCTATCGCGTGAGCATTTATCAGAAGCCGCCCGACGCCTGGCAGCCTCTTGTGCTCGCAACGCTGTCCCGTTTCGACGCGCTTCTCGGACAAGTGGAAGTCGCATCAGCCTCGCGCGATAGAGACCGCATGGACTCGTAGAGGAGGGGGCGGGCGGGGACGGGGGCGGCGGCACAGGCCAAGCTTGCAATCTGCCGCATCTAGTGACCTAGGCACCTGCGCTGGAGACTAGGGGGAACTCCCGCCTCGACTCCTTTGGGGACGGCACCGACGGCGCGCTGGCCAGGTAGGACGTGTTCGGCGGTAGCCATAATCCAAGTTGACGTCGCCGTGCTCAAGGGCGAGAACTGCGTCTTCACCGCGACCGCTCAGCGCTAAGCCGGCCGACGAGCGACTACTTCTAGACGGTGAGAGCTTCACATTGTGTAAGCGGGGCCGATCTTCGATAGCACGGTGCAGATGAAGGGAAGTAATTCCTCAAGAATATGGTGAACTGAAGGCCAGACAACCCAACGCTGGGGCTTCGACCGTATCTTTCATTCCCCGAAAAGTACTACCGTCTGTGTCTGGATCGAACGCGACAGCTCGTCGTCCTCGCGTGATCTTCGGAGTCGAACTCGCGGCGACCTCCAATTTTCAGCGATGTCTCGTGCTAGCAGCTCGTTAGAGTATCCACCCCCGCCCCGCCAAGACATGTGTCATCCCCCGGCCCCCCGTCGAGCCCATCGTTTCCACCGCGCCCTGCGAGGTTGTCCGGCCCGGCGGCTCCAGAAAGCTTGTTGCTTTCGTCGTCGCCCTTCAGAACATCATGAAAACGGGTTCCGACGATGTTCTCGAACCTCCAAAGAACGTCGTTCTGGCTCCCGACCGTGGGTTGTGCCTGCTGGCCATCAGCCAGCAACAGGTCGACGGTTACGCCTGCGCTGGAGCGAGTGTAGTTAACAACGTCTTTACCGGCTCCTCCGTCGACATTGTCATCCTCATCCCCCGGCCAGATGACGTCGTTGCCATAACTGCCACTTGCCAAGAACGGAAGGCTGTTGGCTCCCCCGGTCGCTTTTGCTCCGGATCCGTCTAACTTGTCGTTCCCGAAAGCCCCCAGGACCCGGTATTCGTCGACGTGAGAACGAGAGTCATCCATTAGCGCAACATCCAGGTCAGGCGCTTGCTCGTTTGCGTTCAGATTGATTCCGAGGTCGCCGAACGACCATGAATCGGCAGCGGTTCCACCCACGACGCGGATATCACTATTCCCTTCCGGGAAGTTCAGCTCTGTCTCGATCTCATCCGAGTTGCCTGTCTCATCGCTGAAACCCGGTTCGAGCGCCCCTCCAGTCAAATCGAAGACAACCAAATCCGACTCTCCTGTACCGTTCACGACCACGGTGTCGACCTCGAAAACCGTCTGTTCCGAGCAGGGTCCGGTAATACCTCCAACCCCTGGGCGCCTTACCAAGAGCGTGTCCTCGTCGACAGGATCGCGACTGATCGTGACAGTTTGGCCCGGTTGGCTAGCCGTGGTGTTGACGAGATTCACAGTCAGAACCCTCGTGGCCTCATCGAAGCTACAAGCCACGTCAGCCGACGCTTCAAGCGGAAAAAAAACGATGAGCAAAGCGGCGCCAAGGGCGCCGGTGACTGCGCCTTTTCGGCCCCGACCCCGTCTGCCGATCATCGCCATGACTCCCCCTTCTTCAGCGGTCTGGATCAGAACGCTAAAGTGGCAAGACAGGACCTTCAAGGGGGTTGGACCCCTTCTTAGCTTGGGAATAGGGCCGCAACTCGCTTGCAGTCACGTGCGGTGT
>JALZBR010000009.1 GCA_030863485.1 Actinomycetota bacterium
GGCCTCATCCGAGTCGATCCGAGCCTGCCGTTAGCAAATCGTTAGCGCGGTGATCTCGCCCCTCTCCCCGACTGGCGCTTCGTAAGGGGCGTTATTACTTACTAAGGTGATAACATGCTTAGGTAAGCATTAGTGAGGAGGCCGACCATGCCCGGAACCAACATCGCTCAGCTACCCGCCAAGCTGTACGACCTTTTATCGCCGCTCACCCCCGAGGAGCGCGCAAAAGTCGTTCAGGCAACACTGATCCTCTTTGGAGACGAGACTCCCACCCAGCCCCCGCGGGGGGCAGGGACGCCGCCCGCAGGGGCCGCGTCGGGAGATCCAGTAAGAGACGCCGCAGCGTTCTTCGAGGGGAAAGCTCCGCAGAACAAGGGAGAAGCCCTGGCGGTCGCTGCACGTTTCCGAGAGCTGGTGGAAGGTCAGGAGACTCATACGAAGGCTGATCTAAAGAAAGTCGTCACGGATGCCCGCCGCAATTTTGACGACCGTAACTTCGCGCGGGATCTCAACAACGCCAAGCGTCAGGCTGGTTTCTTCAATCTCGGCACGGGCCGCGACGCCAGTCAGTTGTCGTATTACGGACAACAGTTTGTCGACGCACTGCCAGATAGGGAAGCTGCCGGCAAAATAAAGCGGCCCAAGGTCGGCGGCAGGGGGAAGAAAACAAGCAAGAAGACGACAAAGAAGTCGTCGACTACGACCTAGACGCTCGTATCTGAATTGACCGGAGACAATCGATGGCCGACTCAGACCTCATCTTGGAGGAAGATCTCCTAGCCCTCCTGCCCGCAACCCTGAGAACAGAACTTCTGACTGCGTACGCAGAAATTCTTCGGAACTATCGCGAGCGTCGATGGGAGCCGTCCGAGCTCAACGGCGGGAAGCTATGTGAGATTGCGTACTCCATCCTCCAAGGCCATGTGAACAACAAGTTCCCCAAGAAATCTAGCAAGCCGAGAAACATGGTCGATGCCTGCCGTGATCTCGAAAACGCGACATCCTCGTTCCCTCGCTCGGTTCGCATCCAAATCCCCCGGATGATCGTCGCGCTGTACGAAATCCGCAACAACCGTGGTGTTGGCCACGTCGGTGGAGACGTCGACCCAAACCATATGGACGCGACGTGCGTCGTAGAGATGAGCAAGTGGCTCCTGTCTGAACTCGTGCGCGTGTTCCACGATGTGACGACCGAGGAAGCAACGGCCGCCGTAGACGCGCTTGTCGAGCGAACAGTGCCTACTGTGTGGCAGGTCGGTGAGAACTTACGTGTCCTCGATCCCAAGATGTCCATGAGAGAGAAGACCCTTCTGCTTCTCTACCATCGTCGGGGACCAGTGCCTGAGAATGACCTGAGGAAATGGGTTGAGCACTCCAACCCCTCGACGTATCGACGGGACGTGCTGAAGAAGGCGCATCAGGTGAAGTTGGTGGAGTATGACGCTAGCAAGAAGACGGTCGAAATCTCGCCGTTAGGTATCGCTTTCGTGGAAGACAATCTCCTGGGCTAGGGCGATCCTGGGCTCTCCTGGTTGGTCCGGCTCAGTTGCTGCCGATCCGGGTTGGATCGGTCACCTAGTCTCGGACAATGACCGACTACCCAGTCAAGCGGGGATGGGTGGGAATTGGCCTTCCCCACATCGGAAAGCGTCGACGGCGACTGTTGGAGGCGTTGAGTGCCCCTCCGGACCTCAGCGGTGGGGAAGCAACCGCGCCAATCGCACCGGAGACGATCGAGACCGTCTTGAAGGTTCTGAATCAACATGGCTTCCGGCTCGAGGCTCTAGTCAGGATGAAGAGGCGGGAACTCCAACGGTTGGCCGAAGGAGAGGACGCACTCGCTCCGTACATCGCCGAGCTTGAGAAGCCTCACGGCGACCACTTCCACTGGCCTGGCCCGACGCTGGTGTGCGTGGAACCAGAATCTTCGTCTCGATTCGTCATCGATGCCGACCTCGACGCCTCCGTCCTCGAACTCTTTTGCTGGGGGTCTAGGAGCGCGCCGGCCCTTCAAGACACAATCGAAGCAATCTGGCACCTCATGAAGGCTCGAGGCTTCGATGACCCCTGATTCAACTTTCTCCTAGGGGAGAGGGGTCGTTGTCTGCGCGGAGCGCCGAACGAAGCACACAGTTGCACCCTCGGTGCTGAGAGGCGATTTGCTTGTCTCGCTTGACGGGTCCCGGGAGGCGGTATGAGCC
>JALZBR010000010.1 GCA_030863485.1 Actinomycetota bacterium
CCATGATGCGATCCGGTTCCGGCATCTCGGCGATCTTCGCGAGCAGGGCGCGTTCCCCGGCCTCCCGGTCCGCGCCGCGGCGAGCTTCCGCCTTCAGCTCTCGGGCCCGCTCCTTCATCGCGGCTCGTTCCTCGTCCGTGAATCCCTTGGACGCCTTTCCGGTCGTGCTCTTGGCCGACTTCGTCGTGCCCTTCTCTGCGGGTTTCCTCTCAGCCATTGCGAAGCACCTCCGTGGCCATGCTCATCGCTGGACGGCTCAGCACCGCTCCTGGATACGGATCAGGTTGCCTGCACGCCCCAGCTCGGAGCGCCGGCAGTAACCCTCGGGCCGGATTGAGAACCGTAGTGCCAACACCCCTCCTTCACGGGTTGAAGGGTGCACCCAGGTGACAAATTTACAAGAACTCCCACTCCGCTTTTGCTTGGAGGTCCGCCCGAACTTAGGCTTACGCCCCCAGCAGGTCGGAAGGGAAACGATACGTGGGCTTCCTCGTTGGACTGGTTCTCTTCGTAGTCGTGATCGGGTTTCTCGACTCGCGATTCCCCTGGCCGGACCCGCGATCGTCACCTCGAGACATCCGGTGATCGCAGGACACTGGTGATCGCAGGACACTTCGGCTTCGCTGCGGGTGTGAAGGGGCAGGAGCGGCAGGTCCCGCTCTGGGCCTTGATGCTGGCGACCGTGTGGCTCGATCTCGTGTTCGTCCCGCTGTTCCTCGTAGGCATCGAGACGCTGTCCTCCATCGGGACGGGTGGCTACGGGAACGTGATCATTCGCGCCGACTACACCCACTCCCTGGTCGGGGCTCTGGTGCTATCCGCCATCTTCGGCGGGTCGGGGGCGGTCCGCTGGGGCATGCGTACGGGCGCCGTCCTAGGAGGCGTCGCCTTCTCCCACTGGGTGCTGGATCTCGTCGTTCACCGGCCCGACCTGCCGATCCTTCCGGGCAACGCCGGCGACCTGCCGCTTCTCGGCTTTGGCCTCTGGCGCTGGCCGAGCGCAACCTTTGCGTTGGAGCTCGTGCTGGTTCTAGCCGGCTCCTATCTCTACTGGCGGGCCGCCGGCGTCATCGCTTCAGACAGGGACGACGAGACGAGGCGGAAGGCGCGCATCTTGGGCCTGGCGGTTCTTGGCGCCGGGGTGTTGACGCTGGTCGCCGACGCCTTCGCTGCGTAGCGGGGGTTCTGATCTTCTCGCCCGCCGTCTTGGCTGCCCTGATCTTCTCGCCCGGCGTCTTGGCTGCCCTGACCTTCACTGCGCACGAAGGTCTCCCCTCATGTTTACGGCCTACCAAGCGCGTGAACACTAGGAACGTGAATGTCGGTAGGTGTTGGGCAGGCGAGCGGGGTCGCGACAGCAATCCTCGGTCGCGCTCTCGGAAATACCTTCGGCGTGTGGGCACCGTGTGCCTTCTGTCCGTTGCCCTCGTCCTCGCCGGTCCAGGTGCGTGGATGGCGACCGCGTCGGCCCAGATACTGGATCCAGCGCCCCTTCTCGGACAGCTGCTTCGGCCGCCTCCGCCGCCTCCGCCTCCTCCTCCAGAGGTCCCACCTCCACCGCCCCCGGGTCCCGCGCCGCCTGCCGTCGCTGGACCGGCAGCGTCCGCTGTTCCTCCCAACTCGGGGGCAGGCCGGCGCGTTGTCTACTCCGTCAGCGACCAGAGAGTCTGGCTGGTCGAGGCCGATGGCTCGCTCTTCGGGACGTGGCAGGTGTCGGGGCGGCGCGGCGAGCCGCCTCCAGGCAACTACGAGGTCTTCTCCAGGTCCCGGTCGGCACGGGCGAGGAGCGGCGCCACGATGGATTACATGGTCCGGTTCGCACGAACGGCCGGCCTCCCGATCGGCTTCCACGCGATCCCCAGGATGCGGGGGCGGCCCATCCAGAGCGAGCAGGAGCTGGGAACCTTCCAGAGCCTCGGCTGCGTGCGCCAGCGCGACGAGGATGCGATCACGATGTGGAACTGGGCGCACATCGGCACTCCCGTGGTGGTGCTGCCCTAGCACTAGTAGTCCCCCCGACCCGTCCTCGAAGTCGTAGCGACCAGATGGGCGGCGGAGGAGCCGCCCGAGAAAAGAGACTCCTCGAAGCGAGCTTGATCGGTTCGTCCTCCCCATGAGTCAGATACCATCCTGCTCGTGGGAGCCCTGCCACGAGACCGGCGGCTGGCCGCCGCAGTATGGCGCCGTCTTGCTTGCGTCCTGGTCCTGCTGGCGTCGGTCGCCGCTTGTTCAAGGTCCATCGCGCCCCGCCGTCCGTCAGCACTTGAACGCGATCTATCCGCAGTTGAAGCGGACAGCAAGCTGGCGGCGCGGGTCGACCAGGCTGCGGAAACAATCCTCGCTCGGAATCGCCTGTCCGGCTTCTCCATCGCGGTCTCCAAGAACGGACGGCTGTTGCTGGCCAAGGGATACGGCTTTGCCGACCTCCGCGACCGCCGCCCTGCAACCGCCCGGACGGCTTATCGGGTCGGATCCGTCGGCAAGCAGTTCACGGCCGCAGCGGTGCTCAAGCTCGCCCACTCCGGTTCGCTCTCCCTCGATGACGAGATAACGAGGTTCCTTCCCGATTTCCCCCCGAGACTGGGTGGGGTCACCGTCCGCAACCTGCTGACGCACACTTCCGGAATCGCGGAGTACACGCGAATCTCGCAGTTCGCCCACAACTACGGAGTGGACATGACTCGGGAAGAGGTCGTCGACCTCGTCTTGTCTCGTCCCCCCGACTTCCCTCCCGGAAGCCGCCATCAGTACAACAACTCGGGCTACCTGCTGGCCGGCCTGATCGTAGAGAGAGCAAGCGGGCGCACATTTCGCGACTACCTCCACCAGGAAGTCCTGCGCCCCGCGGGACTAGAGCAGACGAGGTACTGCGAGGAAGAGTCGCCTCCCGAGGGGGACGCAGTTGGCTACATTCCTCAAACCGGGCTCTGGCCTCGAGCAGCGCGCCTGGGCCGGCTGCCCTCACTTGCCGAAGCCCCCGCAGTGAACATGCGCATCGTCTTTTCCGCAGGGGCCATCTGCTCGAACGTCACGGAGTTGCTGCGCTGGAACCAGGCCCTCCGATCCGACAGAGTCGTTCCCGGCGCCTACGGCCAAATGTCGGATCCCGTCGACGTGCCGGGGAGAGTCCCGGTTTCGTACGGAATGGGGCTCGAGATGCGGCGCGCCGGCTCGCATCCAGCCGTTGGCCACGGCGGGGTGATCAACGGCTTCATCAGCCAGCTCAACTACTTTCCTCGGGACGAGCTCGACGTCGCGTTTCTGGCCAATACCCAGCCACCCGGCCTTGAGGACGCGCTCGAGGTTTGGACGACGCTTCTCACGGCCATCTTCGATGAGCCGATCAGGAGCTGGGGCGCGTTCGAATCGCAACCGCCGGCGGGCGGCTGAGTGGTGCGGCTGCGGCGCTTTCTCCCACCCTCCCCGACGCTCCTGCTGCTTGCAGGGTTCTCGATTCTCGCTGCGCTGGTGGGTTCGGCCTTCGTTGACCCGCTCTGGATGATGCTGGTCCCCGCCGCTTTACTGCTGATTCCGGGCGTCCAGGCCCTACGACGAGCCGGCCCTCCGAGCGTGCGGCGGCCGGGCCCTCTCGGCGCCTTTGTTCTGCAACTGAGCTGCGGAGCACTGCTGGCGCTCAACCTGGTAGGCGCCCTGGCGCAGGTGAGGTTTGGGGTGGAGCCGAGGTGGTTTCCTCGGTGGTTGACGTGGACGTCCATTGCGTTCGTTGGAGGGGCCGCGTTGCTCGGAGCCGGGATAGCCCGCTCCAGGGGCGCTCCGAGGCTTGCGGGAGCGACTCTCGCAGCGAGCCTTCCGCTCGGGTTAGCCTCGGATCAGGTGCTCAGCAAGATACCGGGGATCTTCCTGTATGGCTGGGGCTTTTACGCAGGGCTCGGCATCTTCGCGCTCTGTCTGGTCTGGATAGCGCTTCGGATATCTTCGCGCTCTGTCTGGTCTGGATAACGCTTCGGATAAACGACTTCGGGACCGGCCGCGGCGGCGCCCCGACGCGGCGCCAACCGTAAGCGGGCTATGAAGAGGCTCTCGTTCAAGACCCTGCTCGCCTTGGTGCTGGTCGGGTCGCTCGTATGGATCTCGGTGAGGGCGCTCACGGATCAGGAGTCGGTCCTGCTGGCTTGGACACCCGGAAGCCTTCCCTCCGGCTTGGCCGCGTCCGCGGCCACGCTGCCCGGGGTCGAGGCGGTGGCGGAGGTCCGCAACGGAGTAGCGTGGCTGTCGGCCTGGTCGGCCGAGGGGGCCGAGAGCGTGTCCACGCCGCCATCGGGCTTCTTCATCCCGATGGAGGTGGCTGCCATCGACCCCCAGCAGTACGCAGCGATCCTTCCCGCCGGCGAGCGGGAGCCCTTCCTCCAGCTGTCCAGAGGCGAAGCGCTGATGGGAAGGTCGGGTGCCGACCTTCGCGGGATCTCCAACGCCGGTTCGCTCCGCTTCCGGGACGGAACGGTGTCGGTCCAGGGCGTGGTGGAGGACGACCTGGTGGCAAGCCACGAGGTCGTCGTCCCACGAGATACAGGGGAGGCACTTGGAATCGTCACCCCCCGCTACCTGCTGATCTCCTTGGACTCCTCCACCTCGCGCGAAGAGGTGGAGGAAGGGCTCCGCCGCCTGCTCCCGGCGAGGAGGAAGCTGCAAGTGCGGGCCTACGGCGAGGCCAGGGTGCTGCGCCCCGGGGACCCCGTGCTGCCGCACGTTCAGGTGAAGAGGATCTTCGGAGAGTTCGCGGCCCGGCCGGGCAGGGGCAGCGCGATCCGGATCGACCCTGGGTGGATCGTCGAGAACACCACCAACGCAACGATCCCCCTCGTCGGAAGGGTCCGCTGCCACGTAAAGATCATCCCGCAGATGAGGGCGGCCTTCGAAGAGATCTCGCAGGAGGGGCTTGCGAGCAAGATTCGGCGCAGTGACTTCGGCGGGTGCTTCTCCCCGAGACGCATAAGCAGCGACCCTTACTCGCCCATCTCCCACCATGCATGGGGCATCGGGTTCGACGTAAACGTCTCTCAAAATCCGTACGGGAGGACCCCGCGGCTGGACCAGGGGGTTGTCCAGATCATGGAGAAGCACGGGTTCGTCTGGGGCGGCCGGTGGCTGGTGCCGGATGGAATGCACTTCGAGTATCTAAGGGAACCCGAGTAGCGTAGGGTAACCGGGATGCGCTTCCCATCGATCCTGGAGCCCGCGTCGCCCGCGGCGAATCGCGTCGAGAGCCTTTGGTGGTTTCTCTTCTGGATCTCGGCAGTGGTGTTCGCGGTGGTGGTCGTCCTCACGTTGGCGGGCCTTCGCCGGAGGGGACGGCTGGGAGATCCCGTCGACCGGTCGGAGACGTCTTGGGGAGACCGCTTCGTCGTCATCTCGGGCGTCGGAGTTTCATGGATCATCCTGACGATCGCCTTCGTGGTCTCGCTGGTTGTGATGCGCCAGCTGACCGTCGAAGCAAGGGATGCAGCCCTCGAGATCGAGGTGATCGGCCGCATGTGGTGGTGGGAGGCGAGGTACCCGAACGGGGCGGTCACGGCCAACGAGATCCACATCCCCTCTGGCGAGCGCGTGCGGCTGAGGCTCACGAGCGCCGATGTGATCCACAGCTTCTGGGTGCCGCAGCTGCAAGTGAAGGTCGACCAGGTGCCCGGCCGCGAAAACGAGCTGTGGCTGGAGGCGGCCAGGCCGGGACGGTACCGGGGGCAGTGCGCGGAGTACTGCGGGCTGCAGCACGCCAACATGATCGTGTACGTCATCGCCCAGCCGCGGGCCGAGTTCAACGCATGGCTGGCCAACGAAGCCCGGCCAGCCCCCGAGCCCGTAGGCCCGGCGGCCGAGAGGGGTCAGGAGGTTTTTATGTCGAGCACCTGCGTCGGATGCCACACGATCCGGGGCACCCCTGCTACCGGCGTCACTGGCCCCGACCTGACGCACCTGGCCAGAAGGGAGACGATCGGGGCAGGGGTGAGGCCAAACACCCGAGAAAACCTCTCCCGGCTGATCACGGAGCCGCAGAGGATCAAGCCGGGGATGAGCATGCCGCCGACCTCGCTTACCCCCGAAGAGCTCAACGCCCTCCTCGACTACCTCACGCGACTCAACTGATATGGCGACTGATACGGCGAGGCTAGCCCAACGCCTCGACCTCGTGTGGGGGGAGCGACCCGGCTTTCGGACGTGGGTCTCCACCGTAGACCACAAGCGGATCGGCAACCGTTACCTGTACACGGGGATGCTGTTCTTCGTGCTCGGGGGGATCCAGTCCCTGCTGATGCGCCTGCAGCTCATGGGGCCCAACCTCGACGTGCTCGGGCCCGAGGCCTACAACCAGATGTTCTCGATGCATGGCATCACGATGATGTTCCTGTTCGCGACGCCGGTGCTGTCGGCATTCGGAAATTTCTTCGTGCCGCTGATGATCGGAACGCGCGACATGGCGTTCCCCCGCCTCAACGCCTTTGGGTACTGGGTGTTTCTGGGAGCAGGCATCTTCATGTACTCGGCCTTTCTCATAGGGGCCGCGCCAAACGATGGGTGGTTCAACTACCCCCCGCTCGCGAGCAACGAGTTCACTCCCGGCGTCAACATCGACTACTACGCCCTGGGGCTCATCTTCGTCGGCATCTCCACGACCGGGGGCGCGATCAACTTCCTCGTCACGATCATGAAGATGCGCGCTCCGGGAATGACGCTCAACCGAATCCCGATCTTCGTGTGGGGAGAGGTGGCCTTCTCGCTCCAGGTGATCTTTGCTCTGCCTCTGCTGACTCTCGCCAACGTGCTCCTCGAGCTCGAGCGCAAGTTCGGCTTCCACTTCTTCAACCCAGAGGGGGGCGGAGACCCGATCCTTTGGCAGCACCTGTTCTGGCTCTTCGGCCACCCCGAGGTCTACATCGTCGTGTTGCCTGCGTTTGGCATCGTCTCCGCCATCATCCCCACCTGGGCTCGTCGGAGGATGATCGGCTATACGTACATCGTCCTTGCCGAGCTGGCGGTGGCTGTGATCGGCTTCGGGGTCTGGGTTCACCACATGTTCGCCACGGGCATCCCTTCGCTGTCGCTGAGCTTCATCTCGGCGGCCAGCTTCATGGTGGCCATCCCGAGTGGCGTCCAGGTGTTCGCTTGGATCGCAACGCTCATCGCGGGCAGGCCCATCCTGCGGACGCCGATGCTGTTCGTCCTGGGCTTCATCATCACGTTCGTGATAGGAGGGGTGACCGGAGTGATGTTCTCCTCGGTGCCCTTCGACCAGGCGACCACCGACTCGATGTTCGTCGTGGCCCACCTTCACTACGTCCTCGTGGGAGGGGCGGTCTTCCCGATCTTTGCCGGCCTTTATCACTGGCTCCCCAAGATGACTGGGAGGATGCTCGACGAGAGGCTCGGGAAGTGGAGCTTCTGGCTGATCTTCATCGGGTTCAACCTGAACATGTTCCCGCTCCACCTCACCGGGCTGTGGGGCCAGCCGAGGAGGATCTACACGTACCACGCCGGCCTCGGGTGGGACTTCCCCAACCTGCTGTCGACGATCGGCGCCTTCACAATGGCCCTGGGAGTCCTCCTCACCCTCTGGAACTGGGCGCGGAGCCTGAGGCGTGGCGAGCCGGCGGGCCCGAACCCCTGGGACGGAGAGACCCTGGAGTGGGCGACGGCCTCACCCCCGCGCTCCTATAACTTCGAGACGATACCGACCGTGAAAAGCCGGGAGCCTCTGTGGGATCAGCCCGAGCTCAAGGACGGAGCCGCCCCTCCCGACGAGGGGGGCTGGCCGCTGGCCTCGGGGCACGTGACGTTGGCGACTACGGTGGTCGAGGCCAGCCCGCAGGCGATCGTGGAGATGCCGCATGCGTCGCCTTGGCCGTTCCTCCTCACGCTCGCGCTGATGGTGCTGTTCTTCGGCCTCCTCGTCGACTCCTGGGTCCTGTCGGCGGCCGGGATCATCTTGAGCACCGTGGGGATCTTGGGGTGGTTCGCGCCGCATTCGGAGGAGGAACATTGAGCTCGGCCGAGCAGGTCATCGACGCCGTACCCGAACACCCGGAGGGTCAGCTCTCGACTCACCCCGAGGGGACGCAGTCGTACGCATGGTGGGGGATGGCTTGGCTCATCGCGACGGAAGCGACGCTGTTCGCGGCGCTCATCGCAAGCTACTTCTACCTCAGGTTCCGGCACGGGCCCACCTGGCCGCCAGCGGGCATCCCCGAACCCGAGCTCGGACTTCCACTCATCATGACCGTCATCCTGCTTTCCTCGAGCGCCCCGGTGCACTGGGCGGACCTGGCGATCCGCCGGGGGCGCCAAGCCCGCCTCAGGGT
>JALZBR010000021.1 GCA_030863485.1 Actinomycetota bacterium
TGGCCTTCGATCCGCGGAACGAGCAGCACGAGGCCCTCGGCTCTCCGGGCAGCAGCTATGGCTTCATACGCCTCTTCGCCCTCCCCCGACTCCACGTTGATCGTGACGACCATGTGGGGCAGGATCACCCCCTCTTTCAGGGGCAGCAAGGGAAGGATTTGGGTGGTGAGATTGGGCATTGAGGAATTCTCCTTTCTGCCCATTCATAACGGCTGATTTCGCAACGATATTCCCTCGTTGAACGCGCAACCACCAGGCAAAACCGCTACATGTGGTAACTCCGCCACGGGTAATGGCGCCCCCAGCGGTGCAGTTTGAGGGATCGGCCCTTTGGGTATTCGCGGTGGCAGAGGAAAAAACCTTGAGAGAAAGGGGTAGCGCCATGGGTGACGAGAAGATTCAGGGGGGCGAAGGCCCGATGTACGACTCGATCCAGGACGTTTCGGGCTCGAAGACCTACGGGTCTGACGCCGAGCCCATGGATCCTGCACAGGCCGGGGCCGCCAGTGGCTCCACCGGTGACGTAACCGAAGGAATGCCCGAAGGGCCCGACCCCCGGTTCCCTCCGGCGTCTCCTGACGAGGTCCACGAAGCAGCGACCAGGGCCGAAGCCGCATTTGGAAGCGCAGCAGACCAGGGACCTGCGGCGCCGAAGAGCGACGAGAACGCTTAGAACGCTTGAAGGCCCCGAGCTAACTAAAGATCCAGTCCCTACACGAAAGGGGGAAGTGTTGAGCCAGAACGAGAGCGAGAGGCAGGAGTTCCACGAGGCGGCTACCGACGCAGCCAAGCAGGCCGGTGGCCCATCCAACGTGCCCGGTGCCACCGGCACGGGAGGGCCGCCGTCGAGTGAGGACACCGCCGCCGGACAGGCTGGAAAAGCGCAGCTACAGCAAAACGTCGAATCCGGGGTGGAGCCGGGCAGCGAGGAGCCGGGTATCGCGGACGTCATGACGTCCGGAGGTATGAAGGACCCGGACGCTCCCATCGGGTAGCAACGAAGGTAAGCAGCTCGAGACGACGGCGAGCCTTCGGGCTCGCTTGCGTCTCTCGAGCGCTACTCGGAGCCTCTCAAACCGGCGCCAGGGGTTCTGCTTTAAACTCCGGGGCAGCCCGTCGTAGAAAGGAGACGTCGTGGGTGAGACACGGAGGTTCCCCCGAACGCCAGAGCAAGAGTTTTTCGAGGCAGCGGAGGCGGCACGGCAATCACTTCCGCGGCCCAGCGCCACCCGCCCGACACGCCCCACCCGCCCGACACGCCCTGGGACGAGGGCCCTTACCGACGAAGACAGAGCGGCCGTCGATGCGGTCCTAAGAGAGCGGAAGGCCCAGCGAGACGCCGGCCAGATAAAGGACTCTGACGCAGGAAGCCAAGAACCGGGCTTCTTTGGGCTAGGCGGACTAAGGCGAGGCGGCTAATCGAGCTCGGACCTAGCCGGACGAGAGGTTACTCGTCGGGAGAGGTCGCTTAGCGATTGTTTGGGGCGCTTCGGCGCCCCAAAGCTTTGAGGAGCCGCTCCACCGGGTTTCGGAGTCCCCACGCCTCGGCCAGCCGGATGGCCTCGTCTGATGAAGCGCCGTCAGGCCTTTTCATCTCGACCTCTCCTACCGGTGCCTCCCCTGATATGAGCACGACCTGAGCCGCACGATCGAGGTAATCGAGAGCTCCTCGAACCTTTCCCAGTGGTCCGGTCCCATTGCCCGTGAGAGCAGCCTCGATGACGGCCGAGATGTTGCCGTACCGGGTCACGAGCAACGCCGCGGTCTTCTCTCCTATCCCCGACACCCCCGGCAAGCCGTCGGAAGGGTCGCCCCGCAAGAGGGCGTAATCCCCATACGCCCTTCCCGGAATCCCGAAACGTTCCCGGATCTCCGCCTCGTCTACCCGGACGAGCTCGGAGACGCCCTTCTTGGGATAGAGGACCGCGACATCGGGGTCCCGGACCAGCTGGAACAGGTCTCGATCCCCCGACACGATCTCCACCCTGCCCCTGCAACGGGGGACGAGCGCCCCTATCACGTCCTCGGCTTCGTACTCGGGGCAGCCCGCCACCGCTACGCCACAAGCCTCCATCAGCTCGAAGATGAGCGGAACCTGCCGATCCAGCTGGGGCGTTTCGGGCATCTCGAGCCGGTGGGCCTTGTAGCTCGGCAACAGGTCCACTCTCCACTGAGGCCGCCAATCTGCGTCTGCCGCACAGACCAAGTAATCGGGGTCGCGGTCACCAATCAGGCGGGCGAGCATGTTGATGAAACCATGGGCGGCGTTCACGGGCTCGCCCCCCGGGGAGCGCACCGTCTCCGGGGTTGAGAAGAACGCCCTGTAGATGAGGCTCGAGGCGTCGATCAGGAGATAAAGGGGAGGAGGCTGGCTCGGCTGGGAGGAACCTCTAGTCGTAGTGGATCTCCGAGAAAGCCATTAGCTTCTTCCAGTTGTGCTCGGCGGTGATCGTGCGGACCGTGCCCGTCTTGGAGCGCATCACGATGGACTGGGTGGTTGCGCCGTCCCTGCGATAGCGAACCGCATCCAGCAGCTCCCCGCCGGTTATTCCCGTCGCCGCAAAGAAGCAGTCGCCCTGGACGAGCTCGTCCATCGTGACAACCCTCGTTAGGTCGTATCCCGCGTCGAGGACGTTGCGCCGCTCCTCCTCGCTTTGAGGGTTTAGGCGGCCCTGGATCATCCCTCCCAGGCATTTGAGAGCGGCGGCCGTTATCACCCCCTCTGGGGTCCCCCCCGTTCCCACGAGTAGATCCACCCCGGTTCCCGCCTTCGCCGCCGAGATGCCCGCGGACACGTCGCCGTCGGAGATGAGTCGGATACGGGCGCCTGCTCGGCGGATCTCCTCAATGAGGTCCTTGTGCCGCGGCTTGTCCATGATGATGACGGTGACGTCGTCTACGTCGACCCCCTTACCGCGGGCAACTGCCTTGATGTTGTCCGCAACCGGCGCCTCGAGGTCGATTAGGTCGGCCGCCTCGGGGCCCGTCGCAATCTTGTCCATGTAAAAGCATGGCCCGGGGTCGAACATCGCCCCCCGGTTCGCGACTGCGATTACGGACAGCGCCCCCGGCTGGCCCTTCGACGTCATCGTCGTACCCTCGATCGGGTCGACGGCAACGTCCACCTCGGGAGGCTCTCCAGTGCCGACGCGCTCGCCGTTGTAGAGCATGGGCGCATCATCCTTCTCGCCCTCCCCGATTACGACGATCCCGTCCATGTCGACGTGCGAGATCATGAGGCGCATCGCGTCGACGGCCGCCTTGTCGGCGCCTTCCTTGTCTCCCCTGCCCATCCACCGGGCAGCCGCGAGCGCCGCCGCCTCGGTTACTCGGACAAGCTCCATTCCGAGGTTGCGGTCGGCGCCGGAACCGAGAGTCACCGTCTCCGAATCGCTCACTGCCATCGTCCCAATACTACTCCTCGGCCTACCCGACCGACCGGCCGAGCCCGTCGAATTCTAGGGACCCGTCCGGCTCGGCGCCGGGTGAGGTTAAACTTGGGGCTATGGCGACAGAGCACACTCAAGAGTTCCGCGTTGACCGCACGGCCGAACTGCCGAGGACGGTGGCGGTGCGGCGAACGAAGAGAATGGTCGTCTCGGTCATCGGGACCACTTTGATCGTTGCCGGACTCGTCCTGGTCATCCTTCCAGGCCCGTTCACGATTCCCCTGATCCTGCTCGGGCTGACCGTGCTCTCATGGGAGTTCCGGTGGGCCAGGCGAGCGTTGCTGACGGCGAGGCGCAAGGCCAAGGAGGTCAGCAGCAGGAAACGCCGGACACGCGCCAGATAGCTCCGCCCGGGACTGCCTCCCGCAAGTCATAGGCTACGAACTATTACGGTTGCCGCGGATGGTCGAGAGCGCGGGTCACTTCGAGGCGGTTACTCACTTCTTCAACCGGGCAGCGGACCTCAACCAGCTCTCGGACTCCGATCGCGAGGTTTTAGCGGGGACATACAGGGAGCTAAGTGTGCAGGTTCCCTTCCGCCGAGACGACGGGAGCCTCGAGGTGCTGCGCGGATACCGCATTCACCACAACGGCGCGAGAGGACCCTACAAGGGCGGCGTCAGGTTTCATCCGAGTGCGCTCCTAGGTGAAGTCCGCGCCCTAGCCGCGCTCATGACATGGAAGACGGCCGTGGTGGACATACCGTTCGGCGGGGCCAAAGGCGGCATCCAGGTCGACCCCAAGGTGCTGAGCGTCAGCGAGCTGGAGCGCATGACACGCGCATATACCGCGCAGGTCGGCCTGCTCCTAGGCGCCTACCGCGATATCCCC
This sequence comes from Actinomycetota bacterium, assembly GCA_030863485.1. The sequence goes on from JALZBR010000021.1 coordinate 4,281, forward strand.
GCTCCCGACATGAACACGAACGCCCAGACGATGGCTTGGATGATGGACGAGTACGGCAAGAAGTACGGCCACACCCCGCAGATCGTGACTGGAAAGCCCATCGCGTTGGGCGGCTCGTATGGCAGGGTGGCGGCGACCGGACGTGGAGCCGTCACCGTCATGAAGGAGGCCCTCCACGACTGGGGGATGAGCGCGCAAGGAAGCACTGTCGCCGTGCAGGGATTCGGCAACGTGGGAAGCTGGGCAGCCCAAATAGCACGCGATGAAGGATTCCGCCTCGTCGCTGCCTCAGATTCGAGGGGGGGCGTCTACTGCGAGAACGGCATCGATATCCGCAAGCTGATCGCACACCGGATCGAGACGGGTTCGGTCACCGGATTTCCCGGAAGCGAGCCGATCAGCAATGACGAACTCCTCACCCTCGCCGTCGATGTCCTGGTGCCCGCCGCTCTCGGGGGAGCCGTCGACGACCTGAACGCGAGCAAGCTGCGGTGCAGAGTGCTGGTCGAAGGGGCCAATGGCCCGGTTTCACCCGAGGCGGACGCAATCCTGAACGACCGTGGCGTCCTGATCGTCCCGGACATACTGGCCAACGCCGGGGGGGTCGTCGTCAGCTATTTCGAATGGATTCAGAACATCCAGCAGGTTCGATGGCAGGAGGATCTCGTGAACGGTCGCCTCGTCGAACGGATGAGCTCCGCCTATCGCCAAGTAAGAGACTACTCGCAGTTCAGGCATGTCTCCCTCAGGGATGCCGCCTTTGCCATGGCAGTTAGAAAGGTTAGGGAAGCGGCGCACTTGAGGGGCTACATTTGATTCCGTCCGCGACCCTCGACTGCTCGACTTCCTCTCGGGAGGGCACGTGAGCTCAGCAATTTCTAAACGAATGGCCGGCCTGGCCGAAAACCTCAGGGGCTTGCTCGATGTCGTAAACACGTCTGCTTACGCGACGGCAAAGCGGGATCCGTCGATTTGCGACTTCGTCTTCGGAAACCCGCACGAACTTCCGCTGGCCGAGTTCAGCGAGGCTCTCCGGAAATGGGCGGTCCCACAGAACAAGGACTGGTTTGCATACAAGATGAGCGAGCCGGAGGCGACCGAGGTGGTCGCCAAGACACTTCGCGCTACTCGCGACCTTCCTTTTGAGCCCGAGCACATCCGCATGACAAACGGCGCGTTCGCCGGCCTGGCAGCGTCCCTGGGGACTTTGGTCGACCCGGGGGACGAGGTGATCTTCATCAGCCCGCCCTGGTTCTTTTACGAGGTGATGATCCTGGCGGCCGGGGCCAAGCCCGTGCGCGTCAGGTGCTCACCGGAGACGTTCGACCTGGACCTCGATGCGATCGAGGCGGCGGTCACCGACAAGACCAGAGCGATAATCATTAACTCCCCCAACAACCCGACCGGAAAGATCTACCCTCCCGCAACCCTCTCGGGGCTGGCCGAGGTCCTGGAGGACGCATCGGAGGCCGCGGGAAGGCCTGTCTTCCTGCTGTCGGACGAGGCGTACAGCCGCATCGTCTACGACGGCCGCGACTTTCCCAGCCCCCTTTCGTTCTACGACCACTCCCTGCTCATCTACACGTACGGCAAGACCTTGCTGACCCCCGGCCAGCGGCTCGGATACATCGCCGTCTCCCCGTCCATGCCCCAAGCAAGGGAGGTTGCGGAAAGCCTCTTCCTTGCGCTCGCCTTGACGGGTTGGGCGTTTCCAAACGCTCTTCTTCAGCACGCCCTGGTCGACATCGACCCCCTCTCGATAGACGTTGCCCACCTCGAGCGGAAGCGCGACCGGATGGTCGACGGGCTCCGAGCGGCAGGTTACGAAGTACACTCCCCCGAGGGGACGTTTTACCTCCTGCCGAAATCGCCGGTTCAAGACGACAATCGGTTCACCGACATCCTTGCCGAGGAAGGCGTCTTCGTCCTGCCCGGGTCTTCCATGGAGCTTCCCGGGTACTTCCGGATCTCGCTCACCGCCAACGACGAGATGATCGACCGTGCTCTTCCCCGATTCCAAAGGGCCGCCGAGCGGGCAAGCGAACTAGACGGTCGCCCGAACTGACCGCAACGCCCGCCGTCGCGTTGTTGGCGGGGATCGCCTAATCCACGACATCTCTTACGATGCCTGAATGACCCGTCTCGCACCTGTGCGGAGCTTGCTCGCGAGCAATGCCGACTTCCGCCGGCTTTGGTTCGCCCAGCTCATCTCATTCGGGGGGGACTGGTTCAACCAGGTGGCGCTGCTCGGCCTGGTCTTGCACCTCACCGGCTCGGCCCTCAGCTCGGGGCTGGTAATCGCCGCCGGGATCCTTCCGCAGTTCCTGTTTGCGACGATTGCTGGGCCGGTGGCGGACCGATTCAACCGAAAGAGGCTGATGATCGTGGCCGATCTCGCCCGAGTCGTTCTGGCGCTTGGCATGCTTCTCGTCCGCTCGCCGGGGACGGTCTGGGTCGGTCTCGTGTGCTTGGCCGGAATCTCCACTTTCGCCGCGTTCTTTCAGCCTGCTTCGGGAGCCAGCCTCCCCAACCTCGTAAAGCCGGGCGAGCTGGCGGCAGCCAACACGCTCATGTCCTCCTCCTGGGGGACGATGCTGGCCCTCGGAGCAGCGCTCGGGGGGTGGGTAGCAGCGCAGTTCGGGCGTGATGCGGCCTTCGTCTTGAACGCAGCTTCGTTTGCCCTGTCGGCCTTTCTGATACTTCGCATAAAGGGGCGCTTCTCTGTAGCCACCCGAAGCTCGGTTGAAGCTCACCCCGTTCGCGACATACGCGAGGGGTTCGTTTACGCGCGTTCCGATCGACGAATAATCGCCTTGCTCGTGACGAAGGCCGGCTTTGGCCTCGGCGTCGGCGTGATTGCGCTGCTGCCGGTGCTGGCCACAAGGACGTTCAACGCCTCCGACGCCGGAATCGGGCTGCTCTTTGCTGCAAGAGGCCTGGGCGCCCTCCTCGGGCCCTTTGCCGCAGCCGCATACGCCGGGGATGACGAGCGGCGGCTCTTCCTGGCGCTCGGAGGGTCGATGGGCCTGTACGGGTTGACGTACCTGCTCGTCTCACAGATCCCGACCCTCGCGCTGGCGGCGGTTTTGGCTGTCGTCGCGCACATGGGGGGCGGTGCTCAATGGGTTCTTTCCAGC
>JALZBR010000024.1 GCA_030863485.1 Actinomycetota bacterium
CGCCTCAGGTCTCCAAAGTTCAGAAGAGCGCCGGGTGCCCGCTTTCTCGGAGAACCTGGCGGATCTGTGCGAGAACTCCACCGGGGTCCCGGCGGATGTCCTTGTCGGTTACGTGAACAATGGTCCATCCATGTCCCTGTAAGAAGTTCCTCCTTTGCAGTTCGCGCTCCCAGTCGGAACGGCCGCTATGCCACCTGTAGCTGCCTGCTTCGACAGCAACTTTCACTTGTGGATAAGCGAAGTCGACTCGAGCTCGGATGCGCGATCCGTCCCTCACCTCGAACTGGCGCATGGGCGGCGGCAGATCACTGTTCCGAATAAGTCTCGCTAGCCGAGTTTCGAGTGGGCTCGCGGTAGCCGTTTGCGTACCCCGGACCTCCAGCAGGCGACGCAACGTCGCACAGCCCCTGCGTCCTCGTTTGCACAATTCCTCTATGCGCCATCGAAGTCGCGGCACAGACGTCAGCTCGCGTCGAAGAGCATCCTCAAGGGCCAGCTCGACTACCTCCTCCTCGACGACCGAGCCCAGGTCCACCAGCGTCCGAGTGGCGTTCGTCGTAGGGACGTTCTGCACGGTGGTGAGATCGCACTCGGGTAGAGCCTCCACGCGATCGCCTAGAGCAAGGCAGGCGGCCATGGCGCTCTGCACAGCTGTATTGGGAAACGACATTGACCGGTAGACCGACTGGTGGACGACCTCCCAATCGCCACTCGCCAGCCGGGTCTTGATCATGCTCGCCGAATATCCGAGGTCCAAGGCTTGCTTGCGGGTCAGAATCCCGTGCTGGTGCGACAACAATTCGTTCGTTTCGAAGTTGCGTTGAACTTTGGAGCGCTCGGGCGGGTATGTCGCCTCCATGCTCCAAAGTTGGGTTGAAGCAGCCGGGGGGGCCGTGACGGCGGCCACAGATGGCCCGTTTCTCCTCTGTTAGAGGCTCAGTCGTGTTTGGAGGCGGCCAGGGTTCCGCCGCCGGAGGGAACCGACGAAGGTTCGGGACGGGGGAGCTCGTCGCCGGCCCGTGGTGGCTCGGCTTCCCGCGCAGACCCCGGCCCCACCTTGTCCGGCTCCGCGTCCTCCGACGCCGATGCCGTGGCCCGCTGCTCGGCGGTTCGCTTGGCGTGCTCGTGGCGCACGATGAACGCAACCGAAGCGACGATCACCGCGGCCCCCACGAGCATCAACACGGTGATGGTCTCCGACAGCACGATCCAACCGAGGAACACGGCGACCACCGGATTGACGTAGGCGTATGTTGACACCTTTGAGATCGGAGCGTTGTTCAGCAGCCAGGTGTAGGCCGTGAAGGCCAGTAGCGAGCCGAACACAACTAGGTAACCGAGCGCAACCAACGAGCCGCGCGAGAACGAGCTGGGGTCGAGCCCATTGAGCTCACCGAAGGTCACGCTCGCGACGAGCAAGGCGATCCCACCCGTGATCATCTGCACAGAGGTCGAGACGAACGGGTCTCTAGGCATCGGTAGCTTGGCCGAGAAGAACGACCCCCCGGCCCATGAGAGCGAAGCCAACACGAGCAGGAGCACGCCGCCCACGGTCCCGCCACTGCTGCCGCCGCTCGACCCGACGAGGATGCCCACTCCGGCGAATCCGACGGCGACGCCGACCAGCGTCCCGCCCGAGGCTCGATCCCCGAAGAGCGCCCGCAACAAGACGACCCACAACGGCACCGAAGCGATGATGAGAGCGGCGAGACCGGAGGGGACGTCCTGCTCGGCGATCGTCACCAAGCCATTGCCACCCAGGAGGAGGGCTGCTCCGACGAGGGTAGATGCGCCGACCTCCCTCAGGCTGACCCGCATGCGGCTCACCCCACCCCGCCACATCAAGAAGAGGGCCATGATCACCCCGGCGGTCAGGAAGCGCGCGCCGGCGCTGAGCAACGGCGGAAGGGTCTCGACGACTATCCGGATCGCAAGATACGTCGATCCCCAGACGAGATACACCGTCCAGAGAGCGCTCCATTCCATCCATGCGGGGGCCGATCCCGCAGAGGCGCGGGCCGAGGGCGTGGGGAGGCTCATGGTCTATTCAACGTTTCGACGGCGCCGAACGTGAGGCGGTGGATTGGGATCGACATATATATGGCAACCCGCCGCCTCGGACCCCCATTCCTTTTCTCGGCAAAGTCCGAAGTATCCAAAGACAGGACAAGCAGAAGCTCCGGATTGAGTGCTTCTCTCCGAAGAATCGAAGTGACGGAGGCGAAACGAGCAAAAGCGGGGCCCTTCATTGAAGGCTCGATCTCTCCGGGAAACGTAGGGTCGGATCATGCCAGTCGTAATCGGGCCTCGGTCTAGCAGGTAGCGATGCTCTCTGCACGGCGCGCTTATTCGGATTCCGTGAAATGGGTGAAGTCTGCGCGCCCGCGTCGCCTCCGCCGTCTCGGCTTCGCGGAGCGGGCCGTCGGAGCGACGGTCGCGGCCGCCGTTCCGCTCCTGACCTTGATCTCGCTGCTGTCGCCGGGGAGCTTTGGATCACCCGCCAGCAACACTCTGCGAAGCGGTTGGCCGCTTTACGTCCTGTTGGGCTTGCTCGCGATCTCCTGCATCTACCTCTTTGGGCGCAGGGCTCATATCCGGTGGTCGTTGGCCCGGGTGCGTGAGCCCTTCGTGCGCGCCCCGGAAGGTGAGGCTAGCTACGAGAACGCCGCCGACGCGCTCGCCGCCTGTCCCGGGCCGATGAAGACGAGGTTTGCCCTGTGGTGGGTCTGGGGGCCGGTGGTCGTTGCGGTCCTCGCCGTCATGGCCGGGTTCTCCGCCGTTTACTTCCTGATAGACGCGATCCTGGCCCGCTTCGACGTCGGCTGGGGCCACCCCGTCTTTGCGGCGGCGAACCTAGCGATCAGCTTCGTCCTCTTTGCGCTCGTCTCGGGGCGACTGGTCACGTGGCGCCTGGCTTTGGCCGTGCATCGTAGCGTCACCGTGGGCTACTAGGGACCAGCGATCCGGAGCTACGAAGAGAGGCCGAGCGCGGCCCCCACGGCGCTCCACAACTTTGGTGCATCGCCGTTCATGACATCGCCCGCCGGAAGGCCCGTCTCGTCCTCGATCGCGGCGATCTCGGCCCGGGCGTCCCTGGAGCTGAGACCCTTCGTGTTCACGGACACACACGCCACCCGAGCGGGACGAACGACCGCGGCCATCCGCTCGTAACCCTGGACCATCTCGCTCAGCGGCGGAAGGACCGTGTAGGGGGGTTCCTCGATCGCCGTTCGACCGGCCTGGTGGCAGAGCACCAGGACGTGAGGACACGCGCCATGCAGAAGGCCGAGCGTGACCGCCGCGTACGCCGGATGCCACAGACTCCCCTGCCCCTCGACCACGACAACATCGGTGAAGAGATGCGACTCGCACACCAGCTTCTCTGCCGCGCCGGGAAGGAAGTCGGCGATGACGCGATCCACCGCGATGCCGCGCCCCGCGATGAGAATGCCAGTCTGGCCCGTCGCCACGAACTCCGTGTTCTGTCCGGCTGCTTGACCGGCATCGGTCAACTCGATCGCCGTGGTCTTCTTTCCCACCGCGCAGTCGCTGCCGACCGTGAGGACGATCTGCTTGTCCAGATGCAGGGGTTTGCCTGAGAACAGCGGGATGTCTTTGGGAGGGTCGCGCACGTCCCACAGAGAGCCTCCGTGCTCCTCCGCTAGGCGGACGAGCTCGGCATCGTCTCGCAAGAACCGGTGGAGGCCGTTTACGACTTCGAGGCCTCCCTCGAGCGCTTCGATGATCCACTTGCGCCAATGATCGGGTAGCCAGCCCCCCGGTGTTGCGACTCCGAGAAGAAGAGACGTAGGCCATAGCTCCAATGCCTCCCTTACCGATCCCACGATGGTCACGTCTCGTTGCAGCTCGGGCATGACGTCAGACACCATCCGACCAGCATTCTTTTCGTCGATGACGCACTTGATCTCGTCGCGCGAATAACGGATCACGCCATGGGCAGTCTTGGCGTTTCGTTCCGTCAAGAACCCATCGGTCAAGATGGCCCACGAGCGAGAGCGTTGTGTCACCACGGCGTCTTTTTGACTCCGAGTCCTCGACCTTCCGGAAGCTCCAGCAACCCCCGTCGGTACCTCACGCCCGGGTACGGATCGTTCGCCAACAACATCGCTCCGTCCATGTCCACAAAGTCGAACAGGGAGGCGATCTGCGCCCCCGCCGTCGTCGCAATCCCCGACTCGAGATCGCAACCGATCATGAGACCCATGCCGTGGGCCCTGGCCACGGTCGCCGCGCGGATGATCTCGCGTATACCTCCGGCTTTGCGCAACTTGAGGTTGACACCGTCGACTACACCCACCAGCTTGGCGACATCTTGTGCCGTCGAGACATCCTCGTCCGCAAAGACCGGGATCGAGGTACACGCGCTGACGAAGCGGAGGTCGTCGTGGTTGCCGGCCGGGATGGGCTGCTCGCACAGCTCGATGTTCAGGGTCTGGAGGCGCCGTAGCTTAGTTACGGCTTCGGTGGTCGTCCAACCCTCGTTTGCGTCCACCCGGATTTCCCCCTTGAAGACCTTGCGGACCGCTGCCACGGCCTCGACGTCGCCCTCGAACCCGACCTTCATCTTGAGTGTCGGATGATCCGAATAGAGCATCGCTCTCTGGACCATCCGGCTTGTCTCGGTGATCGGGATCGTGACGGAAGTCGTCTTGGGGGTGTCGTCAAGGCCCACAAGTTGCCTCACAGAGATGCCTGCCATCTTTGCCGCGAGATCGTGCATGGCCATGTCGAGGGCCGAACGGGCTGAACCGGCCGGAAGGAGGTAGGAGAGGACCTCGAGCTCGAACGGACTCGACATGAGTTTCAGATCGACGTTCTCGAGCTGAGTGATCACCGACTGCACCGTTTCACCCCAGTGAGCGTCGGGGCTCACCTCGCCCACGCCGAACTCGTCCCCGAAAGCGACCGCTACGAAGACATTGGACGCGGCGTACCAGGATTCCCGGGCGATGACGAACTTCTCGGCCAGGGGCAGGTCGATCGCCTTCACGTAGACGTCCCAATTAGCGGTCACAGGGCCCCCATAATGGATGCATGAGCAAGAACACGATCAAAACCTACGTCCTTCTCGCGGCCCTCGGCGGCCTGCTGGTCCTGGGGGGTCAGCTCCTCTTCCAGGGGACGGGGGCCGTCATCGGCCTGGCCATCGGGCTGCTCTTCGTCGGAGGGTCCTATTGGTTCTCGGACAAGATCGCCATTAAGGCATCCCGGGCCCAGCCCGTGTCGGAGCAGGAGGCACCTGAGCTCTACCGCATGGTTCGCGAGCTGACTACCCCCGCACAGATGCCCATGCCGCGCCTGTACATGACCCCCGACCCGCAACCAAACGCGTTCGCCACCGGTCGCAACGAGAAGAAGTCGGCAGTGGCCGTGACTCAGGGGATCACGCAGATACTCACGCCCGACGAGCTCCGGGGAGTTCTCGCACACGAGCTCGCTCACGTGAAGAACAAGGACATCCTCATCGGATCCGTGGCCGCCGCGATCGCCATGGGCATCACCTTCATGGCCCGCATGGTCATGTGGGGGGCGATGTTCGGGGGAGCCGGCGGCGACGATGACGACGGAGGCAACATCTTGGGGATGCTGGCGATGATGCTCCTCGCTCCGATCGCTGCGTTCTTCCTTCAGGCAGCGGTATCCAGGTCAAGGGAGTTCGAGGCCGACCGGACCGGAGCAGCGCTGGCCGGAACCGGCGAGCCTCTTGCACGAGCCCTCGAGAAGCTCCACGAGAGCGCCAAGCGCGTGCCGATGGACGTCAATCCGGCTCAGGCAAGCATGTACATCGTGAACCCGTTCACCGGTCGCAAGGTCGCGTTCGCGAACCTCTTCTCGACACACCCTCCGGCGGAGGAGCGCATCGCGCGCCTTCGGGGCCTCGAGGCCTAGCTCGTTCCCAACCGCCGGATCCGGTCGGAGAGCTAGATAAGCGAGAGCTGTTCGTTCGGGGGCGACGAGGGCTCACGCTTGCCCACTGCGTCCACACGGAAGTTGCGAGTCTTCCGCCAGCTCTTCGCCGGTGGCTTGGGGGCTTCGTCCAGGAGCTGGCCGACCTGCTTGCCGAGCGCCGCTCTCGCCTCGTTCGACGCGTACGCACCTCGGCCATACATAGCCTCGTATCGGTCCACTAGGTGCGGATAGGTCTCCCCGAGCCAGTCCATGTAAACCTCCTTCACCTTGGGTCGTAGATGCAGAAGGATCGGAGTCACGTGGGTCGCTCCGGCATCGACTGCGGCGTGGACGACCTCCTTCACCTGAGCAATCCCGTCGGTGATCCCCGGCAGGACCGGAGCCACCATCACGCCCGACGGGATCCCGGCTTCATTGAGTTTCTTGACCGCGTCCATGCGCTTGCGCGGGTGGGGCGTGCCGGGCTCACTCTTGCGCCACGCATCCGCATCGAGCGTTCCGATCGAGAACGCGGTCGACACGTCCGTCACCTCGGCGGCATCTAGAAGGAGATCCATGTCGCGGAGGATCAACGTTCCCTTGGTGAGGATCGAGAAGGGATTACGGACTTCGGTGAGGGCCTGCAGGATGCCGGGCATCAGCTTGTACCGCCCCTCCGCTCGCTGATAGGGATCGGTCGCCGTTCCCATCGCGACGTGCTCGCCCTTCCACCTCTTCGCTCGCAATTGGCGCCTCAACACTTCGGGGGCGTTGACTTTCACGACGATCTTGGACTCGAAGTCGCGCCCGGCGTTCATGTCCATGAACGTATGGGTGGATCGAGCGAAACAATTGTGACTGACCACGCCGTTCGCGATGAAGTCGCCGGTACCCGTCGTGATGTCGTAAAGAGGTATCTCGATTCCTAAGGGTTCCACGTCGATCACTTTCAGCGAGGATCCGGATGGAACGAGTGCTCTCAGTACGGGGGCGGTCACCTCACCTGGGCCCACCAATTGGTCCCCAGGTTTCACGTATGGACGACGATACTCATTTCCCGCAACGTGCTTCCAGCCTCGTTCGGTCAGGAACCGGTGATCTCCGCTTGCTACTAACTCGGTTCCGTCCTCGAGAGTGACCCGGTAGGCAGGTTTAGTGGTCGACCAATGGTCTAAGACGGTGGTGGCGACATACCTGCGGTAGGCCCCTCGCTTCTCAGTGCCGTAGATCGTCTCACCGATCTCGAGATCGGCCAAGGGCTTGGTTCGTCCGTTGGCGAGAAGGACGGGCGTGCTTCCCTCTAGGCAGTAGCTGCATGCATGAGAGCAGCCTCGGTAGGGATTGATCGTCCAGTTGAAGGGCAGGTAGTTGCCCGGCACGTGATTCAGGATCGTCTTGGCCTCGGTCTCGATGAAGGTGATCCCGCGGAAGTGCGGCGTGTCGAAAGTGGTCCGGCGAAGCTCGAAGAGCTGCTCAGCGCCCATCAGAGGAGTATAGAACGTATGTTCGATAAGCGCTCAACGATCCGACTGGACGGGATCATCGCCGGCTGCGGTTTCTCGTCGGGCGACCGCTTCGTCGCGGGCATCTGGAAGAGCGGCCCCCTCGGACCCATGAACGACCTGATGTGGGCGCAGCCCGACGGCCGGAAGGTCCTGCTCGTGCCTGATCCGGAGGTGGGCACCTTCGTCGGAGGCATCTATTCCTTTGACGAGGTCCGGGTGGTCCCCTTCGATCTGGTGACCTCGACGTCTCACCGGCTCCATCTCCGAGCGGGTCCGGTCGAGCTCGACCTCTTCGCGGTTCCGGGCCCCCGCATCTTCCGTCTGCGACCGAAGTGGCTCCGACGAACCCGCACCTGGGTGCGGGTCGAGGATCGGCTCTTACGTCCCATCGTGGGCCGCTTCGTGTTGCAGGGAGCGGCGGGCGTCCGCGGCTACGGGACCAGCCCATCGGGTGTGCGCGAATGGTACGCGATAGATCACGTGAATCCCGTCGTCTGGGGTGACGCGAGCATCGACGGGCGAGATCTCGGGGCGCTCGGTCCCGTCCTGCCACCGGTCCGCTTCGGGTTCAGCGAGTTCCCCGAGAAACCGGCCCTCGTGAGATGCGCGCCGATCCTGGACGGAGCCCGGCCCTACCTTCCGAAGAGCTCCTAGCCCTCGGGGAGCGGTCGCACGGGACGCAGATAGGGAACGACCTCCACGGCCACGATCGATCCGAGGATCAACAACGCTCCCGCCCACCCGGGCAAGGTCAGCGTCTCACCCAACAGGAGGTAGGCGAAGAGACCGGCGAAGGCCGGCTCGCTTGCAAGGATGAGCGCGGTGCGGCTTGCGGATGTACGGCGCTGCGCGTACGTCTGGATATAGAACCCGACCGCCGTTGCGAAGAAGGCCGTGACGACGAGCGCGAGCCAGAGCGACGAACCCTCCGGGACACTCAGATCGCCCGCCGCGGTCGCGACGCCGAACGTCGAGAAGCCACAGACGGCGAGTTGAACGGCAAGAAGAGCTCCCACGTCGTGCTCCTCCACGGCGCGGGCGGTCGCGAGGATATGGAACGCGAAACAGCACGCGCATCCAAGGACGAGCAGATCGCCCTCGACGTCGCCCGTGCCCCCGGTTCGAGACAGCAAAAACAATCCGAAAGCGGACACCCCGGCGGCAATCCAGGCGGCAGGACCGGCCCGTTGACGGAGGAACAAGGCGCCGAAGACGGGGGTCAGCACGACGAACAACCCCGTTATGAATCCGGCGTTTGACGCCGAGGTCCGCTCGAGTCCGAGTGTCTGGAGGACGTATCCCCCGGTGAGGAACACGCCCATGACGATGCCGGCGATCCAACCTCGCCGGTCAAGTCGGCGCAGCCCCCGAGGCGAGGCGAGAGAAATGAGCGCAACGAGAACAAACGCAGCGAGGAACCGGTAGGCGAGGAAGGTGGTAACGGGGAAACCCGCTACGGCGTCCTTGACCATGGGAAAGGTGAGCCCCCAAACGGCAGCCACGCCGACCAGCCCCAGCTCCGCAAGAGGAAGGCGCGAGCGGTCGTTTGGGACGTTCATCTCTTGTGTGGGCCTCCGTTGTCGGGACGCGAAAGGGCACCGCGATGGTAGCGGTGCCCTTTGTGATCCGAACGCCCTTGCGGGCTACACGAGACTAAGAAACGTTGTCCTGCTCCACCTCGCCGCGCCACGCGCCCGTCTCCTGACCGCGGCTCTCGATGAAGCTCTTGAATCGCTCGAGGTCGCTCTTGACCCGACTCCGGACGATGCCGAGCTTGTCGCCCGCTTTCTCGACGAGCCCGTCGGGTTGGAACTCCATCTGGAGCATGACCTTCGTGGTGTTGTCGTCGATGCGGTGGAAGGTGACGACTCCGGCGTGACCGGTTCCGCCGACGCTCGCCCATGCGACGCGCTGATCGGGGGTCTGCTCGGTGATCTTCGCTTCCCACTCGCGCCGCTGGCCCGCGATCTCGGCCGCCCACTCGAGCCTCGTGTCATCCAGCTGGCGGACGTACTCGACTCCCTCCATGAACTGGGGGAACTCCTCGAACTGCGTCCACTGGTTGTAGACGGGGCGGACGGGCAGGTTGACCTCGATGGACTGCTCGATGGTCGACATGGGACCTCCTCAGGGTCGTTGACGTTCTCCGTTGTTCCTACCCATGTCGTTCGGCCATCAACCCGAGCCGGTTTGCTCCGGAGGCTAAGGAGGGCCCGAGTTCGCTTCCTCCAGAACGACCCGCAGGCGTTCGGCTTGATCGGGCTGGAGCCACCGCGCCATGGAGTCGGAGATCGAAGTGACCGTGACCTCCACGTCCGCCGCCCGCAGCAGGGCGATGGTCTTGTAGACGAAGCTCCGGTACTGACCGGGGATGCGGATGCCTTCGACGGCCCCCGAGGCGGCCCACTCGGCCTCCATCTCAGCCATGGCGGGATCCTCCCACCACGGCCTGGGCCCCGAGCCCCCGACGTCGGCTCGACGGAGCGGGACGACGTTCACCGGCCGGGATCCCCGACGTCGCCAGTCGGGAGCCCTGAAGAAGTCGGGCTCGAAGGTCAGTCGTCTGGAGTCCAGTGAGCCCAGCTCCCGGTCGCTCTCGATCCGAAGGACCAGGCGGAGGGTCCGGCCGAGCTCGTCGGGCACGTTCCCCCGGTTGCGGAAGTCCAGGGCTTCCTCGACGGATAGGGGCTGAGCGTTCGACTCCGGCCGCTGGGCACCACCACGCCAGCGCGCGAGCTCGATCTCGAGATCGGCGGTGCTCATGAGATACCAACCCTCTTCCATTGCTCTCCCGAGGACGTTTGCATGCTTGCCTTGATGGAAAGGCTTTTATCCGGCAAGCAACCCGAGCGGAGGCGGACGGGAATCGAACCCGCCCACCGACTTTCGCCGGCGCACCGGTTTTGAAGACCGGGAGGGACACCAGTCCCCTTTCGCCTCCAAGATCTCGCGATAATAGGAGCGGAAAATGTGGGATGATAGATGGAAGAATCATCCAGCAAAGCGACCTAGGGGGCCCGGCCGGATGGGGCCGTCCGACCGGTCGGGAATATTCTTGGAGGACTAGTCCTTTATGACTAGGGAAAACCATCCCTATGGGCCATTTATCTCCCGAAACCGGACAAATAGCCTAAGCCCAGGGATTTGAGAGCCGATGAACAAGCGAATGGCTGACGCGAGGAGCTGATCGGGTGGGGATGGTCGACTGGATGGAAAAGCGCTCGGGGCACGAGATCAACGAGCTTGACGATCACGTCCTCGTCCAGCGCGTCCAGGACGGCGATGAGCGGTGCCTCGAGGTGCTTCTCGGCCGTTACCGGAACTTCGCTCGATCTAAGGCTCGCTCGTACTTCCTCGCCGGTTCCGACAAAGAAGACGTCGTCCAGGAAGGCATGATCGGTCTCTACAAGGCCATCCGGGACTTCGACCCCTCCCAGGAGACGCCCTTCCGGGCCTTCGCGGAGCTGTGCATCTCGAGACAGATCCTCACCGCCATCAAGACTGCCAACAGGAACAAGCACCAGCCGCTGAACAGCTCGATCTCGCTCGACGCACCGGCCTATGCAAACGAGCGGAGTGACAAGTCCGTGGCGGACAGCCTCATCGCTCCGACCATGACCGATCCCGCTGAGGTACTGATCTCCGCCGAGGAGATCGAGGGGATCCGCACCTCTATGCGAGACAACCTCACCGAGCTCGAGGGAGACGTCCTGCGGCTCTACATGGACGGCAAGTCGTACGAGGAGATCGCCGGCGCCCTTGGCAACCACGTCAAGTCAATCGACAATGCCCTCCAGCGGATCAAGCGCAAGCTGCAGCGTCACCTCGATCAACGCAACTCGATCACCCAATAGACCCTGCAACCTCAAAGGCTGGTTAGCCTAGGAGCGTGAGCTCCTCGAATCCACTGATAAACGAGCACAAAGAAGTCTCTCTTCGAGACCCCGTGCTCATCGTCGCGTTCCGCGGCTGGAACGACGCAGGGGATGCCGCCTCGTTCGCCGCCACACATCTGACCCGAGTCTGGGGAGCGGAACGCTTCTCGTCCATAGACCACGAGGAGTTCTACGACTTCCAGGCGGTGCGACCGCAGGTCCAGCTCATCGACGGCCTGACGAGAAAGATCACCTGGCCCGCGAACGAGTTCTGGGCGGCACAGCCGACCGGTGCGCCGCGCGATGTCATCCTCATGGTCGGAACCGAGCCAAACCTGCGCTGGCGCACGTTCTCGCAGCTCGTAATCGAGGTCGCCCGGCGCCACGAGGTCAGCCTCGCGATCACGTTCGGCGCCTTGCTGGCCGACGTTGCCCATTCGCAACCCGTTCACATCACCGGAACGGCCGTGAAGAGCGAGCTCGTGGAGCGGCTCCATCTCCGCCGATCCCGCTACGAGGGACCGACCGGGATCGTGGGTGTCCTTCAGGACGCTTTTGGTGCTGCCGGAATCGACTCCGCCAGCTTGTGGGCGGCCGTGCCCCACTACCTCGCGGTGAGCCCGAACCCGAAGGCGGCTCTGGCACTCGTCCGCAAGGCGGCGGATCTGATCGAGATCGAGGCCGACGTCTCGGGGCTCGAGAGTGCTACCGAGAGCTACGAACGACGGGTCTCAGAGATCGTTGCCTCCGACGAAGACGTTCAGGCTTACGTGCGGCTGCTCGAGGAGCGCTCGGCAGAACGAGAGATCGAGGAGATGGATCCGTCGAATCTTCCTTCTGGCGACGCCCTGGCGGCCGAGCTCGAGAGCTTCTTGCGCGACCGCGACGGGGACTCAGACGACTAGTCGCCCTTAGCCCGGCCACTCCTTCTTCTTCTCCTCGATCGTCGGCCAGTCCGAACCGGAGCTTGTCGTCGTGCCGAGGACGTCTCCGAGGTCACGCTTGCCCGCGATGTCGCTCGTGGTCGTTAGCAGGTCCTCCAGCGAGGCACGCTCCTTGCCCTCGATTCTGATTCGTAGAGCGGTCAGAACGTCTGCGTGGGGGTCGCTGAGGCCCTGTGACCGATCGATCTCGGCCAGCGCTTCGGCCGCTCGTTGGATCAACTTGCGATCTCGCTTCGCCTGATCCCTCAGACGACCCAGCTCCTCATCGCTCACTCCAACCTCCCGGGAAGAAACGTCCTCGTTCAGAAACGCTAACCGAAGGCCCCCTGCTGTCTTCCCCCTGGGGGGGCGCCCTACTGAGCCTCCCACCTCTCAAGAACTTCCAGGACCAGGCCGATAGTCACAACGAACTAGTCCATCGACTCGGGAGCGTTCACTCCATGCCGGTCGCAGTAGCTCGAGCGTCGAATATCTCCTTGGAGGGCGAGAAGCAACGCGTTCTCGAAGTCCTTCTCACGACGATCAACGACTACGACGCTTACACCGGCGGACACTCGGCCAGAGTGGCACGCTACTCCGCTCACGTGGCCCGCTTGCTGGGGCTCTCCTTCGCCACCATGGAGCTCGTCCGCAGGGCCGCCTTCGTCCACGACATCGGCAAGATCCTCATCCCCGACACGATTGTCCAAAAGCGGGGGCGCCTCACCGACGACGAGCGGGCCATCGTCGAGATGCACTCGGAGCTCGGCGCCAGGATGCTCGCCCGCCGGCCGGTCATGCGGGACCTCGCTCCGATCGTGCTGCATCACCACGAGCGGTGGGATGGGGATGGCTACCCACACGGGCTTGCGGGCTCGGCCATCCCGATCGAATCACGCATCATCTTCGTGGCCGACGCGTTCGACGCCATGACCTCGGAACGACCGTACGGAAGGGTGTTGACGCCACAGGAGGCCGGAGCGGAGCTGCGACGGTGTTCGGGCAAGGACTTCGATCCCCAGGTCGTGCGTGCCATGCGACTCGCCCTCAACAGCGGTGGAGTCAGACGGTCCCACGCGCAGGTTTTCAGCCCTGCGGCCGAAGCCTCCGAATAAACAACCCCGCCCGCTTTCACCCCTCGCGATAATCGCGGGATGCCCCGCGCCCTGATGGTCTCGTCTTCGTTCCTGCCGGGCAGAGGCGGGATCGAGAGCTACCTGGGACAGTTATGTGACGAGCTGTCCCCGCACCTCGCCGTGCTCGCACCCCACGAGCGCGACGGCAAGCAGATCCCAGCCGATCTCTCGTTCGCCACCGCGGGGTATCGCGGCACGATGCTCGTGCCGAACCGCCGAATCGTGAACGCGATCGAAACCGAGGGCGATCGTCACGGGGTGGAGAAAGTGCTATTCGGGACACCTTGGCCCCTCGTCCTGCTCGGCCCCCGTCTCCGGGAGCGCGGAATGGCTTACTCCGTGATCGTCCACGGCGCGGAGCTCCTGGTACCCGCCGCCATACCGGGCTTGAGGATGCGACTTGCCCAGGCCCTCTCCCAGGCCGATCTCCTGCTGGCGGTGAGCGAATTCACCGGCGCCAAGCTGCGTTCCTTTCTGCTGAGCCTCAACCAACGCGTGCCGCCCATCGACCTCCTGAGAGCCAGGGTCGACCTGGAGAGGTTCCACCCGGACCGAGCGAACAAGGACGTCAAGTCACGACTCGGTTTGGAAGAAGGACAGAGGTTCGTTCTCTCTTTCGGACGTCTGGTGCCTCGCAAAGGGACCGACCGGCTCCTGCGAGCCGCCGACGAGATCGCTCTGCGCGCTCCCGACACGGCTTTCGTCGTGGCCGGCACGGGACCGCAGCTCAGGAGGCTGAACCGGCTTGCCGCCAAGAGCAAGGCCCGGGTGATATTCACCGGCCGGGTCCCGGAGGACGACGCGCCGGGCCTCTACGCGACCGCCGATGTCTTCGCTTTCCCTGTTGTGGACCGCTGGTTCGGGCTCGACGTCGAAGGCCTCGGCGTGGTCCTGCTGGAGGCCGCCGCATGCGGGACGCCGTGTGTCACCGGCCGATCCGGTGGTACGCCCGAGGCGGTTGTGGAGGGCGAGAGTGGGTACGTGGTGGACGCTACCGATCCCTCCGCCCTGGTGGATAGGATCACTTGCCTGCTCGAGGACTCCGAGCAGGCGACTCGCATGGGAGCGGCGGGGAGATCGTTCGTCGCCGATGAATTCTCGAAACGCCCGCTGCCACGATCGCTCTTGAAATGGCTCGAGCTCGAACCCGTAGACGACCGCTCGGCAGATCGGGAAGTCACCGGACAGGAGGGGTAATGGAACTGAAGGTTTCGTCTCCAGGCCACAAGCTGTCGGATGAGGACATCGACGCCATCCAGCGCGATCTTCAGAAGATCGACCGGCGACTTCACAACTTCGATCCCGTCTACGCGGAGGTCCGCATCAGCACCAGTGAGGGGCCGCCTCTCTTCCACGTGACGGTCGAGCTCGAATACGGGCGCAACCATCTCGTCGCGAAGGCCGATAACGCAGACATGGGGCAGGGCGTGCGCCACGCGCGCGAGGAGCTCCTACGGCAGATCAACGACCGTTCTCGCGGCAGCCACAGTCAGTACGCAAAAGGACGCTGAGCGCAAGCGCCGTAAAGTAAAAAGCCCGGCCCCCATCGGGGGCCGGGCTCTTTTAACGGGTTGGTCCTGTTTAGAGCAGCGAGTCGTACTTCTCGAGGAGCGTCGAACGAGCCTTGGACTCCGCCTCGTAACGACGAAGTGTGCGGATGTCCGACTTCGAGAGCCCGTCGAGGCGGCTACTGATCTCGTCGACCGTAAGTGCGTCGTACGTGGCGATCGGCAGATCGATCAAACGGGAGTCGATGGCCTCGAGAATCGTGGAGCGGCCGTCGTTGGTCTGCTCGTACTTGTAAATGCGAGCGAGGTCGGTCTGGGTCAGGCCCTGCAGGCGCGACACGATGTCGGCCGCGGTGAGGGAGTCGTAGCCCGAGATCGCCAGCTCACCTGCAGACTTGGGGGCCGCGACCCTGGGCATCTTCGGGGCAACCGCGGCGCTTGCTGCCGTTGCGCGCTTGGTGGTCTTGCGAACTGCCTTCTGGGCGTCCTTGGTGACCGTCTTAGCGGTCTCCTCGACGGTGTCCTGGACGTCGTTGCTGCGGCGACGAACAGCCTTCTCGATCGGCTGCAGCCTCTCCTGGCCACGGTCGATGAGGTCGTCGAAGAGCTTGTTGAGGCGCCGACGGTTCAGGTCGGTGATCGAATCCCGCACTCGGCTGTAGGCGCCGAGAGGCAGGTAGACGTACAGCTCGACGGCCCGCGAGCGGACGTCGTCGAGTCTTTCGGTGATCTTGGGCATGCTGTCCTCCTGGTCGATGGGTGCTTGCAACAGTTAAACAATTGCTAGCGGCAGCATACCCCAGTCGTCAACGCCTAAACAGCCGGAGCGGTCGGGACCTGTCCGATCACCCCGGCGATCACCGTCTCCAGGGCCTCACGCCAGTCACCGCCGGCCAACCCCGCCAGAGCCGAGCGAGCCCGGTCGGCGTATCCCTCGGCGGCGGCCACGGACTCCTCCAGCGCCCCCGTGGCATGAAGTGCAGGCAGCACGGCATCTAGATCCCTCTCCCCTCCGGCGAGGGAGGCCCGCACAGCTTCGTCTCGGGACGCGGCCAGCAAGAAGGGCATGGTGAGCACGCCTTCGCGGAGGTCGCTTCCCACTCTCTTTCCGGTGATGCGAGGGTCACCGATCACGTCAAGGAGGTCGTCGACTATCTGAAAGGCCAGGCCGAGGTTCTCGCCGTAGGAAACGAGGGCTGTCCTCTCGGCCGGCCCGCAGCCCGAAGTCGAAGCCCCCAGCTCGCAAGCGGCCCTGAAAAGAGCTGCCGTCTTCTGCCGGATCGTGTCGATGTAGTCGTCGACGGGCCGAAGAGGTTGGCCAAGGGCCGCGGTCTCGACGATCTGACCCTCGCAGACGGCTCCGATCGCAGCGGCGAGAATGCCCGGCACCTCACCGCCGGCCTCGGCCCCCAGGGCACACCCCCGTGCAAACAGGTAATCGCCGGCGAGCACGGCTACCTCGACTCCCCACTTCGAGTGAACGGTGGGGACACCGCGACGCACCTGGGTCTCGTCGATCACGTCGTCGTGATAGAGCGTGGCGATGTGGACGAGCTCGATGGCAGCGGCCGCGAGATCCGTCTCCCGACGCCCGGGCTCACCGGCTCTCGAGGTCATCAGCACCAAGGCGGGGCGAAGCCGTTTACCGCCGGCCTTGATCAAGTGCATCGCCGCCTCGTCGACCAGTGGGTGGGCTCGTGACGAGACCGCCGCCGTCATCACATCTTCGACTCGGATGAGGTCGTCAACCAGCCAGGTCGCGCCGAACAAGGTCGATGTGTCGCCGGAGCCGGTGAGGTGTGATTCGGGGGAAGCCGCCTGGCTCACTCCCCCACGACCTGCACGAGGTAGCGGCGCTTGCGGGAGGAATCGAGCTCGACGAACAAGATCCTCTGGCCCTCGCCCAGGATGAGCTCCCCGGCGTCCACGGGGACGCATTCCGAGGCCCTCCCCGCTACCGCCTGAAAGATGTGAGCAGGCGCATTGGCCGGCTCATCGTCCACCAGGTTCTGCGTGCGGATGTCCAGGTCGTCGTGTGCGTAGTAAGCATCCTCGGGCGCCAGAGCATCCATCGTCTGCTGCAACGAATCGATCGTTTGCCGTTCCGCGAGGGCCACGAACACCGTGCACGTCGTGTGGGGCGAGAAGATCAACGCCGTGCCGCGTTCGACGCCGGACGCCTTCACGACGCGGGCGACGTCATCGGTGACATCGAGCGCATCGAGCTTGCCGCCGGTCTTTGTTTCGAATTCCTCGAGTATGACCACGAAGCCATTGTCTCCCAGCGGGACCGCTATCGATTGTGAACACGTGCCCGGTGTATGACCCGGCCGGGTGCGGGTAAGAGAGAGGTCAATCCATTGAGCAGGAGGTATCGAGCGATGAACCCGACGGTGAAGAAAATCCTTGGCGCGGTGGCGGCCAAGCAAGTCATCGACAAGATCAACGAGAGACGGAAGCCCAAGAAGCCATCCCTGGCCGCCCGCCTGGGTCGTTTCCTGCTGATCGGCGGTGGCGCCGCGGCCGGTTTCTATGCCTACAAGAGCGGGGGCCTGGAGCCTCTGTTGAACAAGGTGCGGGGCGGCTCGGACTCCGCCAGCGGGTCAGCGCCGGCAGAGTCGAACGGAGCGGGCGAGGGCAACAACATCAGCTTCCGCTCCGAGGACCAGCCGCTCGGCGCTCCCGTCGGCTAGGGACAACGCAGATCACGTAACGAAAAGGGCCCGCACCATCCGGTGCGGGCCCTTTTATTGTCCGGTCGGTGCGTCTACGGCCGGTTCGCTCCCGGGCCGGTGTACTTGAGGATCCAGAGGCCGCTGTCACGGTCGCTCATGTGGATGAGCGGCGCTCGCCTGCCCCTCTTCTGAAGCGAGACGCCCCAGAAGTCGTTGCCTCCCACGTTGCGGTATGAGCCTACGGACCTGATGCCGTCCTCGCCCCATCTCACAACCCGTAGTCCGATCGAGTACCACGCCACGTAGCCCAGGTTGCTCCCACGGCGCAGGTCGGTGGCGATCTCGTGGATCGACATGGTCCCGAAGCCGAACGCCTTGTCGCGGCTCAGCACGGCGTTCGGAGCGTACGAGTCGATGTATTCGCCCGTGTCGTAGTCGAACAGGTTGAGGTAACCCCAGCCGTCGAACTCCGACGTCATAGCGGCGTCCTCGCCGACGGTCCCGATCGGTGGCATGTCGGAGCCCTCGTGCGGCTGAGTGCCGTAGTACGGCTCGTCGTTGAACAACTGGTGCATCGCGCGGTGCCCGATGCAGCCGGCCGAGATCGTCGGGTCGTACTCGTGGCCCTTGCTTCCGCAGATGTAGGCGTCGGGGAACTCTCCGGAGCCGGAGCCCGCGTGGCTGTTGCCGATAAGGACCACGTCCCAGCCATGCAGCTCGCCCGACTCGACCTTGATCGAGAAGAAGCAGACACCGCGGGTCAGGACGAGGATGCGCTCCTCACCCTCCTCGTAGAACTGGTCGTAATCGGAGGCGTCGGGGACCTCATCGCGGTCCGAGATGCCGTTGTTGTTGACGTCCTCCAAACAACCGGTGCCGCCCCAGACGGTGGTGCCCCGGGCGGTGTCGCCCTCGAAGTTCTGAGCGATGGGTACGGTCCAGCCGAACTCGCCGCCCTCGAAGTCACCCGCGTTGGGACCCGAGGTGATGTCGAAGTCGGAACGGAAGGGCGAGAAGTCCTCATCCGTGCCGAGCCAGTACTCCCCGTCACGGCTCCATTCCCCTTGGTGGGCGTTGCCCTCCGGAGGTGCGTAGCCCAGCAGGTCTGTCTCCGGGTAGTTCGTGTCGTAGAGAACGGTCGGGTTCGCCGGGTCGTCGACGTTCAGGAAGACCCATCCGGCGTCCCAGTAGGAGACCGCCAGAACCGCGTGACCGTTCACACGTCGGTACCACATGTCGTGGTGGAAAGCGTTCTCGCCGTTTGCGTCTACCTCGACGCCCTCCCACTCGGGAAGACCCGTCTCGGCGATCATCTTCGGCTGACCCGGGTCGCTGATGTCCATGATGTCGACGTCGGTCGAGCCTTGCTCATCGTTGTCGACCAGGACCGCGTAAGCCTTGCGGCCCCCGTTCTGGGTGAAGCCCATCACGCTGTGCACGGAGTTTGCGTACGGACGACCGAAGCCGTCGAAATCGCCCTCGTGGCGGGCCAACGGCCACGGGTTGGTCGGGTCGGTGATGTCCCACAAGGAGATGCCGGCCTTGCCCTCGACGTCGCACGGCTCGTGGTTGACGAGGAGTACGTCGCCGGTGAAGCGTCGGTTCTCGATGTGGATCGCGTGGACGCCCTCACCGACGTAGTCGTTGGGACCGGCTGGGAGGAACCCGACCTTGACCGGGTTCTGGGGGTCACGGACGTCGACCACGTGAGTACCCCCGTTCGGGCACTCCGGGTTCCAGGCCGCCACGTAGGCAAAGCCCTTGTAGTAGTGGACGTCGGCCACGCCGCCGTCTTTCTCGGTCAGGCGCAGGCGACTCACGAGCTTGACGTTGCGCCTCTTGCCCGGTAGATGGCCCGTCGAGGGCCCATGCTGGGCGTCATCCTCGGGGTCTGACACTTTCGAAGGCCCCGTCTCCGTGGCGCCCTCGGCTGTAGTCGTCCGTGGCCCCGTCTGGGCGGCCCCAACTGAAACAGCGGACGCTATGACGAGGCATAGCGCGCTGATGACAAGGGTGATCTTTTTGATCAAGTTCCCCCAACCTCCTGTTTCTCCCGCGCCCCCATGGCGCGGTGAAGCGGAAACTATACGTACAAATGCGTAGGGAAGCGAGAGGGATGCGCCACGCGATTCGGTTTTTTGTATCCCGAATACACCTGGATCGCAGGCTTCGCACCCGAGATGCCCATTTAGTGCGCGGGTCGGCTCTCTCTAGGGCTAGGATTGGGCCATGAGGGGGAGGGTCCGAAAGTTAGCCGCGCCCGCGGGGGCCGCTCTGGTGCTGGCCGGCTTGGCCGTGCCGGCGGGGGCCGAGGGCAGGGGCCACGATGCAGTCAACTTCTCGTTCAATGGAAGGCCGACGGACTCGTACCGGGTGAGGGAAGACGACCCGGGAGACGCAGTAGTCGAAGCGACCCGGGCCCAGCACGGCAGGGACCCCGCCACCGTCGACGTGGTCCCCTCGCCCGGATCCGAGGGTGATCCCGCCGATAGCGCCGACTACGACTCCGGCGTGAAGACGCTGAGGTTCGGCACCTGCTGCGAGTCGGCGGACACGAAGATCTCCATCGACAACGACGGCCAGGAGGAACCCCTCGAGACGGTCGAGCTCGAGCTCGAGCACCCGACCAGCGGAATGATCACGATCTCGCCGAGCGATGCACTCCTGACGATCGTCGACGACGACGGAACGAGCCGGGTGGCCTTCGAACGTCAGGGTTACGAGGCGTTCGAGTCGAACGAGGTGGCCTCCGGCGATACCGGGATCGACCTGCGTCTCCTTCGGTCGGGCAGTACCGACAATCCCATGACGGTCAGTCTCGGGATCCAGAACGGGACCGCCACGGAGGGAGACGACTTCTCCTTCCCGGACACCCAGGTCACCATCCCTGCCGGTGAGTGGATGAAGAAGGTGACGATCCCCTTCACGAACGACTCGAAGGTCGAAGACAACGAGACCTTCCAGATCAACATGGAAGCCGCCGGGCAGCCGACCTCCTCCGTGGAGGTGACGATCCTCGACAACGACGGCAACACAATCACCGATTACCAGCCGCCGGTAGCGGCGTTCCACCAGCCTCTTCACGGCAAGGAATACGAGCCATGGGAGCTAGAGACCTTCCTCGCTTTCATGCAGGATGACTTCGGGGGCTCGGGGGTCAAGCGCGTGGATCTCGCCATCAGGATGAATCGAGACGACGGGGTCTGCCGGTGGTGGAACGGCACGAGATTCCGCCGGGGCGGCTGCGGGAAGAGACAGTGGGCCGAGACCGGCAGGGGCACCGAGACCAAAGTCGCTTACTACGACGAGACCGCAGTCTTCACGTTGGGCAAGTTGCTCAGGAGCAGCGCCCGCAAGACCTATATAAAGAGCTACACCGCTTATTGTCGGGCACGAGACAAGGCCGGCAACCTGCAAGACAACTTCTATAAGAAGCAGAACTTCAACACGTTCGAAGTGATCCCCAAGCCATAAGGAGAAAGATGATGCTCAAGGTCATCAAACGCAGCGTAATGTTGATGTGCATCGCCGGTCTCGTGTTCGCGCCGTCGGCGCTGGGTGATTCCTTCCGGGTGCGGGCCACGGCCGGCGACCAATGGAGCCCGGACTTCAGACACATTGCCAAGGGCGATCGCATCGTCTGGAAGAACCCAACGAGCTCTTTCCACAACATCGTTTCCTCGAGCAGCAACTGGAGCTACGACAAGAACCTGCCGCCCGGAGAGAAAAGGGATAAGAGGTTCCGGCGGCGGGGGTATTACGAGTACCGTTGCACGATCCACCCCGGCATGAATGGTTCGATACACGTCGGCAGGAGGTAACGGATAGGCCCCTTTTGGGGGTCCTCCCACTAAGATCGCGAGATGCCTTTCAACGGCTCTGGCGTACCCCAACCGCCCGCACCCCCGCCGTCGTTCCTCGAGACGAACGACTTCAGCATCCTGTGCGAGATCGAACCGCCGCGGCGCCCCGACATCGAGCACGTGCGCGCACAGATAGATGAGCTGCGCGATGTGGCAAGCGCCTTTTTGATCCCCGACAACCATCTGGGGCGGGCAACGGTATCAAGCGTGTCGGTGGCGCACGAGGTCGCCTACATGGGAGGGCGTTCTATCGCCTGTCTCAATGCCCGGGATCGCAATCTCCTCGGGTTCCGACGCGACCTCCTGACCGCGGCCTCCTACGGAGTCGACCATTTCCTCTTCGTATACGGCGACGCCCCGAAGGAAGGGCGCCGAACGGAGGACCTGACGGTGCGAGGCATGATCGATGAGGTGCGCTCCCTAAGCGGCGGCCCCCTGTTCCAGGGTTATCCGGAATTCCGAATCGGGACCGTCACTAAGGTCTCGCGACCGCTTGCCTGGAGGACTCGCGCAGATTTCATCTTCGTGCAGATCTCCTATTCGCTCGAGCGGATGTTGAGGTGGCGCGAATCGCTCGACTTCGAGGGCCACGTCTATGCAGGTGTGCTTGTTTTGGCAAGCAGCCGGATGGCGCGCCGGATCAACGCTTCGATCGCCGATATCCGGATCCCCGAACAGATAATCGACAAGCTCGACGACCCGGAAGCGGGAATAGACATTGCCTGCCGGCAGGTGGAGGAAATTCGCTCATCCGGCGCGTTCAACGGAGTGCATTTGGTTCCCGTCGGAAAGTACCGAGAGGTCGCGCAACGCCTTCGGTCCTAGAGCTGGGGCAGGATCCGACTCTCGTAGAAGTCGAAGAAACCATCTTGGTCCGGGCCGATCTGGTGGATCCACACTTTGTCGTAGCCAGCGTCCACGAACTTCCTGATCTCCGAAAGATGCACCTCCGGATCGGGGCCGCATGCAACGGTTTCGATGATGTCTTCCTGATGGAGCATCTCCGCGCCGGCTTCGAACAAAGACGGTAGAGCGAGCTCTTGCATGAGCTGCCCTTTGAAGCCCGCGACCGGCCACCACTCCTGGACCGTGGCGCGCGCCGAGGCCTCGTCCTCGGCCCAACAGACGTTCACCTCTACGTAACGAGGCTTGTCTTCCCCAGCCTCCCGCTTGAAAGCGTCCGCAAGATCCGGGTCGGGCGCCACGGATACGAGACCGTCGCCGATCTTGGCCGCGAGCTTGACCGCCTTCTCGCCGCTGGCCGCCACGGCTACCGGGATCGGTCCCTCAGGGAGGTCGTAGAGGCGGGCGTTCTCGACCGTGTAGTGCTTTCCGTGGTGGCTCTTCAACCCGCCTTCCAATAGCAAGCGCATCACGGCGACGGCTTCCTCGAGCATCTCCAGGCGAACGTCCACCTCGGGCCAGCGCGCGCCGGTTATGTGCTCGTTGAGGTTCTCGCCCGAACCCACGCCGAGAGTGAATCGCCCCGGCATCAATGCAGCGGTGGTCGCCGCGGCGTGCGCAATGATGGCCGGATGCATTCGGATCATGGGGCACGTCACACCCGTCAAGAGGTTCAATTTGTTCGTTGACTGGCCGATGGCACCGAGAAGGCTCCACACAAAAGGGCTATGTCCCTGAGTGCTCGTCCAGGGATGGAAGTGATCCGACACGGCTGCAAAAGTGAACCCCACGCTCTCGGCTCGTTGCGCGTACGCGACGAGATCGTGGGGGCCGTGCTCCTCGCTGGAGATCTTGTAACCGAACTCGGTCATGCGCGGCTACCTACCCAGCAGATGTGACAGGAAACGAAAAGCAGAAAGACGTTAGGACGCACGCCGGGCGCGGGCCCGACGACGCTTGAGGGAGGCGCGCTCTTTGTCGGTCATGCCGCCCCAGATGCCGTACTTCTGATTGGTCTCCATCGCGAACTCGAGACAAGGCTCCTTGACCGGGCAGGTGTGGCAGATGCTCTTGGCCTGCATCTCGCGCCCCTGCTTCTCGAGCTCGGACTCGCCCTGGTCCGGGCCGAAAAAGACAACGTTGTCGTACTTACGACACGCCGCGTCTTCCTGCCAGTCCATTTTGTCCGTTACGTCCGTTAGCGACTGAATCTCGACCCCTCCTCGGCACCGTCCGAATGCCAGATGATTGTTGCCTTCTCGCTGTCCGCATAAACACAACCGGGCCGCTCAATATTCCACTTCCCGCCGACTAAGCAACCTCATAAAAGGTTCGTAAAAGGAGAAGGCCCCGGATTGCCCGGGGCCTTCTTTGTAGTGCTGGTGGAGCGTCCGGGCTAGCGCGTCACCGTCACGGTCACGGTGTTCGACTTGGCCTTGTCGCACGCGTCCGGAGTCGTCGTAGCAGGAGCCACCGCCTTGTACCGGCGGGACTTCCTGATCACGATCTCGAACTCGTAGGAGCCGTCGGTGTCCGTGGTGGTGGTGGCGATGGTCTTGAACGGTCCATCGTTCAGGCGGGCTCGCCGCAACTTGACGGTCTCAGCGTCCTCACAGCTCGGGTCGCCCTCGATGTCTCCGAAGAAGCGAACCCGCTTGCCCTCGTCCTGCTTGGTGCGGTTGCTGGCGAGAGTGATCGTGCGGTCCGAATCCGCGACCCACCTGTTCTTGACAAC
This sequence comes from Actinomycetota bacterium, assembly GCA_030863485.1. Next base: position 24,034 of record JALZBR010000024.1, read on the forward strand.
ATCGGTGTTGTCGGGCTCGTCGGTGCCACCTCCGTCGTTCTCCTCGTTCTGGCCCTCGCTGGCGTCGGACTCGTTGGTGTTGCTGTTGTAGTCCTTGTCAATCCATACCCGGTACGTCGTCTCGCCCTTCTCGTTGTCGGCCGATCCGTTGTGCGTAATCTGACAGTCCCCGTCGTTGTCGGTGGTGCAGGTGAAGTCAGGATCCCCCGGCGAGCTGCTGCCGTCCGGATCGTTTGCTCCGGTGGCCTCGGCGTCGATCTCGGTACCTCCGACACCGCCGTTCTCATTGCTGGCCGTGCAGGTGATCACGTGGTTCGAGCTGCGCTCCGTCTTACCGTTTTCCGGCTCGCAGTTCAGCTCGGTGGCCGGCTCCGCGTTGCGCCACGTTGCCGACACAACATCCTGGTCGTCATCGACGGGGTCGGGAGCGTCGGCTGTCCCGGCCGTGTCGTCCTGATCCACCTGACCCTCCCCGCCGCACTGCCCGTTGTCCACGTCTCCGGTCATAGTCGGGGCGTCGTTCGTCCACACACACACGAGGTCGCGGCCGGTCTCGCTCGAGCTGTACGTGATCGAGCACGATGACGAGTTCTGGGTCGTGCACGTCTCGTCCGGAGCACCCGGCGTGTTGCCGTCGGTGTCCTTGGGCGAGCGATCGAAGAACTCGAACTTGACCTCCGTGTTGCCGTTGAAGGGATTGTTGAATTGGTCGTAGACAGTCGCGGTGATCGTGTGGTTGCCGCCGCGGATTCGATCTGCCGTCTCAGGCTCGGCATCCACGCCGCCACCTTGCGAGCTCCGAGCGACCCACGTCAGTTCGGTGCGGTCTGCAAGATCGTTGCCTGTGTCCTCACCAGTTGTCTCGTTCTGATTCTCACCGGTGGGCTCGTCGGCGCACCGGGTCTGTCCTTCCGTGGCGTCGCCGATCCAGAAGCAGATGTCGGCCGTCCCGGTCTCGAGCTCTCCCTGGGTGACCGTGATCGAGCACTGACCGGTGGGCGGGTCGCTCCCACCACGTCCGGCACCGGTGCGGCACTGGTAGTCCGGCGTCTCGTAGGACGCTCCGTCAGGACTGTCTGGGTCGTTTACACCGTTGGTGATCTCTGCATTGACCATGAGAGGCTGGGTGCCGTCTTCGTTCGGATTGGCGTCGCCCGTGGCGTTCCCCTGAGCGTCGGTCGCGCGACAGGTGTATGTCTCGTTCCCCTGCGGACCGCCCGACGGGTTGGTCTCCCGCTCCCTGTCGGGACCGTTCGAGTCGTCGCAATCCAGATTCGCGGGAGCTCCACCGGTCCACGAGACCGTCACCACATCGGTACAGTCCTCTTCCGCGGGGCCGCCGGCAGTGCAATCGGGGGACGTGTCTGGGGGGCCTGTCGGCTGGCTACCAGGAACCGCCCGCTCGTCCTGTTGCTCCACCATGTCGATCTCAGACGTGGTCTCGTCTCTTCCGTCGTGGTCGATCCATGCCCGGATCTGGTCGTCACCGGCGACGTTGCCCGTGTACTGAACGGTGCACTGCGATTCGCCTGCGGCGATGCTGCAGGTCAGGTCGGGCGTCGCGAAAGAGGCACCGTTATCCGGGTCATTGGCCGATGGGTCCGAGAAAGGAGGCGACAGGGGCTCGAACTCGAAGTCGATGTTGATCGGTCCCGTTCCGAAGGTTGCGGGATTCGCCACGCAAGCGACCGAATCGGGGTCCTCCTCGGCATCCGGATTTGGGGGAGCCGGGAAGGTACATAGCTTGGCGGTCAACATGTGCTGGGCCCCGACACCTCGACTGGCGGTATCCGGAGTCACGTCGAGCACACGGGAGCCGTGGTTGGCGGCTGCAGGCCCCGCGAATGGGATCAACAGCAAAGCGAACATGGCCACCGAGACGACCAGCGACCACCTACGGGAATTGCTACGACCGATGCTTCTCATGCTTCGTCCTCCTCCTACTTTCCCCCCACCTGGGGCAAAGCAGATCAATAGGGGCGATTACGTCCCAATGACGTAAATCGACCTGAGTCTCGTGGTTCTCCCCCAAATCCCTCTTTCCTGCAACGCTCCTCGCGGAGCGGACACAACTGGCTGCGGACAGTGTTGCAGGCTTCCGCATTTATGCATAGGGGGTTCGCCGATATCCGACCCTTTTGTCTCTTTACTGTCGGTGAGATCGTTTCGGATTCTTCCGAGGCAGTTTTTCCTCAGAGATCGGTTATCGCCAGAAGAGCGACCCCCCGGGGCCAGCTAAAGAGGGAAGTGCAGTCCTCTCCTCCCGCCAGGTCGCAGTGGACCGCCTCCAGCCTGAGGCCGCCCTTTCCCGCTGCGCGGGCATAGACCAGGCGATCCGACGCCGGCCCCCAGATAACCGGCCCCTCGGCGCCGCGAGAGCCCGGGACGACCTCGACGCCGCCCTCTAGAGAGACCAGTCCCAGCTCGGAGGCCCCACCACAGCATGGGGTTGGGAGAAGGACCGCAGCGAGCCGGTCGGAGGAGGGGGCCCAGGCCCCCTGGGCAAGGATGCGATCGCCCGTGTCCAACAGCCTCTTCTCTGGGGTGCCCCCTCCGGTCAGCAGAAGCGTGCTCTTCGTGTCGGTCTGCTCCACGATCCAGGCCCCGTCGGGCGAGGCGCCCCAGAACTCGGAGGCAACCAACCCCAGGTCTTCAGATCGGCCGGCGTCGTCCACGACGAGGGCCTTCGACGAACTCGCTCGGTCCGTGACCACGAGACGATCTGCGAGCCAGCCGAGCAGGACCCAGCCCCCCTCCTCGAGGAGGGTCCGTCTCTCTTCACCGACAACATCAGCGACGACCACCGAGACCAGCCCGGAGCAGGTCTCGCCCTCGCAGACCCGAGATTCAGACGATTCGAGATACGCGATGTGTCGGCCGTCCGGGCTCCAGAGAGGAGAGAAGCCGGGCCCGATGGTGACGTCTGAGCCCGTCTGTACGTCTCTCACGTGCAGCTCCGGATCGGCTACGAAATCCTCGTGGCCCTCCCCGGGCTCGGCGGCAACGACGTAAGCGATCGATCGGCCTCCCGGAGCGGACACGGCATCCACGGAGGGGAGCCGGCCGAGGGTCTCCTGCGCACCAGTTGTCAGATCGAGACTCCGGATGGTCCTGCCCTCGAGGTAGAGAAGGGATTCGCGTCCGTTTTGCTGCGATGAGTCCGCCCGGGGCGATGTCTGCGAGGAGCCGGGCTGCTTGGGAGCCCCCGCACCAGGCGACTCCCGCTCCCGGGCCTGGTCGGTGCAGGCTGTGGGAACGACCAGTGCGAGGACGAGGGCGAGGATCAGGCGAGGCGACACGGTTTCCAGGCTATAGATGCGGGGGGCTGTGGTGACGGAACGTCAGTCGGAGCCCTGCATGTCCGCCGGCTCTCCGGCCTCTTCGAAGGCCCGGACCTCCTCCGCCGTCGGCACGAGGGATGCCGACTCACCGGAGGCGTCCGTCGAGGCCACCGCGGCCGCGCTCTGAGTAGTTTCCCCCCAGCACGGGCGCCCGGTGTCGTCGAGCTCCCGGCCGAGGCTGTCTATCCGAGGCCAGTACCAAACCTGTGCCGACGGCAGCGCCGAGTTCTCGAGACGAAGGTCGAGGTGGTTGTGTGTCGTGTTGGAGTAGCAGCTGATCCCGTAGAACTGGCTCCCGCGGGCGATCTTGCGAGCCCGGTCGTTCGTGATACCTACTACCTTGCTGTCCGCTGCCGTTCCGTATAGGTGCTGCGAGGCACTGGCTCCGCCGATGCACGAGTTGTACGCCACGCTGCGGAACCCCGAGTTGATGCCAACGCCCTGGCCGCCCGCTTTCGCACGAAGAGCTTCGAGTCGCCACATGAGCCGCTTCACGTTGCGCTTCGTTCGCTTCGCGGAGACGCGGCCGCCGTTGAAACTTCCGGCGTACGCGTTGGCCTGAGCAGAACAACTCGAGTTACTGCGCTGGCTGAACTCCGACCAGGAGAAATGCTCCGTCGAACCGTCGTCGTCGCCGAGTCGCTTCAGGATCCTGAATGTGGGACGCGTCGCCACTCCGTTGGGATTGCGTATGCCGTAGTGCTGCTCGAATCGCTCCACCGCAGTGGCGGTCTGCTCGCCGTAGGAGCCGTCGATGTGGAAGCGGACCCGGTCGTGGGACGGGTACCAGCCCGCGACCCTCGTCTGAAGACGCCTGACGTTCTCGCCCTTCGCCCCCTTGGCCAGCCTCGTCGGCCATCCGTCCGCTTGTGCGCTTCCGGCCAGACCCGAAACGCTCAGCCCCGCCACTACGAAAACGACAACGAAACCCCTCACCGATCTCCTCATATGGGACCAATCGGCGTGGGGGCGCACGTCACTTGAGCGATAGGCCCGATTCTTCGCGAGATTCACCCGTACGGGGGACGCTCGAGCCCCACCAATGGGGCAGCCGGGTACGGGCCCTAGATATCCCGCTTGCCGTGGCCGGCCGAGCGGCCCCACGCCGTCGCCACCAGCCATGCCAGGACGGCCGCACCCACGGCGAGCGCGAGGCCGAGGACGATCTGCACCCAGGCCGGTGGCTGCAAATAGAAGGCGGCCAGGGCGGCCAGCAGCAGGACCCCGATGAGCGCCACGGCCGCGACGAGACACCCGATTGCCCACCGGACCGCAAGGTCCTTTTGGATGGTGGGCGGTAGCTCGGGGCCGGCGGGATGTCCGTCCCGGCGCTCTGGACCCTCCACCTCGCCGGTCAAACCGGGGCCCTTGCTCGCCATCGGCCTATCATCGGGCCATGGTTTCTTCGGCGGGGACGGTCAAGGTGGTGCTGGTCGACGACCACGATCTGCTTCGACGTGGGATCAAAACCATGCTCGAAAGCGGTGGGGACATCGAGGTAGTCGGAGAAGCCGCCGACGGATCCCAAGCCGTCACCGTGGTCGAGGAACAGGTCCCGGATGTCGTTCTCATCGATGTCATCATGCCCAAAAAGGGTGGCATAGAGGCGACACAAGAGATAAAGAGCGCCTTTCCCCATGTTTCGGTCGTCGTTCTCACGGGTCACGAGGAGGAGCGCTTCGTGTTCGACGCCCTCAAGGCGGGCGCTTCGGGATACCTGTTGAAAACGGCCGATCTCGACGAGGTCGTCGATACCGTTTTGGCAGCGGCCCGGGGCGAGGGCAAGATGGATGCGGCGACTGCTGCGAAGGTCCTGTCCGAGTTCCAGAACTACCAGCAGGAAGAGACCGCAGAGGTCTACCAACCCCTGACGCCACGCGAGCGGGAGATCCTGAAGTTCATGGGCGAAGGCCTTCCCAACAAGTCGATCGCGACGCGGCTCTCGATCTCGGAGCGAACGGTGACTACGCACGTTGCGAACATCTACGCGAAGTTGCACGTGAACAACCGCGTCTCGGCGATCCAGGAAGCAATGCGCCGGCGGATCCTCGACTACAACCCCTGATATGAGCGACGGCAGCCTGCAGGATCGGCTGCGCCGCCTCCCCGCAGTAGACCGGGTCGTCGACGCGCTGACCGTCGAGGCCCCTCGTGAGGTCCTCTTGTCCTGTGCCCGGAGAGCCCTCGATGAATCCCGCTCGAATGTGCGCGGGGGAGCCGAGCCGGCAACGCTCGCCCAGCTCGTGGATTCCGCAAACGACTACGTAAGGCTCTACGAACAAACCCTTCTCAAGAGAGTCATCAACGCCACCGGTGTGCTGATCCACACCAACCTCGGGCGCGTCCCGCTCGGAAAGGAGCAGCTCGAGGCGGTTCGTCGCGTGGCCTCCGGCTACTCGAACCTGGAGTACGACCTGACCGCCGGACGACGGGGAAGCCGGCTCACCCACGCCGACCGTCTGCTCGCGCAAGCATCGGGGGCCGAGGCCGGGATCGTGGTAAACAACAACGCCGCCGCGATCCTGCTGACCTTGGCAGGCGTGTGCTCGCGCCGCGAGGTAGTCATCAGCCGGGGCGAGCTCGTGGAGATCGGCGGAGAGTTCCGGATTCCCGACGTGATGGACATAGCCGGGGCGCGTCTCGTCGAGGTAGGGACCACGAACAGGACGCACCTCGCCGATTACGAAAAAGCAATCACGGAGCACACCGCGGCCATCCTCAAGGTCCACCCGTCCAACTACAAGGTCGTCGGGTTCGCCTCTTCCGTGGAGGCACGAGACCTTGCTCGGCTTGCAAGAGGTCGGGGCATATCCTTCATCCACGACATCGGATCCGGCCTTCTGACGGCGCCCGGTGAACCTGGATGGTCTGATGGGGAGCCCACCGTGACAGGGGCTGTGGCGGAGGGAGCCGACGTCGTCTCGTTCTCCGGCGACAAGCTCCTGGGAGGGCCCCAGGCCGGGCTCCTCGTGGGGCGATCGGCCTCCATCGAAAGACTTCGCACCCATCCCCTTATCCGAGCGCTCAGGGTCGACAAGATGACGCTGGCCGCTCTCGAGGTCACCCTCGAGATGCATCTGCGCGGACGCGCCCGAGAGCTCCCGCTGTGGAGCATGGCGACGGCAACCTCCGCGGAGCTGAGCGAACGTTCGAAACTCCTGGCGGCCGCTTTGCGTTCTCGGGTCGAGGGACTGTCGGCCGAGGCGGTCGAGACCACGTCGGTCCCCGGCGGGGGCTCGGTGCCGGGGGCCGAGATCGCATCGTTCGGCGTCTCCTTGGGACACGTGTCGAGATCGCCCTCCGAGATAGAGCGGGCACTGCGGACCGCGGATCCTCCCGTGATAGCTCGGGTCGAGACAGAGCGGGTCCTCTTGGACCTCAGGACAGTGGCGCCGGCGGAGGACGAGATCCTCGCGGACCTCGTCGCATCCGCACTCGGCGCCTGACTGCCTAGCGCTTGCCGAACTTGATGACGTTGTTGAGGATCTGGCCGCCGGCGACGGTCACGCCGTAGTCCGCCAGCCCGTAGAAGTGGTCGTGCTTCTCGACCGCCCTCGGGAGCACGGCCCCGTAGATGGCGATGGTGCCCTTGCCGAGCCTCAGCCTTCCGAGACCGATCCGATCCTCGTCGCCGACGTAACCGATGCTCTTGCCGCCGGCTTCCTCCCACGCATTGCGATCCACGGTCCAGTGCGGCGCCGACGCCGGTTCGGCGGGATAACCGAGCGGGACCTCGTAGTAGGTCTGGCTGGCGGTGGTGTGCACGCCCTTCACGTAAGGGTCCTTGGAGTCTTCGATGTCGATGTGGCCGGCCTCGGAGACCTGCATCGAGATCGCTTTTCTCTCGACGATGCCAAGGTTCTTCAGCAGCTTCACCGCGCGGTCGGTGAGGACCAGGTTGCCGCCTCGTGAGACGAAGCGGCGAATGGCTGCAGTCGCGTCGTCCCGGTGGATGCGCCGTCCTTTGGGGTCTTTCGGGAATCGGCGGTCCGCCATGACAAACGATTTCAGCCCCTTGAGCCCACCGCGCCTTATGTCCGCGGAGCGAACCTTGCGAAGGCGCGAGTTGGCGAACTTCGATAGATCACGGAAATACTTCATGCGGGTGGACCGATACGGCTGGGGGTCGTACCCCTTGGGCGGGGGCGGCCCGCCGTAGCCGTCCTTCGACGTGATGACCTTCGGGTCGAAGAGGTACCCGGTACGGCCGAGCCCCAATGAGGTCTTGACCCGCCGATGAACGATCGCCTCGACCAGGATGGTCTCGAGCTGTCCCCGAACGGAAGCTATGTGGGCCTTCTCTAACGGCGGCAGCCACGTACCACCGGGGAAGTGGTGGGAGGCGAAGTTCTCGACGTCGATCTCCAGAGCACCGTGTCGCTGGGTGAAGTAGTCGCCCATGAAACCCGAGTCGTCGTAGCCAACGACGTCGTAACCCGTCGCGTACTCCGCCGGCTTCATCGCCCCGATCCTCTCGGTTATGTCCCCGAGCTCGACATCGTCCTTACGGAAGTAACGCTCGACGTTCGACTTCATGTGGCGGGCGAGGCGCTCCTCTTGAGCTTGCTCGCGAGGGTTCCACTGACCTGCCGGATACATGATGTCGGTGAACGCGTTATTTGCGGAGGTGACCTCTCCATGGATGTCGGTGGCGGCAACCGGGTCGACGCGTCGCATGAATTTGTGCCAGGACTTCGACTCGGGCTCCGACAGAGGTGAGTACTCGGTTTCCGTCCATCCCATCGTTGGGAACTCGCGGTTGAGGTCAACGTTGTTGCCGTTGCCGCGGTTGTACAGGTTGTCGCCGTGCTCGTTGTCACCCGATTCCCACCCATCCGGGTTGATGTTCGCGAGATAGAAATGGGTCTTTCTGAGCGCCTTCCTTACGGTGATCGCGGTCGAGTCCTTGTTGGTCCCGTTGCGGAGCTTGTGCTCGGGGTCCTTCTTGGCCCAGTTCGCGAGGTCCTCCATGTATCGGACGCCGCCCTCGAGCCCAGCCCGCTCCGGACCGTGTGCGGAAAGGGATGCAACCACCGGGATCTTGCCGCGTTCGGGAGCGTTGAAGTTCGTGATCTCGACTACCCAGATGTCGAACCCGTTGACCGACACCGCATCTTTGTCATTGAGGATGTTGGCGAGCGTTCTGACCTTGACGAACCTCGGGAACTCCTTCTCGAGCGCCTTGACCCCGCGGGGTACTCGTTGTCGTTGTGCTGAACGAAGTCGACCGATCGCTCCGCCTCAGGGAAGATGCGGCCCCCGCACTCGAGATCGCGCGTGGACTTGTCGGGGCAGACCGGCGTCGCGCCTGCAGGCAGGACACCGGCGAGCACGGCGAGTGAGACGAGCGTGAAAACAGCGCGGGGCCAGCGACTCGAGCGGGAATTCGAATACAAGAGATTCACCTCGGAGGTTTGGGGGCTTTGTCTGGAGTTTCTTCGCCTTCGGTGCGAGTCCTGCGACTCGCGGCATCTTAGGTGATGCAACTACTGCTCAGTCGCCGAAAGGCGTATCCGAAAGTTTCTCCCGCAGCTCTCGAACGGACTCGAACACGGCCGCGGCCCCCGCGTCGCGCAACTCCGTCTCCGAGAAACCCCCCGTCAGCAGAGCGATCGTCTTCAGGCCTGCTCGCTCGGCGGCCTCGACGTCGAAGGTCGAGTCGCCCACCATGAGGGCTTCGTTGCCGCCGCCTTTCTTGACCGCGGCTTCGACCAGATCCGGTTCGGGCTTGGTCTCTTCCACGTCTGCTGAAGTCGTCCATCCGTCGACGAGGTCGCGGGCGTCCAGCAGATCGAGGTAATGGTCGACCTCCTCTTCCTTGGCGGAGCTGGCGAGGATCACCGAGTGACCCTTCTCTTTGAGCGTCACGATCAGCTCGCGCGCGTCTTCCATGGGTTCGACCTCGTCGATGAGCTCCGCGTAACGCTCCTTTTCCGCCGCCCGTATGTCGTCGCCGATCTCGTCGGCTTTCTCCTCCCCGATCAACGTCGGCACGAGCTGGTCGCCGCCCATCCCCTGATGACGGTGGATACGCCAGGTCGGCAGGATAATGCCGTTCTGCCGGAAGGCGCGGTACCACGCGATCGCATGTTGATAGTTGGTGTCAACGAGCGTCCCGTCGATGTCGAGGATGGCTGTCAAGGGCATGGTGGGCGGAGTACCCCGGATCTCGCCTCGCAAACAGGGTCGGGTATCGGGGGAGAATCGAGCCATGCATGTCGTCGGAACAGCCGGCCACGTCGATCACGGGAAATCGTCACTCATCGAGAGGCTCACCGGGATGGATCCGGACCGCTTCGCCGAGGAGAAGCGTCGTGGCCTCACCATCGACCTCGGTTTCGCGTGGCTGACGACTCCCTCCGGCAAGGAGATCGGGATCATCGACGTCCCGGGTCACGAGCGATTCATCAAGAACATGCTCGCGGGAGCCGGCGGCATCTCCGTGTGTCTCTTCGTAGTTGCAGCCAACGAGGGGTGGATGCCGCAGTCGAGCGAGCATCTGTCGATCCTCGAGGTGCTCGGGATCGAGCATGGCGTTGTCGCCTTGACCAAAGCCGATCTGGTGGATACAGCAACTCTCGAGATGGTTCGGACGGAGACCGAAGAGCACCTCCGCGGCACGAAGCTCGAAGGCATCTCGATCGTTGCCTGCTCGGCGCGCGACCGAGGAGGGATCTCGGAACTTGTCTCTGCGCTCGATCGCGCTCTGGACGGCGCTCCGCGCCCACCGGACACCGGTCGCCCCCGCCTCTGGGTCGATCGCGTCTTCACGATCGGAGGGGCGGGAACCGTGGTCACCGGCACGCTCGCCGGGGGGTCTCTGCGAGTCGGCGACTCGGTCTCGGTGGTTCCGGAAGGGCGACGTGCGCGCATCCGGTCGATCCAGAGTCACAAGAAGAACGTCGAGGAGGCGGCACCGGGGAACCGGGTCGCGTTGAACCTAGTGGGGCTGGGTCGCGACGAGGCCGCTCGAGGGGACGCCATCGTCCTTCCCCATCAGGCGCACACGACGACTGTGGTGGATGCGGTGATCGAGGTGCTTCCCGAAACGGTCAGCGGGATACGCCATGAGCTGAGCTCGAAGGGATCGCACCTTCTCTACTGCGGGTCGGCGGAGACACCGGTGAGGGTCTCTCTGCTCGACACGCCGGCCATCGGCCCGGGTGAGACGGCACTGGCTCGCTTGCGTCTGCGAGACCCCCTTTCGCTTGTCAGGGGAGACAGGTTCGTGCTGCGCGACGCGGGTCGCATCGAGACCTTCGGCGGGGGCCGGGTGCTCGACCCTCTTCCAACAGCGCGGGGATCGTCTCGCGCGGACCTGGTGAACCTGCTGCGCCGACTCGTGGAAGCTTCGCCCGACGAAGCTCTCGCCGCGATCGTAAGTTCCGAGGGCATGATCGAGAGATCCCGGGCACTGCTTCGCTCGGGCGCGTCGGGTGCAGGGCACGAGGTAGTCGAGCTCGGCGACGCCTTGGTCTCGTCGGACCGCGCCCTCGAGTTGACGCGCCGGCTCATCGAGACGCTCGAGCAATGGCATGAACAACACCCCCTGGAGGCCGGCATGCCGAAAGAGATCCTGCGCGCCTCTCTGGATCTCGAGCAAGGGGCGTTCGACGCTCTCGTCGCGCGCACCGAAGAGACCACGGCCGAAGGGAGCTACGTCAGGCTGGCGTCGTTTGGCGTCCGGCTCGATCCGGCTCAAGAGAGAGCGCGCGGCCGGCTCCTGGAGAAGATCGAGTCGGCCGGTTACTCGCCCCCTAGGAGACGGGAGCTTGGTGAGGACGACGACCTGGTGCGGGCCCTGATCGAGACGGGTGAGCTGGTGGCGGTCGGCGACTTCTTTCTGACGAGGGGTCAGGCAGAGGGCGCGCAGGCTCTGGTCCGAGAGGCGATCTCGTCATCGGGTCCTATGACGGTTGCGCAGATACGGGATCTCCTCGGGACGACCCGCAAGTACGCCGTGCCCCTGTGCGAATGGCTGGACTCGTCCGGAACAACGCGCAGAAGAGGAGACGTCCGGGTTCTGGCAGCCGGAAGCTGAGAGCCGTCGTTCAAAGACGTCATCAATGGAAAGGGCGGCAAAGATTTCATCTGCGGGAGAGGCAACCCCTCACCGAGCGGACCGGCGAGCGGCGATGAACTGCGCGGCAATCACGGAGACGACCGCATCGCCGGAGAGGTTGGAAACGACGATCTCAGCGGCGGAGCCGGAGCCGATCGCTTGCTCGGTGGCGTCGGCAGAGACGACCTCTTGGGTCTTGGTGGAGCCGACACGTTGATCGGAGGAGCGGACAGCGACAAGCTCATCGACAACATCTACCGGGGAGACGACCGGGGCATGGGGGGCAGTGGATACGACTACATCAACCTGGGCGCGGGCGATGACCGGGCGTGGGGTGGATCTGAACAAGACAGGTACGCCTACAG
>JALZBR010000040.1 GCA_030863485.1 Actinomycetota bacterium
GCGTCAGCCAGCATCAGGTTGGCAGCGGACCATGCGATGTCGGTCCATCCTCGGGCCGCCTCCACGGCGCGTTCGCCGTCGCGACGCGCCGCCGGGATATTCCCCGCTATCGTCGCAGCAGAGCAGCGGAGGAGCAGAGCCCATGCCAGGTTCTCCCGACTCCCCGTTGCGATAGCGGTTCCACCGCGTCGTCCAGCTGCGCGGCCGCGTCGTGTATACGCCCCAAGGCTCCGTACGCGTAGCCCAACCCGTACTGGAGCTGAGAGATCACCCGTCCCTGGCCGTGCTCGCGCGCCACCCGCAGGCCTCGCTCTCCGTGGCGGCGAGAGTCCTCGGAGCGGTCCAGGATCGTGCCGGTCCAGCACAGCAGCACGAGGGCGTCGATCACCCCGGCCAGCTCGTCATCTGACATCGAGTCGATCAGCCGGCTGCCCGATGTCGCGGCATTGACGGCCGCGGTCGTCTCTCCGGCCACCCATGTCCCCATCGCAAGCGCGGACAGAGCGACCAGCTCCAGGTTCCGATCGCCGCTCCGTCGGGCGTCGGCGAGCGCGGCGCCGGCCCATACGGCCGCGTCCTCCTCTGCGGACCAGATCCGGGCCATGGCGATGGCGAGCTTCAGCGCTCCGGCCTCGGCGGAGTCCCGATCCGGGAGCTCGTTAAGGGTCCCCTGAAGGAGATCCATCGCCTCGGCGTGGCGTCGAAGGAGATACTCCATCCGAGCGCAGGCGATGGCGACCCGGACCCGCTGGTCGGTCGCCTCAAGCTGGATCAAACCCAGGGCCTCGCGAAGCGCGTCGCGGCTCTCGCGAATCCGCCCGGAGGACCCTAGCGAGGTCGCCATCGGGACGAGCAGGGCGAGACGCCGCCCCCGCCCGACCTCCGGAGGAAGCAGGTGGAGGGCCGAGTTGTACCAACGAGCTGCGATTGCCGGAGCGCGCGCAGCGACGTCATCTGCGGCCGAGGACAGTAGGGCCACCGCCGACTCGTCGCCGCGGCGCGCCGAGGCTTCGACATGATGGGCGCGGGTGGCGACAGGCGAGTCGCGCCGCTTGAGGGCCTCGGCCGCGCGAGCATGGCCCCCGAGGCGCCAGCCCGGGCCGGACGACTCGTACACGGCGCGGCGCACGATCGGGTGGCGAAAACGGAATCGCCGCGGAACGTCGGTGGGTCCGATGAGCCGACGTTCCAGCAGGTCGTCCAGGGACTCCAGCGCGCTCTCCTCAGGCATCTGCGCGATCTCCGCGGCGAGATCGAACTCGAAGGGGTCGCCGGCGACAGCGGCGCCTTCGAGAAGAGTCCGCCCCCGCGGCGCCAGCCCGACGAGCTCCTGTTGTAGTGCAGCTGCCACCGCCCGTGGCACTTCGCCGCCCAGCGCGGTCTCGGTGGTTGCCCGCGCCAGAGGTTGAGCCCCAGCGCGTGCGAGCTCCTCGAGGTAGAAGGGGTTGCCTCCGGCCTCCCGGTACAGGGCCGCCTCCACTCCGGGCCGGGCCCCCACCTGGCGAACCAGCTCTGCACCCTCTTCCGGACTGAGGCTGGCCAGCTCCATCCGTTCAACGGCATCCCTCCGGTCCACCTCGTCAAGGGCGCGCACGAGCGAGGGCGGCGCCTGCGCGGGGCGGAAGGAGACGACCAGCAAGACGGGGGCGCTCCATCCTCGGCGGAGAAGGAAAGCTAGCAGTTCGATGGTGGCGACGTCGACCCAGTGCAGGTCGTCGAGGGCCAGCACCAGGGGCTGGTGGCTTCCCAGCTGCTGCAGGAGGGCGCGGATCGCGGAGTGGATGCGGTGGCGCTCTGCCTGGAGCACCGGGCGCGCTTCGCCCGCCCAACGCGCGACCGCCGGGAACACCGGGGCGAGGGCGCTGAGGCAGTCGGCTCCGAGGTGTTCGAGGCGGCGAGGGGCCAGGGACGCGAGATAGTCGTCTAACCCATCCACTACCGGGCCGAACGGAACATCACGCTCGAACTCGGATGCCCGCGCAGACAGCGCCAGCAGCTTGCGGCCCTCCGCGCGCGCCACGCACTCGGCGACCAGGCGGGTCTTACCGATGCCCGGCTCCCCAACGATCTCGAGGATTCCTCCCCGGCCGCCGGCGAGCTCACGCAGCAGGCGGTCGACCGTGTGCAGCTCCGCCTTGCGGCCAACGAGCTTTTCCTCGAAATGGGGCATTTCGCCCAACGACGCTAGCAGGACCGATGCGTCGCGCCTAGGTCTCCTAAGGAATTTGGGTCTGGGTTATGCGCGTGACCTTTGAGCGGGAGGCCAGCCACGGCGGAAGCTGGGAGAGCGCACCTTCCTCATCCTCGGCCCGAACGACGCACCACAGTCGGTGGCCCCCCTCCCGACAGGTCGACAAGGCAAGGGTGTGACGCAGGGGGCTGTCGAATCCCCTCCACGCGGCCCACGCGGTGCCGCAATCACCCGCCTCATGGTGATGAGAGAGCAAATAGGTTCGCATCCTCTCATGGTCGTGCGAGCCGTCGGCGGGGTCCATCCGGGAAACCCCTGAAGTCAGGGACAGCCTTCCTCCAGAGGTTAAGCGTTCGTAAAGTTCGCACGGAGATAAGTGACGCGCTGCGTCGTCAGCTTTCGCGCCAACCTCCTAGGACGGTCGTGACATGCACCAGGAGCAAGACGATGGGAGTGCGAGGCACCCAGCGGGGCCTCCCCTCGACCGAACTGATACCAGGACTACTGCGGAATTAGAGGGCGTTGCACCAGGAAGGAATTGCTCAAACAACTGCTTAAGGGCAAAGTGGCGACGATGAGACAGCACCCGTTGCCGGCAGCACTTTCGGCTAAGGGTGCGTCCTAAAGGAATCCTAAAAAATGACGCTGCAAACCGCTGTTCTTCTATGGCACTCGCTGCCTGTGGAGTCTTAGCGAAAACAGCGTGACCTGCAACAACGTGTGCCGACATGGTCATTGCTGTTTCCTACTGGCACCCTCCTGCTGTCCTCCTGATAAGGGTGAGGTCGGTGGTTCAAGTCCACCTGGGCCCACGAGGTCCTACCCGCTCACGAGCCCTTTTCCTCAACCTCTGCTTCCCGGCCGACGCGTGGCTCGCTCGAACATCCAAAGCGTTCTCCTGAACAACCCCGTTCTATGCCGCGCCGCCTCTCCGAAAGCCCGAGTACGGCGAGAGGAACCGGTCAACGAGAGCGATCGAGAGAGCGGTCGCCGGTCTTTGTCGGTAGTTCAGTCACGTTCGAAGACGTTGAGGATGTTGCCGTCCGGGTCCTTGAACCAGAGCGCCCTGCCGCCTTGAAGCCTGGCGATCCCATTCTCTGTCTTCAGCCCCGGCATGTCGTACTCCTCGAGGACAACGCCCTTGTCTCGAAGGTCCCTCGCGACCCCCTCGATGTCGTCGACGTGCCAGGCCGCCAGCGTAGCCGGTGACTGTCCCGCGTTCTCGTCCGTGGGGTAAGTGAACAGGCCGGTGCCTGCCCCGCACTCGTATTCAAGGCTGCCGTCGGCACGTGGGCCCCCCACGAACTTGAGACCTAAAACACCCTCGTAGAAGTCGCGGGCCTGCTCCACGTCCTTCACCGGCACAGCCACCATGACTCGCATATCTCCAAGCATCTCTACATCTCCCTTCCGTATCAGTAAGCACTGAGGGGATCCAACAGCCCTTCGGTTCTTGGTATTGGCCGATCGCCATGTACGTATCGGCTTGACGACGCGTAGACCCTCACGAAGACACCCCCGGAGGATTCCGCCTGCCTCGTGGGCAGCAGAAACGAGGCTGGGCCACACACCCCAGATCGAGGGGTGCGTGAGGAAAGGATGGTGAGCTGCACGGCGTCTTCGAGCATCGGAAAGTCGCGCTCGAAGCGGTGGTGGTCATGGATGGTGCCGAAGGTCTCGTAGACGATGCGGGCACACTCATCGCCATCGGCGGGCTCGACGGGACGCACGAGCATCCTCGTCTCTCTTGCAGTCCTGGCTCGGGTCGTCGGAGCGTCCATGACTACGAGGCGTGGCTGACGGACCAGTTGAACGCTGCTCTGTTGCCGGCGTGACGACGAGCAAACTAAGGAGCTTACGGACTGCCCAAACGCCTCTTGACCCTCTTACCGTCGCCACATAGCGTGCATCTGACGGGTTGGGACAGGCCAGGGGACGCTTTGCATCGCCGCGATTTCCTCAAAGCCAGCATCACCGGCGCCACAGCGCTGACTTTCTTCCCGATTCGCCTGACC
>JALZBR010000062.1 GCA_030863485.1 Actinomycetota bacterium
CTACGGTCCCGGGCGGTACGACCCCACCTATGAGGAGGGGGGCGTCGATTACCCCATCGGTTACGTGCGCTGGACGGAGAGGCGAAACCTCGAGTGCTTCCTCGACCTCGTCGACTCACGTCGCATCGACCTCGAGCCGTTGGTCTCGGCGGTCGTTCCGTTCGAAGAGGCCGTTGCCACGTACGAGCGCATCCAAGCCGGCGAACAAGACGCCATCGGGTTCGTCTTCCGCTATCCTGCCGAGCCCCCGCTCGATCGGCGGCTGCCGGGCGTCGCGCCTGTCTCGTACCCGGCGCGCGCCGCGCCCTCGGGACGTGTACGCCTGGGCGTGATCGGCGCGGGAAGTTACGCGACCGCGATGTTGCTTCCGCATCTTCGTGAACGTGAGGACGTCGAGCTCGTCGAGGTGGCCACAACCACCGGGCTCTCGGCCACGAACGCGGGGCGCAAGTTCGGCTTTCAGCGCTTCTCGACGGATCACCACGCACTGCTGACCGACAAAGGCATCGACGCGGTCATGATCGTCACGCGCCACGACTCGCACGCGCGCCTCGTCTGCGAGGCGTTGCGAGCGGGCAAAGCCGTGTTCGTCGAAAAGCCTCTTGCGATCGACGAACCACAGCTCGAGGCCATCTGCACCGCGGTCGCCGAGACGGGAAACGACCGCCTGATGGTGGGCTTCAACCGTCGCTTTGCACCGCTGCTGGTCGAGCTGAGGAACGAGTGGGGCCGGCGCGCGGGCGCGCTGCAGATTCGCTACGACGTCAACGCGGGATCGCTCGAACCGGACAGCTGGTATGCGCGCTCGGAAGAGCAAGGCTCGCGCGTCGTGGGGGAGGCATGCCACTTCGTGGACACGGCGTCGTGGTGGCTCGAAAGCGACCCTCTCGAGGTCTTTGCCGCCGCCACGCCCCAGGATTCCGACGACTGCGTCTTTACGCTCATATATCCCGATGGGTCGCTCGCAACGATCTCCTATCTAACGAGAGGCGACAATCGCTACCCCAAAGAAGTCCTGCAGGTCTTCGGCCACGGGCAGGTCGCGCGCCTCCACAACTTCCGGCGCGCCGAGCTATGGCGCGGGGGCAGACGGCGCACCAACCGCGCGCGGGGAGGCACGGACAAGGGTCAGAGCGGCCAGCTGCAGGAGTTCGTGCGCGCGCTTCTCCTAGGTGACCCCATGCCCATTCCCTTTGCTTCGCTCGTGGCAACGACTCGAGCGACTTTTGCGGTGCGGCGCAGTCTCGTCAGCAGGCGGTTGGAGAAGGTTGCTCAAGCACCCGGCGTGGACCGCCAGCTGCAGGCGGCGGGGCGCGGCGTGGCGGAATAGAGCGCTTCTTGCGGCCGGGAGGGCCGAAACCAAAGCCCGCTTCCTGCTCACGCATCGGGCCCCGAGTGCTCCCCAACTGATAATTTACGTCCTTCTTCACCGCCGGTGCAGCCGCTCAGAAGGAGGTTGCGTTCAAAGGGCGAAAAGAGGGGTTTGTATACCTATGAAATCAGTTCACGCTTCGCATCATTGGGAGATGACCCGATGAGCGTTGCCCTCGTAACCGGTTCTGGCGGCCTGATCGGTTCGGAAGCCTCCGTCTATTTCGCGGACATTGGCCTGGAAATAGTCGGTATCGACAACGACATGCGCAGAATCTTCTTCGGTGAAGAGGCTTCCACCGCGTGGAACGCCACTCGCTTACGGCGACGTCTGGGGCGGCGGTATCGTCATTACGACGTCGACATCCGAGACCGAGCCGGGATCTTCGAGCTCTTCAAGGAATACGGCCGTCACGTCGAGCTCGTGATCCATGCCGCAGCTCAGCCGTCTCACGATTGGGCAGCTCGCGAGCCGCTGACCGATTTCGACATCAATGCCGTCGGCACTCTGAACCTCTTGGAAGCCTCCCGGCAGTTTGCTCCCGACGCCGTCTTCGTCTTCACTTCGACGAACAAGGTCTATGGCGACAGGCCGAACGAGCTGCCTCTAGTCGAGCTCGAGAAACGCTACGACGTCGTCCCAGATCATACGTACACCAACGGAATTCGGGAAGACATGCCGATAGATGCTTGCCTCCACAGCCTCTTCGGAGCGTCAAAGGTGGCGGCAGACGTTCTGGTTCAGGAATACGGCAGGTACTTCGGGATGAAGACCGCTTGTCTTCGAGCCGGCACTTTGACCGGCCCCCAGCACTCCGCGACCCAGCTGCACGGCTTTCTCGCCTATATCGTGCGCTGCAACATGACGGCGTCTCATTACACCGTCCTCGGCTACAAGGGTAAGCAGGTCCGCGATGCTCTCCACAGCAGCGATTTGATCAGAGCGTTTCACGAGTTCTTCAAGGAGCCGCGCGTCGCCGAGGTTTACAACCTGGGCGGGGGGCGATTCAGCAATTGCTCCGTCCTGGAGGCCATCGAGCTCAGCCAGGAGATCACCGGGCGGGAGTTGAGTTGGTCCTACAGCGACGCGAACCGCATCGGGGATCACAAATGGTGGATCAGCGACAACGGCAAGTTCCAGGTCCATTACCCAGCCTGGCAATTGGAGTACGACGTCGAGCGCATCCTCAAGGAGATCTTCGAGGCGAACGCCGACAAGTGGATGCCATGAGAAGCCTCGGGAAGCAAAACGTCCTGGGAGTCTTGATCGACGCTCTCGATTACGACGCGGCGGTCGCGCAGATCATCCAGGCGGCGCGAGATCAGCGAGAGTTCAGCGTCAGCGCCCTGGCCGTCCACGGGGTAATGACGGGCGTACAAGATCCCACGCACCGCTATCGCCTCAACCACCTCGATTTGGTAACGCCCGACGGCCAACCCGTTCGGTGGGCGCTCAACCTCCTCCATGGAACCCGATTGCGCGAGAGAGTGTACGGACCGACCTTGATGCTCGAGCTCTGTGCCGCTGCAAGTCGTGAGAACTTGCCCATCTACCTCTATGGGAGCAGAAGCGAGGTCGTAAGTCGATTGGCGCGGAGCTTGGAGTCTCGCTTCCCCGGCATTGAAATAGCGGGCGCGGAGCCATCGGTTTTCAGGCGGATCACGCCGGAGGAGAAGAGCGCGATAGCAGCCCGGGTGAAGTCGTCCGGAGCGCGGCTTCTCTTTGTGGGGCTGGGATGCCCTCGACAAGAGGTCTTCGCGTACGAATACCGCAACGCGCTGTCTATTCCCATCATCGCGGTCGGCGCCGCCTTCGACTACCACTCCGGCTTTCTGCGCGAGCCGTCTCCTTGGGTGCAACGCGTCGGACTCCAATGGCTGCATCGTCTGATGCAAGATCCCAGACGGCTATGGAAACGTTATGTGGTCGGCAACACCTCATACGCGTGCCTCGTGGCTTTGCAGGCGCTGCGGGTGACACGCCCGGATCCCCTGCGTGTGGCGCCCCCCCGGAGCGAGCTGCTGTGGGGGTAGGAGAGCACGCGCTCTTTTGACCGCGCCGCCTTTCATCATAGGGAGACCAACTTCAGGACGAACTTCGCCGTGTAGGTCGCATCGCTGGTGCCAACCGTGATGACGTGCTGTTGAGCCCCGCCGTCGGACCATGACTGGAACACGTAGTTCTTTTGCGGGGATGGCGCGTAGATGGTGTGCTTCGAGCCCACCACCGAGTTCCGAACGAACGGCGCCTTGCCCTGGACGCCGTCGTACATGAGGGTCAGCCCGGTAGGAGAGGAGGCAAGCGTTATCCGAGCAGTCTGAGGGTGGATCTTGACTGAAGACGTCCCCGTCAGGCCCCCGCTGTCCACGGCCGTAAGCACGATCTCGAGATGGGTGTCGTCTCCGTGGTCCGGCACTGTGAAGCTGCCCCCCGTGCCGCTTCCCGTGGTCAAGGTGTGCTGATGGCAGGAGCCCCCCGGGCAGTGATTCACGAGTATCGTCCAGCTAAGGCCGCCGACAGGTATCGCCCCGTCCTCAGGGTCGGTGGCCGAGCCCGAGTAGCTGATGG
>JALZBR010000065.1 GCA_030863485.1 Actinomycetota bacterium
TCGCGAGGCACGAGTCGTGAGCCGGACGTGCCAGAGAGGAGGGAGTCATGTATGCGGCGGTGAGGCGGTACGAAGGCGTGACTGATCCTGGCGAGGCCGGACGGCGCGTAGCGGAGGGCTTTGTGCCGCTGCTCAAGGAAATTCCGGGGTTCGTCGCCTACTACTGGGTTGACGCTGGAGGCGGCGTGATGGCGTCGACCAGCGTGTTTGAGGATCGAGCCGGTGCCGAGGCTTCGACCGAACGAGCCGCCGAGTGGGTACGGGACAACATCGAGTCGCTGCTGCCGAACCCTCCGCAAGTGACCGCCGGCCACGTTGTCGCGTCCGGCTAACCCGGCGGTGCGCATCGGCAACAGGGTGAACGTTGTTCCCGGGCAGGTTTTCTCTCTGCTTGCCTGCCTACCCCTTAAGTTCTGTCAACTCGAATGCTTGGAACTCGTGTCTTGGCCGCGTTTTAGCCCCGTCTGATCCCCGCTTAGCCCCGCCTGCAGCGATCTCTAACGAACTACAGCGGAGAACAGCGCAAAGGAAAAAAGCGATTCTGACCTGGTCTTTTAGGGCGTTTTCCCTGGTGCCCCTAATAGGACGGCTTTCAAACCTGGAGTGGGTCGAGGAGCTGTCCGAATTGTGCCAATGGGATCCTCGCTCTGAATAGGGACTCGCGCAACGACGAAGCGTCTTCGTCGCTCTAAACATGGTCGACATACGGTCGCCAGTAGCTGCGGGCGCCGGGTCTAAGAGCGGCTGGGAGGTCGCAAGGTCGGTTGGGCGGAACGCTGGCAAGAAGGTCCGAGTAACGTGATCGAGGCCGCGCGTTGGGGCAGTGGCGACGGTTAGCTGCCGGTTATCGCCGATTCGATACCTGTTGCACGGGAGTCGGAGGCGTGTGCGAGAAGGACGGCCGGCCCCACGAGCAGGACCGCGGTGACTGGGCGAGTGATGCAGTCCCCCTCGAGCACCCGCACCGCATAGGTCCAGGCCAAGCTCGAGCTCCTCGCGATCCCCGTCTCCCCCACCCGGCGGATCTCCACCCGCTCCCTGAGCTTGAGCATCCCTCGGGCGGTGGGAATGGCGATCGATACGGTGCCCGCTCCTGCCTCCTGTATGCAGTTCGCCCCGCCTAGAAGCCCTCGGAGCGTGCCTTTGGCCCCAATCGTTCCCGGTCCCGTGACCGCCGCCCCTGCGATCCCAGCCGGGCACTTGATGGCTCCCCTCTGGCCTCCCGAGGAGAAGCTGATCCGAGAGGGCGTCATCGTGAACCCTGGGGAGAAGCGAAGCGGCAGCGCGACCGTGCAAAGCCTGCCACGCGCCCCGGCAGGCGGCGCGAACGGAACGGCGCCGCCGACCAGGGTCACCAGGAGCGCCAGCAGGCATGCCCTTCTCACGACCGGCTTCCTACTCTTCATCACGCTCTTCATCACGCGTTCCCAGTCAGAGCGTTAGCCCCAAGTTGATTGAGTGCCAGATAGTAAAGGCCTACCTCGAGATGTCCACCTTGGCCGTTCGCCGCTATCCAAAGCCCAGGGAGATCGCCCGGGAAGCAGACGCGCTGGCTCCCGCTTGTGCCTGCGAAGGTGGCAAAGTTTGCGCTGCGAAAGCTCTGGGCGAAATCCGGACGCGCGGTAGCAGTGGTCACTTGATGGGGAAGTGAAAGAAGAGACGTCGGAACGCGTCGCGATCGATATCCAAGTAGACGAGGGCCGCCCCCATCAGGGCTATCAGGGCGCCCGTAGCTGCTCCAACTGTTCGTCCAGAAGCGCGCAACCCGACCAAGACATTTTTCCCTGCCATACCAATACCAACTGAAGTCATCACCATGAGCGTTGCCATTGTCAAGAGGAAAAGAGCCTGCGTAACGACGGCCCCGGCGAGCCCCTGCGTTGCGAAGGCAAAAAGTAACGGCGCCGCCATAACGTTGGCGACGCACGGCAGCGCCACCAGCAAGTACAGGATTCCGTAGAGATAGAAAAATCCCAAGGGAGATCGCTCTTGCTGTGCGGCGCGATCCATTCGCTCCCGAACTTTCCTAGGAAGGCTACCCAGGCGGCTGAGAAGAGAGCGCCCCCTCATCTGTTGAATTCCAAGAACGAGCAAGAGAACGCCTGCGACAATGCGCAGACCGCGAGTAAATGGGTTGGGGACTGGGGTGACGATCCGAAGCGTCGGCGCAAATGTCGAGCCGAGCACCAGGATAAGGATGCCAAGGACGACGGCGACGGTCACCAAGCCGCCGGCAGCTGCTGCTCCGAGGGTGACGCCTTTGCGCACCTTCGCGTCGCCTTCTGAAACGCTTTCCCCAAAGGATAGGAAGAAACCGAAGTAAGCAGGTAGCATTCCAAAAGCACAAGGTGAGAGGAATGCGGCTGTCCCTCCGACTATGGCAAGCGCGTAGAGTCCCAGCGAGAAGTCTCGTTGTTGTACAACGGTGGGGATAAAGAAGTTATAGATCCCGGTACCGTAGAAAGCGAGCAGGACGAACGAAATCGCCAGCAGAATGTAAGGGAGAAGTCCTTCTCTTACTGTCGCGCGTGCGTGAGTCACGATAGCTCGTTGCTTGATTGAGCGCTAGCCGGATGGGTTGCACTGATGATTCGATCCGCCTGGGTGCCTGTACTAAGCATCGCCTGAAGGCTTGCACGCCGGACTGCAGCGGGTCAATCAGGGAATTCTTAGTAGCAGGTGGCGCTGGGGGAGCTCGTCGACGGAGCTTGTCGGTCTAATCGGTTCGAAGCATCTCGGCGCGGGAGCCCTCCATTACGATCCTTGGGAGAACTCGGCGAAGCACCCGGGATGAGGCACTCAGCAATGAGTTTGATAGGAGCTTTCGTCCGAGTCAGCCTCTATCACGGGTGAGAGTCTCAGCTGCTCGTCCTGATCTCGAGCCTCGAGACGCGTCCGCCAAAGAGCTTGACCAGTAGCTAGCTACCGTTGATGGGCCTCCATATGCTCACGCTGCTAGCGCCGACGAGTAGGTACGGTCGGAGCCGGAAGAGGAGGTTGATTAGGCGGTACGGGCAGGTTAGGGGTGCGGAGAGAAGAGTCAGGGCGGGTTATGAGCGGCGCAGAGACGCGGATACGCTTGCCCCTCCCCTCGCGAAGAGTAACGATGCGCCGGGTTCTCTTTCCGCGGAAGACCTCAACGCGTCCAGAGGGCCACGTCACTTCGATCGAGACCCTCCTAGGAGCCTTGCGTCCCAAACCAAAAGTCAGCCAGGGACTGTCCATCGAGGCGAAGCTGGAGCCAGAGCGGACCTCCTGCAACTTCGTCAGTCGTCCGGCCAGCACGCGGACCTTGGCGCCGATGCCGTCGCGGTTGCTCTTCGTCCCCACCGTGCGGACCGTGATCCAGCCATTGCCGTTGGCGGTCTTGTTGAGCAGCAGGATGGGCTTCCCGGGGTCCCGCCTGAACGCGGTGTTCACGACGGCGATGTCAGGAAAGCCATCGCCGTCGAAGTCCCCTACAGCAGAGCCGCTGGTGAAACGGTTCCGCAGACCGAATGTCTGGACCAGCTTGAAGCGCCTGTCTCCCGTGTTGCGGTACAGGTAGCCGGGATTGCCCCAGGGGTTGCCCATCCACTCAGCATCGTGAAGCAGTCCTCCGAGCGAGGGGTAGGTGCCGTGGAAGAAGAGGTCCATGAAGCCGTCGTTGTCGAAATCGGCGAAGTTCGCCCCCCAGCCGAAGCCCGAGCCCCGGGGGCGGGCCAATCCCGTTTCATGCGGCTTGTGCTGGAAGAACGATCCGTCGCCGACGTTCTCCCAGAATCCGTGGGGAAAGTAAGCGTCGGTCGAGGGGCCGTCGGGAACGTCCTGCAGCGCGGACCCGCCGGCGCTGGTGCTGAAGTGGTCCAGGTCGCTGTCGTTGTCGTAGTCGCCCCAGGCCGTGGCCATCCAGAATCCGAGATTATTAACCCATCCCGTTTGGGCAGAGACATTGGTGAACGTGAGGTCGCCGTTGTTGCGGTAGAGCCGGTGGATCCCGGGGATCGGCTGGAATGTCA